>DATJGE010000072.1:0-38853 GCA_035495295.1 Nitrospira sp. | reverse complement strand
CTGTATAGGGGCCTGGAGTCCGTTGCGCCGTCGGACTGGCTCGCATTAGGCTACCTCGTGGTATTTGCGACGGCCATTGCGCAACAGGCATGGCTGTTCGGTGTAAAAAACATCGGTCCATCCCGCGCGTCGGTGCTGGGCAATTTGACCCCGGTTGCCGCGGTGACGTTGTCCGCTTTGGTTCTGAACGAAGCGGTGGGCGCCATTGAGATAGCGGGGATCGTTCTTATCCTCTTCGGTGTCTGGGTCGTCCATGTGCAGACGTCGAGGCTTGCGTCCTAAATCTCTCGCGCTTCCGCCGTTGATTCCAGTATGATAACCGCCTTGACCCGCGGCAGCGATCGCGCTGCATCATCTGGACAGCCTTTTGCCAAAACGAGCGGCGCGTGCTCGAACGACGGATAGAAGAAGTTACCAAAGCCAACCAGAAGTTCTATGAGGCTTTTGAAAGCCTCGACATTTCGAAGATGGACGAGGTATGGGCGCACCTGGACTATGTCACCTGCGTGCATCCCGGCTGGACGCTTCGTTCTGAGTGGCCGGCAGTGCGCGACTCCTGGGTCTTGATCTTCAACAACACCTTTTCGATGAAGTTTGAGCTGACGGAATCAATGGTGCAGGTCGCAGGCGACATGGCCTGGGTGATCTGCGTCGAAAACATCACGAGCCAGCAATCCGATGAGCCGCAGCACGCACGAGTGCTCGCCACAAACCTGTTCGAGCGCATTGGCGACGAGTGGCTCATGATCCACCACCATGGCAGTCCGGTGATGAGCCGATCGAGCGAGGAATAGCGAGCGTCAGAGTGTTCGGGCCTCGGGACGGTGAGGCGACAGGCAAGTGTTAATCCAAGAGAGCAGATCCCGGCACGGGTTTAGGAGTTTGACCCCGAAGGTGCTTCGATGATGGAGACGGTCTTGGACCATTCGGCGGCGATGGAGTCGCGCTGCTCCATGGTGAGGCCGGCATAGTGGATGAACATCTGTGGGCCCTTGCGCCGGCGCCAGGTCAGAAAGTTCAAAAAATGTTCTTTGCAGACATGTTGAGTGCCTGCCGGCGAATACACTTTTCCCTGGCACCCCTCAATCAGGCAACTCAAATCATTCATTAGGATCTCCTCGTAGAATGCAGTATGCAGGACGCTCGTCTCGATTTTCAACCTTGAGAAAGCTTGCGGCCATCTCATCCGTGCTCATTTCGCTCGGTGCGGCAGTTCTTGTCTTTACGGCCTGCGTTTCACCGTCCCGCGAAGGGCTACCGCCAGGCAGCCCGTTCACTGATCATGCCGAGGTGCAACAGCCCAGCCTGCCCGAAGGGACGGCAGTCGGCGACATCACCAGTCATTCCGCGGAATTTTGGCTCAGGACCGATGGCTCGAAACGCATCCAGATGGAATGGGCCTCCGTCGACGCGTGGAAAACAATATCGGCGATGGCCTCCGTACAGTCGGCGGCCGCCCGTACCCCGACGTTCGTCACCAGTCCTGAAACGGATTTCACCTTGACGCTCACGCTCGAGCCCCTTGCGTCGCACACCAGATACCGGTACTACGTCCTAGTGAGCGAGCCGGACAGCGGACAGTCGGCTTCGCCGCCGCGGGTGGCTGCGCAGGGCGAATTCACGACGCTGCCTGACCCGTCCGACTCTGTCCCCGTCACGTTCGCCTGGAGCGGCGATTTGGGAGGACAGGATCGCTGTCGGCGGGGTGAAGCCGGATATCCGATCTTCGACACGATCAGTGAAGTGCGGCCAGATTTTTTCATCTTCCTCGGCGACACGATTTATGGCGACAATGTGTGCCTATCGCCGCCCAACGAGCCAGGTTCCAATACCCTCGCCACGACAGTGGCGGAATATCGGGCCAAACATCGTTATCAGCGGGCCGCTGGGGCCTTGCGGCGATTCTTAGATCGGGTGCCGGTCTATGTGGTATGGGACGATCATGAAGTGAAGAACAACTTCTCCGGCCCTTTCGAGGCGCAAATGCCCGCCGGGCGGCAAGCCTTCCGCGAATACTGGCCGATCCATACGGACTCCTCAGATCGTCACCGTCTGTACCGCAGTATTCGATACGGTTCCCACCTGGAACTTTTTCTGCTTGATACCCGCCAATACCGCAGCAAGAACGCCGACCCGGATGGACCGGCCAAGACGATGCTGGGGCGACCGCAGCTCCAATGGTTGCTCGAGGGCATGGCGGGCTCGACGGCGACATGGAAAGTCATCGTGACGAGTGTCCCCCTGTCCGTTCCCAAAGGCGGTGGAGACGCCGTGCCGGGCTATGATGGTTGGGCCGGCGGGGCGGACGGCACCGGCTTCGAACGAGAGCGGCAAGTGATCGTCGATGAGATTATCGGAAAACGGATCCCCAACGTCGTCTTCCTCGGAGGAGACGTCCATTGGGTCCAGGCCAACATCTACGATCCTAACCAGGACGGCATTGCCGATTTTCACGAGTTCGTGAGCGGGCCGTTGTCGGCATCCCCCGGCCGTCTCACCGCTCCAAGTCCGGCCTTGCATCCCACCACGCTGGTCAATGAGGGAGGCTATGACAATTTCGGTCTGGTTCGCGTGACCAAAGACGCGTTTGAAGTGTCGATGCTGGACGCGTCGGGAAAGACGCGGTTCTTCTACAAGGTGCGTGCGCGGAACGGCTAAGGCCCCGCAGGCACTTGCATTCGGGGTTGTCGGCCGGGTACGGTAGCTCCTTTCGCAGCGCGTTCAACAAGCCTTCTCGGCTCCGTGTCGTACCGTCAACGGCAGGAGAAGCAGCGTGGGAACCCGGCGTCGGCCAGAGGACGGTCAAAAACGCGACTCGGTTTCTCTCATAAGGAACGTTCCGCATGTGGCTGCAAATCATGTCCGTGGTCGGCGCCCTTATGGTGCTTGCCGCCTATGGGCTGAATCAGGGCGGAATTTGGCGGGAACTCCACGCTGGGTATCTCGCGCTGAACATCGTCGGTTCTCTCCTGCTCGGTGTGGTTGCCATCGTCGACCAAAGAGCAGGATTCATCCTGTTGGAGTTCTCTTGGGCGGCCTTGGGGTTGATCGGCGTGGCCCGCGCCGTGCGCACGAAATAGCAGCAACAGTCACACAATGAAGGAGTACGGTCATGGCAGGGTTGATGTCGGCAGAAGAGATTTTTGAGAAGGCGCAGGCTGCGGCGGTCGCGGCGACCAGCCCGGACGAGAAGGCGCTGCAGATCGATTATCCGGCGCTGCGCGAAAAGATCCGCGCCGCGTTGGCGGACCGCAAGGTGGCGCTCTGCCACGTCAACAAATTCCTGCCGGAAGGCTACGAAGAGCAGGGCCGGTTCAACATGCTGCTACTGACTGCCGGCAACGTGGTATTCGACATCGTGATCGGGGATGCCTATTTCCGGTACGACATCGTCTCGGTGGGACAGCTCGACAAGGTTCAGGTGATCGACGCCATGTGGGACAACAAGGAAAAACGGAAAGAAGAGCCTTTCCTGAGCCTCCGCCTCATGCACGGAGAAGAAGCGCACTTGCTGCTCGCGCTCGACGACTCTGAGCGGGCGAGCCTGCTCGCTTTTGCCCGAGCCGTGTCTGCGGCGCGCAATCCCGAACGGGCTTGACGAAACGATCCTACGACGATATGCCGCGGAAGGGTAACGCCTGAACGGCGGCTTCGTGCCGCACTCCATCCACATCGATTGAGAGGGCTGTTCCGGCTTGGCTGAAATCGCGCAGCGGAAACCCAAGGGCGATCGGTGCCTTGAGAAGCGGAGATAGCACCGCGCTGCTGACCCATCCGACTTCACGGTTGCCGCTGAACAGCTTGGCCCCTTTCGGCGGCACGACGGAACTCTTCACAACCAGGCCGACGAGATGCCGACGGACAGAACCGTAGGTATCCATGCGGGCGACCACTTCCTGCCCGGGATAACAGCCTTTGCTCAAGCTGAAGGCTTTGTCTTGGAGGTTAGCTTCGGGCGGAACGATCTCTTCGTTCAAGTCAGGACCTGCCTTGGGAATGCCCGCTTCCAGACGAAGCGCTTCCCTCGCCTCGCTGCCGACAGGCGTGATCCCGTACGGCGCACCCGCTTCCATGAGCCGTTCCCAGGCAGCGACCAGGCCATCGGCCGGAGTGAGAATCTCAACATCACGCTCTCCGGTCTCCTCGCTACTGACCACCAGCGCCGTCTGGCCGCCGATGGCCGCCGAGATGAAACTGACCGGCCTCAGATCGTCGATGTCCGTGCCGAACGCCGCCTGCATCACCGCCGCCGCTTTCGGACCGCTCACCAGCAGCAGACCCCAGCTTTCCCGACAGTTTTCCAATTTGGCCTTGGTGCCGTAGAGCAGAAACTTTTTCAACGCCAGGAACGTCTGGTCGCCGATCTCACCCACGTCTTCCAGCATGACGGCATCGTTCTGCATGTAGCAGCGGAAGTACGTGAGCATTTTCCCCTTATGGGTCAGCAGGCTCGAATACCGTCCCTCCCCCGGCTTGAGCGCAAGGAGATCGTTGCTGATCACGCTTTGGAGCCACTTCACACGGTCTTCGCCGGTCACGCGAAGCTTGCCACGGTGTGAGAGGTCGGCGATGCCGACGCGCTCGCGGACTGCTCGATATTCCGCCAACATGTCGCCGTAACGAGCCGGTACTTGCCAGCCGGTCACCTCCTCAAAGGCGGCGTTCAACTTCGCATGGTGGTCGTGCAGGCGTGATTGTGTCATGTAAATCTATCCGGACGCTGACAGCGCGAGCGTTCAGCTGAGCCAGTCCGCTCAATGCCGATGAGCCGCAGCGTTGGCAATGATTTCTTCGATGAGCCCTTTGGTGCGCGCCGAAAATTCATTTCGAGACACGATCTTCGTGACGCCCATCGACTTTGCGCGGTTCCATGTATCGACCTCCTCATGATTGGCGAAGGCCAGGACCGGGAGGTGTTTCAGCTTGGGGTCGCTGCGAAGCGTCTCGAGCGCCTGAAACGCATTTAGGCGTTCATCGTTCATATTGAGGACGACGGCAGCCGGGCCTGCGGATGAAGCCTTGAGCGCAATATCGTCCTGGGATCGCGCGCGCTCGAGCCGGTAGCCGTCTGGCAGCAATGCATCGCGGACCTTCGTGTAAAAGAAGATATCCGTCACAGCGACCAATACGGTCTTGTGATTCATGTGCTCGCTCGGCTCGGCGGGGTGCGACGTCGTCGTCATGGCCATACCATCAAGCGTCAATGCGTCAGTTCAACATACTGACCAGCCGTCCCAGCGACCGCTTCGCCAGCACGTAATCCGGGTTCAGGGCCAACGCCTGTTTGTACGAAGCGATGGCCTCCGTCCAGTTCCCTTTTTTTTCATATACTCTGCCTAAATTTAGATGCGGAAATGCCGGACTCTCGTAGCGTTTGGCGGTCATCGCCCTTTGAAACCAGGGGATGGCTTCATCGAGCTCGCCTTTCTCGATCAAATAGGCACCAATATCATTGTAGGGATTGCCGAATTCGGGATCCCGGGCGATGGCGCGGTGGCATTCTTCGATGGCATCATTGAGTCGGCCCATGAAGCTGTACGTCCATCCGAGAAACGTATAGGCTTCGGCGGTCGGATGCGCGGCAATCGATTGGCGATACAGAGATACGGCCTCCTCCAGTTCGCCTTTCATCTGCTGTTGGTAGGCTTTCTGGAAGAGCTCCCACGCTTCGCGTTTGTCCTCTTCCCGGCCTTCGCCTTGAACCAAAAAGTCTTGAACATCCATAAGTCAGGCTGATGAAAAAGGTCCGTTATCAGCCGCCCACCCGAGGGCGCCGAGACGCCCGTTGACCTCAAGCGTCGTTCTCAGTCGTCTGAATTCATCAATCTACGCCTCGGCCTTCTCACTTCTTGCGGCCATGCTGCGTGACGGGTCTGACGAGCCGCTGGCTGTCACGGCTATGCTACTCTTGCTTCAGCTTTTTCTTGATCAACTCCGCCCCATACCGCCCGGACAAGAGCATCGAGCCGAAGGCCGGACCCATTCGGGGTGTGCCGTGCACGGCAGCCACGGCCAAGCCGATCACAAAACAGTTCGGATAGACTTCACCAGTGTGTTCCATGATGTCTTCCTCGGAGCGGGACACCCACATGGCGCCGTTCCCCGGCACTTCCGTGTAGAGATTGCGCTTATTGAGTAAATTGACCACCACCGCGTCGTGTCCCGTGGCGTCGACGACGACCTTGCTTTCAAGTGCGATCGGGTCCACATGGATGATATCGTGTCCCGCCATTTCCGCCGTCGTGTTATTGACCACCACTCCTTCGAGAACGCCTTCACGGCGAAGGATCAAATCGACGACCCTGGTCAGATTGAGCACTCGTGCACCGCCGGAGTAAGCGGCGGCGATGAGCGCGCCCGTGGCGTGCGGAGGATCGACGATGTACATGCCCTCGCAATCTTTCACTTTCTTGCAGGGCACGCCGATGTCCTCAAGAATCTTATGCGCCGGCGCGCAGATGGTGGCCTTGTTCATCAGATAGCCGCCGTGCCAAAAACCACCGCCAAGCGCCAGGCTCTGTTCGACGATTACCGTGCGGAAGCCCATGTCCGCCAGGTCATGAGCGCAGATGAGGCCGGAGGGACCGGCCCCCACGATGATGACGTCGCTTTCAATGAGCTGGTCGAATTCCTTGTAGTACTCGCGTGCAATCTGCCTGGTGATGTCGCGCTCTCGCAGGGGCGCAGGCTTCGGCTTTCCCATGGCATGACTCCTCGGCGAACGGCCGCGATGCGATCTCGTGTCCGCCTGAACGGCTACCGGTAAATTTCCGAGCCGGTTCGTTTGAATTCTTCGGCTTTTTCCTTCATCCCGATTTGGATCGCCTGCTGCTCACTGAGCTGTTTGCTCGCGGCATAGTCGCGCACGTCCTGTGTGATCTTCATCGAGCAGAAGTGCGGCCCGCACATGCTGCAGAAATGAGAGACCTTGGCCGCATCGTCGGGCAGCGTTTGATCGTGGAACTCCTTGGCGGTGTCAGGATCGAGCGACAAATTGAACTGGTCTTCCCAGCGGAATTCGAACCTTGCCTTCGACAGGGCGTTGTCCCGGATCTGCGCTCCCGGATGGCCTTTGGCCAGGTCCGCTGCATGGGCGGCAATTTTGTAGGTGATCACGCCGACCTTGACGTCTTCCCGGTCGGGGAGGCCGAGGTGTTCCTTCGGAGTGACGTAGCAGAGCATGGCGCATCCGTACCAACCGATCATGGCGGCGCCGATTCCGGACGTGATGTGGTCGTAGCCCGGGGCGATGTCGGTCGTGAGCGGTCCGAGCGTGTAGAAGGGCGCCTCGTGGCATTCCTTGAGCTGCTTGTCCATGTTGACCTTGATCATGTGCATGGGCACATGTCCGGGACCTTCGATCATCACCTGGACGTCGTGGGCCCAGGCGATCTTGGTCAGCTCCCCGAGCGTTTCAAGCTCGGCAAACTGGGCCTCATCGTTTGCGTCGGCGATGGAGCCTGGCCGCAGGCCGTCGCCGAGACTGAACGAGACGTCGTAAGCCTTCATGATCTCGCAGATCTCCTCGAAGTGCGTATACGCGAAATTTTCCTGATGGTGCGCCAGACACCATTTCGCATGGATCGATCCGCCGCGTGAGACAATGCCAGTCATGCGGTTGGCCGTCATTGGCACATAGGCGAGCCGGACGCCGGCGTGAATCGTAAAGTAATCGACGCCCTGCTCCGCCTGTTCGATCAACGTGTCGCGATAGATCTCCCAGGTAAGCTCTTGCGCCTTGCCTCCTACCTTCTCCAGCGCCTGGTAGATCGGCACCGTCCCGATCGGTACGGGCGAGTTGCGGATGATCCATTCGCGGGTTTCATGGATGTTCTTGCCCGTCGAGAGGTCCATGACCGTATCGGCGCCCCACCGCGTCGACCAGATCATCTTTTCGACCTCTTCTTCGATGGAGGAGGTGACCGCTGAATTCCCGATATTCGAATTGATTTTGACGAGGAAATTCCGGCCGATAATCATCGGCTCGGTTTCCGGATGATTGATGTTGGCCGGAATGATCGCGCGGCCTCTGGCCACTTCTTCCCTCACGAACTCCGGTGTAATGACGGTGGGCATGTTCGCGCCCCACGCCCTTCCCGGATGCTGAGCGACGCCGCCGCCGTGGCCGTTGCGCGAGGCCAGTTCGCGCGCGATCTCACGGGACTGGTTCTCGCGTATCGCAATAAATTCCATTTCAGGGGTCACCATGCCTCGACGGGCATAATGCAGTTGCGTGACATTTCGACCGGCTTTCGCCCGCAGCGGTTTGCGGATATGCTGAAAACGAAGGGTCGCGAGCTTGGCATCCGCGGCGCGGAGGCGTCCGTAGTCGGAACTGACATCGGACAGTTGTTCGACGTCGCCGCGCGCGAGAATCCAGTCTCGTCTGAGGGGGGTAAGGCCCACGCGCAAGTCGATCGTCATCGATGCATCTGTGTACGGACCGGACGTGTCATAGACGACGATCGGCTCATTCGGAACCGGCGCCCCGCCGTTGACGGATTTCGTCGGCGTCAAGGAAATCTCGCGCATCGGCACCCGCACGCCGGCCTGCATGCCTTCGACGTACACTTTGCGTGAGGCCGGAAACGGTTGCGTGGTGATGGCTGACGCGGTCGCGTGCTGGCCGTTCGTCGTCATGGGAGATCCTTTCATCGGACCGTGGACGGTTGTCCGGTGCGGGCAATAAAAAAGCCGCACTTCGCGGGGAGAGTGCGGCTGAGTCCCATGGCGTGCTTGGTCCGCTTCCCTACGCTGGTATTACCCAGGTCAGGTTCCAAGGGTCATCCGATTGCTCGGATTCTCAGCCTTCAGGCGCCCCTAGCTCTGGAGCCCGATGGTAGCGCCCGCCGTCGCATGAAGTCAACGGGTTAATAGCCCTAGGTGCGGATGCCGCCGAATGGTCCCGAGAGGCAAGGTCTTCTGCGCGGGCCGGTTTCATTGATTGGCTGAGGATGCGTATCGTACAATGACGCTCTACAGAGTAACCCCGAGGATTAGACGTGACCGTCGTTTCGACGTTGCCAAAGCCTATCACCGAGTATCAGTCGCTGTCCGCGGATGAGCTATTCCACCGCACGGCGCAGGCCAAGCGGATTCTGGGCGACCAAGTCATGGTGCTCGGCCATAACTATCAACGTGACGAGGTCATCGAGCATGCGGACTTCCGCGGTGATTCCTTGCTCCTCTCGAAGCTGGCCGCTGAACGCTCGGAGCGTCCGTTCGTGGTCTTCTGCGGCGTGCATTTCATGGCGGAAACCGCGGATATTTTGAGCCGGAGCAAGCAGACCGTGATCCTGCCGGATATGGCCGCCGGCTGTTCGATGGCGGACATGGCGGCGATTGAGCAGGTGGACCAATGTTGGGAGTCGCTCGGCCGGGTCCTGCCGGTCGAAGAAGCCGTGATGCCGGCGGTCTATGTGAATTCGGCGGCCGTGCTCAAGGCCTTCTGCGGTGAACACGGAGGCATCACCTGCACGTCATCCAATGCGAGAGCGGTCATTGAGTGGTGCTGGGCCCGGCGAGAGAAGATCCTGTTCTTCCCCGACGAACATCTGGGGCGCAACACCGCCAATAAGATGGGCCTTCCTCGTGAACAGATGATCGTCTGGGATCCCTTCCAACCCAACGGCGGCAACACCAGGGAAGCGATTCGACGGGCCAAGCTCATTCTCTGGAAAGGCCACTGCAGCGTGCATCAGATGTTTCAGGCGGTCCATGTCGACCAGTTCCGAAAGCAATATTCCAACGGCAAGGTTATCGTGCATCCGGAGTGTCACGAAGAGGTCGTCAATCGCGCGGATCTGGTGGGCTCGACGGAGTTCATCATTAAAACCGTCACCGCCGCCCCGGCCGGTTCCGTCTGGGCCGTCGGAACGGAGTTGAATCTGGTCAACCGGTTGAAGCGCGAGTTGACGGACAAAAAAGTGTTCTTTCTGTCGTCGACGGTGTGTCAGTGCGCGACGATGTTCCGGATCGATGGTGCCCACCTTTGTTGGGCCATGGAGAATCTTGCAGACGGGCACGTAGTCAACCACATCGTGGTGCCGGACGATGACAAGCACTGGGCGAAGATAGCCCTCGATCGCATGATGTCCGTCAGCTAACGCCAGGATGGTGAACAAGGGCTTTGGCTTCGGTCTCGCTTCGCTCAAACCCTCGACGTTGAGTGGGCGGGTGAAAATGACATCCTTTTTGACCATCCTCTAAGTGATTCGTGAGTTTACGCTAGTACCTCGCCTGTCCTTTCGGTATATTCCTAAAATTCACTGGTTACCGAACACCGAGTCTCCATGGACTACAAGTCGACGCTGAACCTGCCCAAAACCGATTTCCCGATGAAGGCGAACCTCCCTCAGCGGGAACCGGATCTGCTCGCGTGGTGGGATGACATGGGCCTGTATGGGCGCATCCAGGAAGCCGGCCACGGTCGCCCGCGCTACATGTTGCATGACGGCCCGCCTTACGCCAACGGACGCATCCACATCGGACATGCGCTGAACAAGATTCTGAAGGATATCATCGTCAAGGCCAAGACGATGGCCGGATTCCATGCTCCCTACGTGCCAGGATGGGACTGCCACGGTCTGCCGATCGAGCATCAGGTGTTGAAAGATCTTGGCGAGAAGAAGCATTCGCTCGACGCGATGGCGATCCGCGTGCTCTGTCGAGAATATGCCGATAAGTTTTTCAACATCCAGCGGGAAGAGTTTCAGCGGCTGGGCGTGATCGGCGACTGGCAGAATCCGTACTTGACGATGATTCCGGCCTACGAAGCGACGATCGTCCGGGAGTTCGGGAAGTTCGTTGAACGCGGCGGCGTCTATAAGGGGCTGAAGCCGGTTCTCTGGTGTACGCAGGATCGAACGGCGCTTGCCGAGGCAGAGGTTGAGTACGAAGACCATGTGTCGCCGTCCATTTACGTGAGATTTCCCGTGGCCGGCGGGGCGTCGGCGGTAGCCGCAAAATTCCCGGGCATCAAACTCCCTCCCGAGGCGGCGTCGGTCTCGATCGTCATCTGGACCACGACGCCTTGGACGTTGCCGGCCAACCAGGCCGTCTGCCTCAATGGGGACATTGACTATGCGTTCGTTCGAAGCGGATCGGAAGTGTTGATCATCGCCGAGAAGCTCCTCGATACCGTCGCCAAGGCCTGCAAGATCGACGAGTACCATATCATCGCCGTGAGAAAGGGCGGCGAAGGATTCGAAGGATTGGAAACCCAGCGGCCGCTGACGACGGGTCTCTCACCGGTCCTGCTCGGTGATTTTGTCACGTTGGAGCAGGGCACGGGCTGCGTGCATATTGCCCCCGGTCACGGGATGGAAGACTACTTGCTCGTCTTAGATCACAACGGCAAGGCTTCCGCCGGCGAACGGCTCGAGATTCTGGCTCCCGTCGACGATGCCGGCCGCTTTACGGAGGCGGTCGCCGAGTTTGCGGGACAACACGTGTTCAAGGCCAATCCGGGAATCGTGGACGTGCTCCGGGCGAAAGGCCGGCTCCTTGGGCACGGCTCGCTGGCGCATTCCTACCCTCATTGTTGGCGGTGCAAGAGCGCGGTCATCTTTCGGGCGACGGAGCAATGGTTTCTCTCGATGGACGTGAATGCGTTGCGCGAGCAGGCCCTCGATGAGATTAACCGCGTCAAATGGATTCCGCCCTGGGGCAAGGACCGGATCAACGGAATGATCGCCAACCGGCCCGACTGGTGTCTGTCGCGGCAGCGCGTGTGGGGTGTGCCGATCCCGGCGTTCACCTGCACAAAGTGCCGCCGGGTGTTGACAGATCCCGTCATCATCGAACACGTGGCGTCGATCATGGACCGGGAGGGCGCCGACGTGTGGTTCAAGCATCCTGCAACGGCTCTGTTGCCTACTGGAACTTCCTGCTCGCAGTGCGCGGGCACTCACTTTGAGAAGGAACGCGACATTCTGGATGTCTGGTTCGAATCCGGCGTGAGCTACGCCGCCGTGCTCAAGCCCCGTCGGTGGTGGCCGGCAGATCTCTATCTCGAAGGGTCAGACCAGCATCGCGGATGGTTTCACAGCGCCCTCTTGGCCGGCATCGTGACCGACCGGCGGGCACCCTATGAGGCCGTGCTGACCCACGGATTCGTGCTGGATGGCCAGGGCAAGAAAATGTCCAAATCAGCAGGGAATGTTGTCGCTCCGCAAGACGTCATCAGGCAGTCCGGCGCCGAAATTCTGCGCCTATGGGTATCCGCCCAGGATTACAGGGACGACGTACGCATTTCGCCGGAGATCCTCAATCATCTGATTGAAGCCTACCGGAAGATTCGAAATACCTGCCGGTTCTTGCTGAGCAACCTGTATGATTTCGATCCTGCGCGTCACCGAGTGCCTTACGCGCAGTTGGCGGAGCTCGACCGTTGGGCGCTCATGCGATTGGAGGACCTAAAAGGCCGCGTGCGCCGGGCCTACGACGACTTCGAGTTTCACGCCATCTACCATGCGCTCAACAATTTCTGTTCCGTCGACATGAGCGCGGTCTATTTGGACATTCTCAAAGATCGGCTGTACACCTTTCCGACCGACGCTCCGGCGCGCCGCAGTTCCCAGACGGCGCTGTACGAGATCATTCTCGCCATGACGAAGCTCATGGCACCGATCCTGAGCTTTACGGCCGAAGAAATTTGGCAGTCGCTCTGCCGTCAGTTCGGCGCATCCCTGAAGCCGGAGAGCATCCATCTGGCCGAATTTCCCGAAGCCGAGACGGTATGGCAGGATGCGCGATTGGCCGAAAACTGGGATCGGTTGCTGGAGCTTCGCACGACGGTGCAGGCGGCGCTGGAAGAACAACGCAGGAACAAGGTGATCGGCTCTTCGCTCGAAGCGGTCGTGGAGGTATGGGCCGATTCAGACACATACGCCTTCTTACGGCCCTATGAGCACGACCTCGCAGCCCTGTTTATCGTCTCCGGCGTCCTACTAAAGGCCGCACCTCAGACAGAGCTCCGGGTGATCGTCTCAAAAGCGACGGCGAAGAAGTGCGAGCGCTGCTGGAACTATCGCGAGGCTGTCGGAGCCGATGCGACTCATCCCACGCTTTGTGACCGTTGCGTAGAGGCCGTACAGTGACGCGGAGTTCGCGGTATGTGTTGCTGGCACTGATTGCCTTCACAGTGATCATTCTGGATCAGGCCACGAAATACTGGATCATGCATTCGATGCGGCTGCATGAGTCGATTCCCATCGTCCCGAATCTCTTCAATTTTACGTATATCCGCAACCCGGGCGCCGCATTCGGACTGCTCGCCGGCAGCAGCAATGCCTTTCGGACGGTCTTTTTCGGCGTCACGTCGTTGTTCGCCCTGGGGCTGCTGGGCACGATCCTCGTGCGGTTACCCGCTAAGGATTGGGTTGGTCAAGTCAGCATCGCCGGTATCCTTGGCGGAGCGGTAGGCAACCTGATCGATCGGTTGCGCTTCGGCGAGGTCGTCGATTTTTTGGACGTCTACCTCGAGTCCTACCACTGGCCGGCGTTCAATGTCGCCGATTCGGCGATCAGCGTCGGCGTCGTCTGTCTGATCATCCACTTCGCGTTTGAACGGAAGGAGGCGCCATTGTCTGCCGCAGAGACGCCACCATCGGCGGGCGGTTGATAGGGAGCCGTCCTTCTTACGGATAGACCTCTGCCGGTCTCGCCAGCTTCGTCGCCGGTCTTCACGTCACATCGAAATGCAGGACAGCGGGTGGGTGCACATTCACCAGGAGGGGGTGTCACCAATCCTCGAGCGGACGCTGCTTACACGCCGAAGACATAGAGGACGATCACGCCCATCACGATACGATAATAGGCAAACGGGCGCAGCGTGTGGCGTTTCACGAACGTCAAGAACGCGGCGATCACGATCCAGGCGACAAGAAACGACACGAGCAAGCCGATGCCGAGCGCCGCAAAATCCTCGGACCGGAAGACGTCTCGCGACTTCCACATTTGATAGCAGGTGGCGATGATGAGGGTCGGGAGCGCCAGAAAAAAGGAATATTCCGTCGCGACCTTCCGGTCGAGACCGACGAGGAGACCGCCGATGATCGTCGAGCCCGAACGCGACATGCCGGGAATGAGCGATGCGCATTGGGCTAGTCCGATGTAGATGGCGTTGCGAACGCCGACCTGCTCAAGGTGTCGGACGCTACCTTCTCGGCGGCGTGATTCGACGGCAAGGATGATGATGCCGCCGATTACGGAGGTAATGGCGACCGTTTGCGGGCTGAACAGATGGGCTTTGATCCAGCCATGGGTCGCAAATCCGATGACCCCCGCCGGAAGAAATGCCGCTGCCAGTCCGATCAAGAACCACAAATGCGGGTGCAGGACCATCGAGCGCCGAAGAACGTCGGGCCAGGACGGCGCGGCAGGCCCGGTCAGTGATCGCCGCAGCTCGGCCTGTTCAGCCAAGGCGCGGGAAATAAGCATTTTCAGCTTTTCGCGCTCGTAGGCGACGACCGCGAGAATGGCGCCCAGTTGGATCGAGATTTCGGCGTTGGCGGCCACCTCCCCGGTAAATCCGAGCGCATGACCGGCTAAAATCAGATGGCCGGTGGAGGAGACCGGCAGAAATTCGGTCAGCCCTTCGACGACACCGAGAATGACCGCGAGGGCGGGACCCCATTCGTTCATGCAGCGTCCGTGTTGAGTGGGAAACGCAGGGGATGCATGCAGATGCTCGCATAATCACAAAGTGCCGGCATTCCGTCAAGGGAGCCTTCGAAAACTGATGATCGCCTCCCCAGACTCCTCGCTGCTGTTGACAAAGCCATAGGCTTGGCATACACAGAAGACCATACTGCTGGTTCCAGCGGTTGCCAGACTGGAAATGGCGTCTTCATGAGCATTCCATGCCTACTGTGACGAGGGAAGGGGAGGGTCGCATGAATCCTGTGTGGATGGCGGTCATCATCATTGCGGGCACCATCACCGTGAGCGGATGTGTGTCCGACCGGAAATACCAGGAGGCTCTGGCCGAAACGGAATCCGCCAAGACGGAATTGGCCACCACGCGGGCGCAGAAGAGCGCACTCGAGCAGCAGGTCAAGACGCTCAAAGATTTGAATGTGAAGTTCGGAAACGAAGCGCAGGCCGCTCGGGATGAGTTGGAACGCATTCAATACGGCCGCGACAAAGAACGGGGCAGCGCGGAAGGCCGAACGAAAGAGCTTGAGGACCGCGTGAAGCAGCTGGCGGCCCAGAACCGGTCGCTGCGACAGGAGTACGAGGACACGAAGCGCCACAACGAAACGCTGAAATCCCTTGTGGCGCGCTACCAGAAGGAACTCAAAGACCAATCACGTTCTGCGGGCGGCACCCTCGCGCCGACGATGCCGCCGACCGCACCCCCGGGCGCCATGACGCCGCCCTCGCCTTCCCTGTCGAAGCCGTCTGAAGGAATGGCTGCTCCGGGCGCCGTGACGAATGTCAACCGCGCGTCTTCGAGCGAGATGGTGCTGCTGCTCGGGCTGCCCAAGGATGTGGCCGATCGGATCGTCAGCAACCGCCCGTACAAGGTGAAGGGTGAGCTTGTTGCCAAGAACGTGGTGCCGAAAGAAACCTTTGACATGATTAAAGATCGCATTACTGTCAGTCCATAGACGGGATGTCGAAAACGGCCGTCAGCTGCGTTGTACCATCCTGCGAGCCAGCGTGGACGTGAGTGGAACAGGCCGTCCGCCGAAAGGCGGACGGCCTGTTCCGTTTTACGTCTTCTTGCTAGAATGGGGCCGGTCCTGATGTGTCGGTCACTACGCCTATGCGCCGCTTGTTCCTGATCAGCGCCGTCCTGCTCATCGGTCTCGCGATCGGCGGCTATGTCTTTTTCAACGGAGAGCGGAAAACGCCGATCCGCTATCGGACAGCCACCGTCGAGCGGGGTTCTGTCGTCTCGATCGTGACGGCGACCGGGTCGATCAATCCCGTCGTCTCCGTGCAGGTGGGGACCCAGGTCTCCGGCATGATCAAAAGCTTGCACGCGGATTTCAATTCCATCGTGAAAGCGGGCGACGTTGTCGCCGTCATCGATCCCGAGCCGTTTCGGGCGCGACGGGATCAGGCGGTCAGCAACCTTGAGATGGCGCGCGCCAATGTGTCGAGGGCCAAAAACGAGCAAGCGCAACGCCAGCGTGAGTTGGGGCGGGCGAAGTCGCTTGCGGCCCAGCAGTTTGTCTCGCAAAACGACGTCGATATGGCCATCACCAATGCACAGGGTGCGGACGCCCAAGTGAATGTGGCGCTCGCGCAAATGAAGCAGGCGGAGGCCACGGTGAATGCGGCCGAGTTGGATCTCAAGTACACGACCATACGCTCGCCGGTCGACGGCATCGTTGTGGCCAGGAACGTCGAAGTCGGTCAAACGGTCGCGGCCAGCTTTGCGACGCCGAATCTCTTCCTCATCGCCCTCGACCTCACGAAAATGCAAGTCGACACCTTCGTCAGCGAGTCGGACATCGGCGGCGTCAGCGAGGGCAAGGAGGCCACCTTCACGGTCGATGCCTATCCGGGGATGCCGTTTACCGGCACCATCCGTCAGGTACGATTGGCTCCAATCGCCGTGCAAAACGTCGTGACCTATAATGTCGTGATTGGAGTGGACAATAAGGATCTGCGCTTGAAGCCAGGTATGACGGCCAACGTCTCGATTGTGGTCGCCCAGCGGGACAACGTCCTCAAAGTGCCGAACGCCGCCCTTCGATTCAACCCTCCGAAATCCGATGCTGCCGTCATGGGACGCCCCCAGGAGCGAACGACGCTCGTCGCGGGGAGCGGTCCGGCGGCCCGTCCCATCTGGACGCAGAGCGACAACGGCGATCTCCAGTTCATCAACGTGCAGACTGGCATTTCGGATGGAACCTATACCGAGATTGTTGCGGACGGCGTTGCTGCCGGTGACGAGGTCATCGTGGGCATTGAACAGCCGCGCGGCGTCAAAAAAATGGGAGAGCTCCCACCCGGGTTCGGCGCGCCGAGTGGACAGCGGCGCTCACGCGAACGAGTCCCCTGACCGGTCACGTTCCTGATCCGGAATCGTCCCGTGCGGACTCGCCTGTCATGATCCACGAGAGAAGTTCTGATGAGTAGGCTTATCCAATGCGAGGGCATCTGGAAGCGCTATCGCGTGGGCGATGTGGATGTGAACGCGCTCAAGGGCTTGAGCTTGACGATCGACAAGGGTGAGTTCGTGGCGGTCATGGGCGCATCAGGTTCCGGCAAGTCCACGCTGTTGAATATCCTCGGATGCCTGGACCAGCCGACGGAGGGACGGTATCGGCTCGACGGTATCGATGTCGGCAGTCTTCCCTCCGATCGCCTGGCCGAGGTTCGCAACCGTCAGATCGGGTTCGTGTTTCAAAATTTCAATCTCATCCCGCGCACTGATGCGTTGGAAAATGCGCAGCTGCCCTTGTTTTACCGCGGATTACCGCTGGCAGAGCAGCGGGCCAAGGCCGCTGCCGCGCTCGGCCGGGTTGGTCTTGTGGGAAGAGAGCATCATTTGCCCGCCCAGTTGTCAGGCGGCCAGCAGCAGCGCGTTGCCATCGCCCGTGCCCTCATCACGGCGCCGTCATTGCTGCTTGCGGACGAGCCGACGGGGAACCTCGATACCGAGTCTAGCCGGGAGATCATGAAGATTCTCCAAGGACTTAATCGAGATGGTATTACCGTCATTCTTGTCACTCACGAACCGGACATCGCTGCCTATGCTCGCCGGGAAATTATCCTCAGGGACGGCCAGCTGTTGAGCGACCGAGCGACGCAGCGAATGCCAGGGCCGGTGGAGGTCTAACATGCCGGCGTTTGTCTGGATGACGGTGCTCACGGCGTTGCGAATTTTGGGCCGCAATCGGTTGCGCGCCGGTCTGACCATGTTGGGGATCGTGATCGGCGTCGCGGCGGTCATTGCGATGGTCGGCATCGGTGAAGGAGCCAAGCGCGAGGTACAGGCGCAGATCGCGACGATGGGCACGAACATCATCATCGTCTGGCCTGGGGCGACCATGGTGAGCGGCGTCCGCGGCGGCCAAGGCAGTGCCGTGACCTTGACCGTGGCCGACGCGCTCGATCTGAAAAAAAAGGTTCCGCTGCTGGCGGAAACGGGATGGGCGAAACGCGAAGTCATGCAGATCGTCAACGGCAACCGGAACTGGAACGGGCCGGTCAACGGCATTTCACCCAGCTATCTGACGATTCGCGACTGGTCGTTCTCCAGCGGCGGACCGTTGACACAGGCCGATCTCGACAGCGCCGCACGCGTCGCGCTCATCGGCCAAACGGTCGTCGACAACCTCTTTGATGACGGGGAAGAGCCTGTGGGAGCCGTCATCCGCATCAAGAACGTTCCGTTCCGCGTGATCGGTGTGTTGGCGCCGAAGGGTCAATCGGCCCAAGGCTCCGATCAGGACGACGTGATTTTCATCCCCTTCTCGACGGCGGAACGCAAGGTGCTCGGGACGGCCTTTCTTGGTTCAGTCGGCGCCATGTTTGCGTCGACCGATCGGTCAGAAGATTTGCCTGAAGCTGTCGATCGCATCCGCGAAGTCCTCCGGGCCCGTCACCGGCTGCAGACCGAACAGAACGACGATTTTACGGTGAAGACGCAGGTCGACATCGGAAAGGTCCAGGAGGGCACGAATCAAACGCTGACCGTCATGCTGTTTTCAATCGCCTCCGTCTCACTGCTCGTGGGCGGTATCGGCATCATGAACATCCTGCTCGTGTCCGTCATGGAGCGGACGAGAGAAATCGGCGTGCGCATGGCCGTCGGAGCCAAGCGCGGCCACGTGCTGATGCAATTCTTGATCGAAGCCATGACCTTGAGTCTGTTGGGAGGAATCGTCGGCATCGTGCTGGGCATCCTTGGCGCGAAACTGACTACGGTAGTCGCCGGATGGCCGACCGTGATCTCACCCGACGTCGTCCTCATGGCGTTCCTGTTTTCACTCGCAGTCGGACTTTTCTTCGGACTCTATCCCGCCAACAAAGCGTCGCGACTGAACCCGATCGACGCGCTGCGCTATGAGTGAGTTCGGTGGACGCTCGGGGTCGCCGCCGTCCGATTATGAGAGGGTGGCCGGCGCCAGGAGCACTTCGATGCGCGGGTTCGCCCGGTCCACATGCTTGTACAGATGGGTCTCGACGATCCGGTTGTCGTTCAGGCCCAGGCCTTCGCAGAGGGCATCCTGCGCGATTTTCAGGCCTCCGTCGACGTCCCGTCGCAGAGCGGAGGTGAAATAAAATCGGATCGAGAGCGCAAGAGCATTCGACTGCAGGTGAAACAATAGTGCGGCCCGATGAGGGAAGGACGTGAGCGTCAACCAGACCAACTGTCCGACCTGCGCCTTGTACGAACGCCCGGTCGATGACAGCAGGCGGCGTCCGTTGACGGTCGCATACTGATGGTTGATACTCGGCGGGATTGGCAACGTGAATGAAATTGATCGCAGGTCCGGATCAAGCAGCGGCAGAGCTTCCGCGGGGGAGGGCACGCGCATGGTTGGCCGCTTCGTGGGCCGACGGCTGAGGGCGGCCGCATTGAGCCGGTCGCCGACACCG
The DNA here is from genome assembly GCA_035495295.1 of Nitrospira sp. GTDB lineage: Bacteria > Nitrospirota > Nitrospiria > Nitrospirales > Nitrospiraceae > Nitrospira_C. The sequence goes on along the minus strand of DATJGE010000072.1, from coordinate 19,287 downwards.
ACAAAAAGACCAAACGGAAGCTTGGAACGGGGGACCTGAATGGGGCGTCGATAGGTGGGCATTGAGTCGGCAAACGTTCAACAGAACTGCTTCAAGGCCGACCTACAGAAGGTTCAAGATCTTCGACATATTCTGTTCATAGCGGTCTTCCGAACGTGCAATGTAGCGCCGCCATTCGCTGGGATTCCAGAGTTCCATCCGATGGTATAAACCGACCAGGATGATTTCCTGATCTTCGTCGAGCGGCACGAGTTTCCGCAGCTTGCCAGGGATCAAGATCCGTCCGGCTTTGTCGATTTCCGAGGTGCCTGCCTCCGAGACGACAAAATGCATGAAGAGCCGGCTCTGTTCTTCATCCAGCGTGTTTTTCGTTCGCTCGAGCACCTGTCCCCATTCCTTCATCGAGTAAATCAGGATCGACTGTTCCGGGCCTTTCAAGAAGACCACGCCTTGTCCTTGGGATTCGATTTGTTCCCGGATGGGCGAAGGGACGATAAAACGTCCCTTTTCGTCGACTTTGCACAGGTATTCGCCGGCGAACATCAGTGCCAGGTCTCCTTCACAAGGCCAGAGGGCGTCTGGTTCGGTCGCGGATCCATTGTTCCAAATCCGAACGAACGAATCGCCACTCTTTCCCAAGCTTGAACGCCGGTATCTGATGATGTTGAAGATAGCGGTAAAGGGTCCGTTGGGTAATCTTGAGGTAGCGGCAGGTCTCCTCGGCGGTCATCAATTCGCTCTTGGGTTCTTTGGCCATGCAACATCCGTCGAAGGATCGGCATAAGGCGAAGGGCTCCGATTGCCGCAAGAGTAGAAAAAACAATGAGATCTGTCAAGTGAATTTGTATGACATTGCCGGTCAATCCTAGTCAGAGTCGTCCGTGGTGGATTCGCCTTCATTTGGAGAGTCAACGGCTTGTGCCATCTCATCCCCGAAGTCTTCGCCCATTTCGTTGCTCATGTGCTTCATCAGCCGTTCCATGCTGCCGGGATCTTGCTCATCAACCCCGGCCAACGTCTCGTCCTCGGCCAATGATTCCATTCGTGCCTCCTCAGATTTCGGAGAAGAAAAGCGAGACAACAATCGCTCCAAGCGGCTGCTCTCGCAATGGGCACAGATGGGTGGACGTGAGGCGGAACGGCTGAGCTGCAATATGGTGCTTCGCTTCCTGCAATCCAGACATCGGTATTCATAGATCGGCACGGTTATCTCCCAATGTGTGCGAACGGCGCCCGTGCCGCGACCATCCGGTCCGGCACAAGACTCGAATCGATCGTTCGAGCCAGCGTGAGCGCCCAGACGGAGGCGGCGCCGGCTGTCCGCAACGTTTTGGCACACTCGTTGAGCGTGGTTCCGGTGGTAAAGACGTCGTCAATGAGCAGGACGCGGCGGCCCACAAACGGCTCCGCATTTCCGACGACGAACGCTCGGCGGAGATTGCGAAGTCGCTGCGGCCGGGTCAGAGATGTCTGCGGTTCCGTTGCCGCCACGCGGATCAAGTCGATGCTGGAAACGGGCCGGTTCATATGCCTCCCGAGGCGATCGGCGATCAAGAGCGACTGGTTGAACTCACGCGTCCGAAGCCTTGAAGGGTGCAGTGGGACAGGGACGAGAACATCCGCGTCGATCTCCTGCGGCAGAGCCCGAATCATCAGCGCCGCGAGCGGCGCTGCAAGGCCATACACGTTTCGATATTTGAGCGCACAGATTCCATCCTGGAGCGGCGGCATGTACGGGTATAACGTCCAGGCTCGATCGTAGGCGGGCGGCCGATTGAGGCAGGGCTGGCATCGGTGGCCCGGCAACCACCAATCCGCGGTTCGGGAGACGAAGGGTTGTCCACACTGGGCGCAGCGCGGTCCTGCGAAGGGTGTGATCGAGTCCCAACAGGCGCGGCACAGATATGCGCTGGTATCCAGGGCCAGCGGTTGGGCACAACTCAGGCAATCGACGGGAAGTATCGCGCGGAGCGCGAGGCGGCACCAGCTGAAGACGTCGCACAGCCGAGGCGGCATTCGAGAACGGTAGGCGAACTGGCGTTGACTGTCAAGGTTGTCGCCTCAGGAAATGGTGTGATATACGGAATGAGGCGCAGCCGCGCTTCCGCCGATGGTCACACTCACCGACGTCTCAAAAATCTACGTCAAAGGAGATGATCGGATCTGTGCGTTGGATCATGTGAATATCGACATTGCAGCCGGAACCTTCTGCGCCTTTGTCGGTCCAAGCGGGTGCGGAAAAAGCACGCTGCTCAACGTCATTGCCGGTCTGGATATACCGACATCAGGCGTCATCTCCTTGGACGGGCGATCGACGGCCTCCTATACTGCGGATGATTGGACGAGAGCCCGCCGGCATAGCATCGGAATCGTCTTTCAGGCGTTTCATCTCATCCCCGGCCTCACCGTGCAGGAGAACGTGGCCTTTCCGCTGTTGCTTCGAGGCGAACAGGGTCGTACAGTCCGAGCGCGGGTCGCCGATGTCTTGGCGCTCGTACGAATGTCCCACCGTGCCGAGCACCGGCCAAGTGAGCTTTCGGGGGGAGAACAGCAGCGTGTCGCGGTCGCACGGTCGATCGTGCATGAACCCAAGATCCTTCTCGCCGACGAGCCGACGGGAAACCTCGACTCGCAGCACGGCGCAGAGATCGTCGACCTGTTACGGACACTGGTCGAAGACTTTCGTCACACGGTCTTGTTAGTCACGCATAGTGCCGCCGCTGCGCAAGCCGCCGATTATGTCTGGGCCATGAAAGACGGGCAGCTGACGACCAGGACAGTGCGGACGGTGGCCGCTCAAGAAGTCTGAGGGAGTCTGATGGATTTGACGGTCACAATCGCCGGAGTGAAATTTCCGGCCTGTTTCATGAATGCCTCGGGTGCCTTGTGCGTGACACGGGAGGAACTCGAAGCCTTGGGTCGGTCTCACTCCGGTGCAATCGTGACCAAGTCCATGACGGTCGAAGCACGGCAGGGCAACCCTTCGCCGCGGTACTACGGCTTCCCCGGCGGATCCATAAACTCGATGGGGCTCCCGAACTTGGGCTACCGCGCGTACGCCGAACTGATTCGAGAACTCAAGCAATTCGGCAAGCCGGTGATCGCGAGCGTCGCCGGTCTTTGCGAAGATGATTTTCCGGCCATCGCCCGGGTCATCAACGAGGCCGGTCCTGATCTGATCGAAGTGAACCTTTCCTGTCCCAACATTCCGGGCAAGCCTCAAATCGGCTACGATGCGGAGGCCTCGCAGCGTCTCATGAAACGCGTACGGCCGTTGATCACCGTGCCCATGGGAGTGAAGCTGCCGCCGTATTTTGACCCGGCGCATCACCAGCTCATGGGAGACGTGATCAGCCGTTGCGGCGTGGATTTCCTGAACCTCATTAACTCCGTTGGAAACGGCCTTGTCGTGAACCCGGACCAGGAAGCGGTTGTGATCAAGCCGAAAGGCGGCTTTGGCGGAATGGGAGGGGCCATCATCAAGCCGGTCGCGCTGGCCAACGTCAGGGCCTTCTACAAGCATTTCAAGGGCACGATGCCGATTATCGGCACGGGCGGCGTCGTCAGGGGCGTGGATGCGTTCGAGCATCTGCTGTGCGGCGCCTCCGCCGTGCAAGTAGGCACGGCATTGGTTGAGGAAGGCGTTGAGATCTTCACCCGGCTGGAGAAAGAATTGACGGCCTGTCTTGAACGGAAGGGATATGCGTCGCCCGAAGCGTGCAGAGGCAAGTTGAAAGAATTATAGCGAGCTGCTCAAAAAGCCTGTGTGCCTGGGTGGGTAAGGAAAGTGGGTGTTTCGCAGCGTGACGTTACTTGCCGAAGGATTTCGACAGCAGTCCGAGTTGAAGGGCTCGCCTAAGCAGTTGTGCCACATTCCGCACGTTTAACCTTCGCATCAGATTGAAACGATGCACTTCCACGGTCCGCACGCTGATTTGCAGCATGTTCGCAATTTCGCGGTTCGTATGTCCCACGGAAACCAGCCGCAAAATGTCTCGCTGTCTCGGTGTCAGTAGATCGAGATCGACCGGTTCGTCGATCAACGCATCGGATTTACGTCGTAGCGCCGTCTTCATAGTGTCCCACCTTCGATAGCCAGCAGTAACTTGAAGCGAGTCTAGCAAAGGTATGGCAGTCTGTAAACGAAACTACCGATTTGTGCAGACGACCCGCGAACCCGCGTGGAATAAGGCCTTGCGCCGTGTAGGCGAGATCGAAGCGCTAGGCGGTTTCACTAGGGTGTAATCAACAATGGTACGCCATCCGACGACCGCGTCTCTCGTTCTTGCAAAAACGCTCTTGCGCGCGCACGCCGTTCAGCAGCCGTTTCGTAGCCTTTTGACCGTGACAGGGGTCGCCCTGGGGGTCGTCGCCGCGGTGGCCATCGCCGCCGCCAATCTCGAGGTGATCCGCGCGTTTGAACGGGCGGTCCTCACCGTCGCCGGTCCCGCCGCTTTGGAAGTGACAGTCCAAGACCTGGGGCTCGATGAAACGGTGCTCGATGTGATTCGTACCAGGCCCGGCGTCGTCAAGGCGTCCCCGGTGATCGAAGAAGCCTTCATGCTCTACGGCGGACCGCATGGCCAGGAAAGCGTGCAAGTCTACGGTCTTGATCTTCTCGCCGAATCAGAGTCGCTCGGTTTCCGAGTTGAACGCGAATCACGCGAAGAGGCGCTCGATGATTTACTGAAACGGGATTCGGTGTATGTCGGAAAGCAGCTCGCCGACGACTGGCAGTTGCGGCGAGGGAACAGCGTCGAGGCGAGGGCCGGCTCGCGGCTTGTGGAACTGCGTGTGGCAGGCGTCATCGAGGGCACCGATCGGCCCGGTTCCTACTGGGACCGAGTCATGGTGATGGACGTCGCCGCGGCTCAAGGTATGTTCGACATGATCGGCCGTCTCGACCGCATCGAGATTGTGACGGCGCCTCAGCAAGCGGTAGACGGCATCGCTGCCGACCTGCGAGCCGTGCTGCCGCCCTCGGCAATCGTACAGCGACCGGCGCAACGGACGGGTCAGGTCGAAAAGATGGTCGGAGCATTTCAATTGAACCTCGCCGTCTTGAGTTGGGTTGGCTTACTGATCGGCATGTTCCTCGTCTACAACACGATGAGCTTTGCCGTCGCTCAACGACGCAGGGAAATCGGCATCTACCGGGCTCTCGGGATGACCGAGCGGCGGGTGGCTGGTCTGTGTTTACTTGAATCAGGGGTGTTCGGCTTTGTCGGCGGCGCGATCGGTGCACTGGCCGGCTTGTGGCTCGCGCGCAGCTTGGTTCGGCTCGTGAGCCGCACGATCAGCGATCTCTACGTGCCGTTGACCTCGAATGCCACGCTTGCGACGCTGGATGGGCAGACGATGACGTTTTTGGTTCAAGGCATCCTGGTCGGCGTCGTGGTTTCGATGGCAGGAGCCGTGGGACCGAGCCTTGATGCCGGCCGTACGATCACGACGAAGGCGCTTGCGCCGGGTGATTATGAACGGTCTGAGAGCCTACGAAGTTTGCGTTATGCTTCCTGGGCGTTCGTCTTACTCTCGGCGGCAATGCTCTGTGCCCTGGGCCCGCCGGTCAGGGGCTTGCCTCTTTTCGGGTACGCAGCGACCTTGTGTCTGTTGGGTGCGTTTGCCTGCCTCTCTCCTGTCTGCATTGCCGTACTGCGATGGTCCATCCAACGCCGGAGAGGCACGACGGCGCTTTCCGGAAGCCTCATCCGGATGGCCGCCGACCATGCAGCCCGCCATCCAGGCCGCAACGCTGTGACCGTGTCTGCATTGCTCGTCGGCCTCGCCATCATGATTGGCGTCGTCATTATGGTTCGCAGTTTCAGAGGGACGGTCGAGGTCTGGGTCGATCAAACCGTGATGGCGGATTTGATTGTTGCACCGCCGGCTTGGTTGCACGGGAAGCAGGCGGGACAGGCGTCGCGGGCGCTGCCCGGGTCATGGCTTGCCGCCTTGCAGGCGATCGAGGGTGTAGCGGCCGTCGACACGTATCGCGACGTCCGGGTGGAGGTACAGGGTCAGACCGGGGCCTTGGTATCCCGGGATCTCCGCCTTCATGCGGAGCGTGGACGTTATTTGATGGTCGAGGGAGATGGAGCCACGGTGCTGCGGCGGGCCGCAGAAACGGGCGGTGTCGTGGTGTCTGAAGTGCTGGCCAATCGGCTCGGTCTCCATCGCGGTGAGAGGATCACGATGACGACGCCGGCCGGTCCGTTGGCCGTTCCCGTAGAGGGCATCTTCTACGATTATGCGACCGATGGGGGGAAAATGGTGATCGAGCGAGCGCTCTACCGGCGGTTTTGGGACGATGATAGGGTCACGGTATTTGCGCTCTATCTTTCTCCTGGAGCGGATCAGGAGGTGGTCAGGCGTCGGATCGCCGACGCACTCGACAGTCCTGGGACCGCCATGGCGCCGCCGATCGTCATCAGCAATGGGGAACTTCGACGCGAGATTCTCAACATTTTCGACCGCACCTTCGTTCTGACCTACGTGCTCGAGGCGATTGCGGTCCTGGTCGCCGTCCTTGGCATCGTGAACACGCTGGTCACGGCCGTGTTGGAACGACGGCGTGAGCTTGCGACGTTGCAGGCAATCGGAGCGAGCCGGACTCAGGTCGAGAGGTTGGTCCAATGGGAGGCCATGTATTTGGGAGCGATCGGCGCCGGATTGGGCACGGCCGCAGGCCTGGCCTTGGCGTGGGTGCTTATTGCCGTCATTAATAAGCAATCTTTCGGTTGGACCATCCGCATGACCGTCCCCATCGAAGTGCTCCTCCAAGCCTGCGTCCTGGCCTTTGGCGCGGCCTGGATCGCCGGCTATCTCCCGGCCAGATGGGCGGCGCGGCAGCCGATCGGGGAAGGGTTGCGACAGGAATAGCCGCCCGTCAAAACCACGCCCGAAAGGGACTCAGCAACGCGCCAAGCGCCCGATGCAGCCATTGCCGGTTCTCCAATTGCTCCCGGGTGAGCTTATGGGAATGGGCGATGTCCTCCGCGAAAATCTCCTCCAACTGCCCTGCGATGGACTGGTCGTAGAACATGACGTTCAACTCGTCGTTCATCGCCATCGAGCGGTTATCGAAATTTGCACTGCCGATGGTCGCCCACGCGCCGTCGATGATCATCATTTTCGTGTGAAGCAGCGCCGGAGCATATTCGTGGAGGAGGATGCCGCCATCCAGCAACGGGGCAAAGAGATCCCGTTGAGACGCTTGCGTCACAAATTCCACGCCGGAGCCGTTTTCCACGCTCGGGATCAATACCCGGACGCGAACCCCCCTCTGCACCGCATCCAGCAGCGCGTGGGTCAGCTGCTCGCCCGGGAGCAGGTAGGGCGTCGAGATGAGGATGGAGCGGCGGGCCGAAGTAATTGCCTGCAAAAAAACGCGGTACATGGCTTCGTTGCCCTGAAGCGGCGAACTGCGCACCACCTGAGTATGGACGGGCCTATCCTTGACTTCGACCGGCGGATAGGGGAAATACTCCCGGCCTCCGAGAAGGACGCCGGTCGCCTCGCGCCAATGCTCGACGAAGGCTTCCTGCAGATTTTGAACGACGGGTCCTTCCAAACGGACATTCGTTTCACGCCAGTGACCGTCGGTCCGACCGTCCCCATTCCAGGTATCATCGACGCCGAAGCCGCCCGTAAAGCCGACGCGTCCGTCGACAACGACGATCCGACGGTGGTTCCGCTTGTTCGTCCGTTCGAGGTTCCATAGCCGCAACGGGCGGAAGTCTGGGACGATCCCGCAGCCCGCCGTCTTAAGCGCGCCAATATACCGGTCCGGCAATCCGTCGGCGCCGTGAGCATCGAGCAACATGCTGACCCGTACTCCCTCACGGCACCGGCTCGAGACTGCCTCGATAATCTCATCGGCCACCCAGCCCTGGTGAAAAATGTAGGCTTCGAATGTGATGGTCTCCCGAGCCGATGCGATTGCCGCGAGCAGCGCGGGAAATGTTTGCTCGCCGTTCAGCAGAATGTCGACGCGGTTGTCGCCGACAATCGGCGCCCCAGCGAAGGCTTCGAGTGATGTACGGAAGGCGGGGTCGTCAAGGTCGACGGAGGGAACGGTCAGCGGAGCCGGCGTCGAGGCACAGCCGGCGAGCCATGCGGCAAGAAAGATCGTCCTCGGCATCGAAGGGCATGATCCCTTAGGGGAAAGGCCGCTCATTTTCGGAGGAGCCTTGCCGTGGTAAGGTGACTGACTCCCATTGATCACCTGTATTACGAGAAAGTGAGAGAGAACCGCTATGACCGCATTCCCTATGGCCCCGCCGCTCACCCGTAAGTCCTTGATTCCCGCCGTCCTGTTGGCATGCTATGCAGGGCTGTTCGTGATACTTGCGATTGCGCCCCTGGATCCGAGGATCTGGTGGGGTTCCAGTATTCTCCCGCTCGCCTTCGTGGCGGTGCTTGTGCTTACCCATCGAACCTTCGCGCTGTCCGATACGTCGTACATCCTCATTACGGCCTGGCTGACGCTGCACACGGTCGCCGTCCATTATACCTATCCAAAAGTGCCTCTCGGATTTTGGCTGGATGCGTGGTTCGACTTTCACCGCAATCATTTCGACCGGATTGTTCATTTCAGCTTCGGATTCTGCATGACGCTGCCGCTTATCGAAATCTTTCGGCGGCGGTGCAGCACGAAGGGTTGGCTGCTGCCGTATCTGGCCGTCATGACCGTGCTGGGCTTCAGCGCCATGTGGGAAATCATCGAAGCCTGGATCGGTCAAATCGCGCATCCGGATATCGAAAAGGCAATGGTTGGCCACCAGGGAGACGTGTGGGATCCTCAACGCGATATGGCGTCGGCCTTTTACGGTTCTCTGTTGTATGTGGGATATTTGGCATTGACCCGGACGCTCCACGAGCAGCCAGCCTGCGTCGGCAGGCCTGAGGAGCCGCTTGACGACGCGGGACTGCCGTCCGTGAGCGAGGGGGCACCTATCGTCTAACGACTGAGGACGATCACCAACGTGACGACCGACAGCAGCAGGCCGGCCGTAAGCCACACTGTCAGCCGTCTGAGCTTTTTTTCGACCGTGTCCGACCGCTCGGCAAGCCATTCGACCGATTGTTCGACGGCTCTTAACCGTCCATCTTCCGTCATCTCGCCGCGAACCGGCCTGTCCAACAGGGCTTTGACCACCGGAAGCAATCTCGGAAGCTGCTTGATCAACAGGGTGAAGAACGGATTCATGGCAAAAAGATCTCTGGTTATCTCGGGGCATGTCGGTCCTCGGCCTTCCCAGCCATCTGAGGACTGATCAGTTCGATGCTCAACACCGGTCCCATGAGCTGCAACGGTCCTTCGAATCGCACGAACCCGGGTACCTCATCGGCCAAGATGTAGCAGTCGTAGTGGAAATCCGCAGGCAGTTTGCCGAGCATGGTCCCGAGAAATTTTTTCACGGGGCCGATATCCGGCTTGAAGGCATATTGCAAAGCCTTGCGGGTTTGATCGCCTACGCGGATGACCTGTTCGCCGACGAAGGCCAGTTCGAGGGCGATCGCGGTCGGCTCAGGAACGAACGCGAGGACGTTCACCGTTTCTGTCGCTCCTTTCGGCAGGTTTAGCAACGTCGTGACGATCATGCCGTTATAGGTGTCTTTCGGGACCTCGATCTCGCCGCTCAAGACTTGTTCTTTCCCGTCTTCGCCCGATCGCGCCCGAATCTCGTACGATGAGCTGCCCCGGTCGATCACGACTTCCATCTGCTCGGGAAATGACGGACCTCGTTGGATCAGCTGGTAGCGGATCAATGTGAATACCCGCTGTTGTGAAAAGGCCACCTTCTCGTCGTGCAGCGATCCGTCTTTGAATCGGAACACGAGGCGGCTCTCCGCGACGCCTCCTTCTTTCACGATCTGGGTCACCTCGCCGTGACCGACGATTTCCCCGGCCGCCGACCGCACGAGCAAAAACCCGTGGGTCAACCCTTCGGAAAATCGCACGGGCACTGGAGCAGCCTGTGCGGCGCCGTGGGCGAGCGCGATCATTCCAAGGAGGAGACCAAGCAGAGCTGCGGATTTCGGGTTCCGCAAACCGGCGCGGATTGTGTTCGAACGGTCACTCACCCAGTAACTCCGCCAATGGCTTCAAGTCTTCCACCCGTTCCGCAAACACCTTCACCATTCCCATGATCGGAATGGCGAACAACAAGCCCCAGACGCCCCAGAGCCAACCCCAGAATAGCAACGCCACGAACACTGCTGTGGTATTCATCTTCGTCATCTTGCCGCCCAACCACGTCAATAGCACCGTTCCGACCAGCGTCGCAATGGCAAGAGAGCTGACGGCGACCAACGCGGCCATGAACAAGGATTCGAATTGCATGAAGGCCGCCATGCCGGTCGCAAGCGCCGTCAGCGCGGGGCCTAGATAAGGAATAAAGTGCAATACGCCGGCTGCCACGGCCCAGGCCCCCGCATTGTCCAGGCCGATCAATCGAAAGGCGGCCCATGTCAGCAAGCCGAGGAGGATGTTGGCCGCGAGCAGACTCAGCATATAGTTTTGAATCGAGTGGTCGATGTCGTCGAGGATGGCGACGGTGATCTTTCTCTCGGATAATGACGGTCCGCTGATGCGCATGAGCTTTCGCTTGAACGTATCGCCGGACAACAAGAGAAACATGACGAGCAGCAGCAGCATGACGGCGTCGCCGATGAGACCAAACATGCCCAATGAACCGGTCAGCCAGTCGACCACCTTAATTTTGGGCTCATCGATGACGACTCTGGTGGGCGGTTTCTGCGCCTTGCCTTGACCATTGGCGGCCTGGTTGGTGGCTTGCTCGATTTCACGGGCCGCCTCCTGAACTTTCGACATCGGATTGGGTTGGACGGCCAAGTCACGGAGTGCGGCGGACAGCTTTGTGGCCGCATTCGGCACTTCATCAAGGATTCGTTCAACCTGTCCTCGCAGCGACAACGTCGCTGCGCCCATGGTAGAGAGCAGCGCCATCATCGCGATCATGGTTCCAAGGACACGCGGGATCTTGAACCGTTCGAGATATCGCACGAGAGGATTGAGAGTGATCGCCAGAATCAGACCGAGGACGAGCGGTATGAAAAACCGCTGCGCCGACGACAGGGCAAACACGACGGCGACAGTAGACAAAATGATGGCGGCCATATTGTGCGAGTCAGTCGGAAGGCTGATGGTCGCAACACCGTCGGCGGCGGTGACATGCGAGACGGAAGGGAAGGTATCGGACGGGCAATCGGGTGTGCGTTCTTCTGTCTGCATGCGGGTCGTGGATCGTCGTAAGCGGTCTCTCCATCCATGACAACACACCCCCAGGGGAACCCCTACTAGGAGAAGTCCTCGTCGGTCGCCGAGGAGGATGATTGAGACACCGCGGCTCGACAACGGCGCCGGGCTAGGCGAAGGATTGGAAATCGTTACGAGGGGACGCCGAGTGATTCTGCTGGCTGGCGGTAGTTGACTTCGATCGTGAACCCAAGATCACGGATCATCCCCCAGACTTCTGGCGCAGGGGCGCCGGGCGTGGTCAGGTATCCGTTCACGAACACGGAATCCGCCGGATACAATGCCAGCGGTTGCAGGCTGCGCAAGTTATGCTCCCGCCCGCCCGCAATGCGGATTTCAGTCCTTGGGTGAAGGAACCGGAACAGACAGAGGACGTTCAGACACCGCTGAGGCGTGAGATGATCGCAGCCTTCGAGAGGGGTCCCCGGCACGGGATGCAGGGTATTCAACGGGATGGAATCCGGTTTGACCTCGCGCAGGGCCATGGCAAGGTCGATCAGGTCATCGTCCGCTTCGCCCATGCCCACGATGCCTCCGGAACAAATCTCCAAGCCGGCGGCGCGGGCGTGTCGTATGGTCGCAAGACGATCGTGAAAGGTGTGCGTCGTGCAGATCGAGCCATGGAACGCTTCGCTCGTGTTCAGATTATGGTTAATGCGATCGACGCCCGCCGTCTTCAGTCGTTTGGCTTGCGCCTCGTTCATCAACCCCAATGAGCAGCAGATTTGAATCGGCAGCTCCTTCTTGATCGCGCGAACGGCGCCGGCGATTTCATCGATCTCGCGGTCCAATGGGCTGCGTCCGCTGATGACGATGCAATAGCGCTGTGCTTTGGAGGCGGCTGCCTTGCGAGCGCCGTCGATCATCTGATCTCGCGGAACGAGGTTGTAGCGGTCGATCGCGGCCGTTGAGACGGCAGACTGGGAGCAGTAATGGCAATCTTCCTGGCAGGCACCGCTCTTGGCGTTCTGCAGCATTTGCAGACGTACGGTCTTGCCAAAGTAACGCGACCGGACGGCAAAGGCGGCGTGCAAGAGGGCCAGCACCTCCTCGGCAGGCGTCTTCAAGACGTCACGGCATTCCGCGCGGGTGAGCAGTTCGTCGCTGAGGGCTTTGCGGGCGTATGCCGCGTAATTCGTCATGAGCATTTCCTTGGGGACGAGCGATGGCCGTAACGTTCGGAGAAGTTCGCGCTGTGCTGAACGGACCGCGTCGCAGGCAAGCTACACGGTTTCAAACGGAGAAGCAATGCCCTGATAGGGAATGCTCCGGCCCGCCGTTGAGGGGCCGTCCCGGCCGGCGGAGGGACCGCCTTCAAGCCAAGGAAGCGCGACGAAGGTATTCCAATTGCCGCACCGCCGGCACCGTCCGGACCATTCGGTGGTGTCCTGTTGGCAGGCCGTGCAGACGTAAGGCACGACCACCCGCTTTTTGAACTGCAGCGCTTTCTTGAGTTCGACGACAGCCTGTTCCATGTGCTGTTTGCGAAGAAACAGATTGGCCATGATCTTGTGATAATCCACGAGCTGGTCCTGCGGGCCCTCGACGGTCGAAAGGATGTCGAAGGCTTCATCGACCATTTCGAGCCGGTAGTAGAGCTTGCCGAGGTACAACTGCAGCACAGGGTTGTGCGGATCCTGTTGAAGGGCTTCCTGATAAATGCGGATGATTTCGCTGGGCTCGCCCTGTTCCAGAAACAGCTCCTCGAGCCGATGCAGAATGATGACGTTGCGGGTCTTCGCGTAGACTTTTTTGAGAATCTCGACGGCGTCCTTGGTCTTGCCTTCGCGAATCAGCACTTCACCCAAGCCGATGTACGCTGGGAGAAACGTGCGGTCCTTCTTGATCGCGCCTCGGAAATAACGCCTGGCCTTGTCGGCATGGCCTCGCTCGAGGAGCTGCCGGCCGACTTCATACATGCAGCCGGTGAGCAGCTGGGCCTCTGCCCGCCGCTCCGCTTCCGGAAGATTGGCCTTCGCCATACGATGCTGGATCTCCAGCGCGTCGCTCCATTTTTCAAGGCGGATCAGCAAGTCCCGTTTTCGCGTTAGCCCGGTCAGGTTGTCGGGTTCGATTCGGAGGATTTTTTGCAGCGTTTGGAGGGCGTCCTCGTAACGTTTGGCACCCTCGAGATCTTTCGAAAGCTCCAGGAGAATTTCAATGTTCCGGTCGTCGATACGCTGGGCATTTTGGTGGAGGCGAATGGCCTCCGCATAGTTGCCCTCCGATCGATAGATATTTCCCAGCCAGAGCAGCGAGTCGACTCGGTTCGGGTCGATCGAGAGCGCCTTTTCGAAGAGGCCCACGGCATCGGTCGTCCGCTTCGACATGAACGCATGAGTGCCTTCGCGATGGAGGGCATCCACTTTATCCTTGCGCCGTTGAAGGCGCGTGCTGCGCCAATTGCCGATCACGTGCACGGTTTGACGCATGCCGACAGCCAGGGCAACCAGGACGGCGCCGACCGCCATTGAAAACACCGCGAGTGTCACGGCGCTCAATTCGAATTGCGTGGAGGGACCCGTGTGGACGGTGATCGTGCCCGGATTGAGCTCTCGAAAATAGCTGTAGAGGAAGATGCCCGCACTGACCAGGAAAATGGTAGTGAGCAGCCTGAGCATGGCGCTACGCTCGTTTGGCGGTCTGCGCTCTGGCCCGTGGAATCGGTTTTGAGTCCACGATCGGCGGCTTGTAGCCTGGAATGGGCAGACGACGTGCATCCGCCCATAACCGTTCGAGCCCGTAATGATGACGGGCATCCTGCCGGAAAATATGGACGACCACATCCCCGAAATCCATGAGGACCCACTGCGACGAGGCCTTGCCTTCGATGCTCATAGCGCCGGCTCCCGACTGGGACAGGACACCATCGACATGGTCGGCGATCGCTCGCGTTTGCCGATCCGAGTCGGCGGACCCCAGGACGAGATAATCGGCGACGGAGGTCAGCTTCGCAACGTGGAGGATGAGGACGTCCGTCGCCTTCTTGTCGAGCATGGCTCTCGCGACGGCGAGAGCTGTGGCCTTCGATGTTCGTGCGATCGGCGTCCTCTTAGTAGATATGATGTTGAAGTATATAGGATTCCACCACAGGCGGCAACAGATTTGCCGTCGATGCTCCGCGAGCGATTCTTGCGCGGATGTCGGACGCCGAAACGTCGGTGGGAGCCAATCGAAGACAGATCAAGGACTGAGAGCCGACAGCGACGTCAAGGCGTACGCGCGTTCCCGTGTCCAAGTCCAGGAGCGACGCCTGGGGAAGGCGAGGGATGAACGGCAAAACGGAAAGCGCCTGAAACGAGAGGCCTGGCCGCGAAAGCACGACAAACGAGCACAGCGTCAGCAGGGTCTCGGGGTCCCGCCAGGTTGGGAATTCAAGGAAGGCGTCCAGTCCGATGAGAAAGTAAAGCGGCGTCTGGTGGCCGTATTCCTTTTGGATAAGACGAATGGTGTCGATCGTATAGGATTTGCCGGTCCGCCGCACTTCAACGTCGGAGATGGCGAGCGACGGATCGCCATCAATGGCAAGACGCACCATTTCATAACGAGCCTTGGCTGATGCCATGCCGTCCGCCGGCTTGTGCGGAGGATCGCCGCTTGGGATGAAGATCACCCGGTCGAGGGCCAGCGTTTGACGCGTCTCACGGGCAATGGCCAAATGGCCGTTATGAATAGGATTGAATGTTCCACCCAGCAAGCCGATGCCTGACGACACCGCCACCTCGCAGCCGCGCCGGCTCAAAGGATGACAAGATTATCACGATGGATCACTTCCTCATACTCCTGCGGGCCTAAGCGCTGCTGGATCTCGGCCGTCTTCAGTCCCTTGATTTTCAACAGCGTGTCCGATGAGCAGTTCACGAGACCCTTGGCGAATTCCTTGCCGTCGGGGTCGTGGCAGCTGATCGGATCCCCGGCGTCGAAGGAACCGGTGACCGCCACGATTCCCGATGCCAGAAGGCTTTTACCTCGCTTGGTCAGCGCGTCGACGGCTCCTTGATCTACCGAAACCGAGCCACGAGCGCGGAGCGTGTATCCGATCCAGTGCTTGCGGCTGTTCATCCGCCGAGCCTTGGCCAGAAACAGGCTTCCGCCAGGATCGCCAGCAAGGATCTTGGGGAGAAGGCCCGCGGTCTGGCCGTTGACGATCAGCGTCGCGACGCCGTATTCGCCTACTTTCTTGGCCGCGCGCACTTTAGTGGCCATTCCGCCCGTGCCGCCGAACGTCACCGACACTCCGGCGCGGCGCTCGATGTCATCGGTGATCTCCGTAATCACTGGAATAAGTGCGGCGGACGCATTCTTTCGAGGATCTTCGGTGAATAAGCCGTCGATGTCCGACAAGATCACGAGAAGATCGGCGTCGACGAGGTGAGCCACTTCCGCGGCAAGGGTATCGTTGTCGCCGACGCGGATCTCATCCACAGCGACCGTATCGTTTTCATTGATGATCGGGATGATCTGAAATTCAATCAGGGCCGCCAGCGTATGGCGAGCGTTCAAGAATCGGCGACGGTCGGCTAGGTCCTGATGCGTTAAGAGAATTTGGGCCACCTGGATGCCGAGCCGCTCGAAGGACTTTTCATACGCCCACATCAGCCGACTTTGTCCAACTGCCGCCGCGGCCTGCTTCACGGGAAGGCTCTTGGGGTACTCCTTGAGCGAAAGCTTTTTGATGCCGGACACGATCGCGCCCGATGAGACGATCAGGACTTCACGGCCGGCAGATCGAATCGTTGCGAGGTCGTCTGCGAGGCGGTCTATCCGGTCGGGCTCCAGCCCTGACTCCCGTGAAGACACAAGGCTGCTCCCGATCTTGACGACGATGCGCTTCGCCTGCTTTAAGGTTTCGTCTCGCATACGGTTGCCCGAAGCTGTTCAATGCGTTGGCCGACGAATGTGACGAGGTCCATCAGTCCTGTCCTCGCGGCTGAGGACACCGGCAGACAGGGAATCTTTCGACGCCGGCAGAAGGTCTGTAGCGCCCTGAGGCGTTCACCGTCCCCGGCGGCATCAATCTTGGTGGGCACGACGGCAAACGGACGTGCGGCCACCGCCGGATCGTACGCCTCGAGTTCCCGGCGCATGATCTCAAAGCTCGCGACAGGATCCTCCGCCGCTGCGTCGGACACATCGATGAGGTGGAGCAAGAGCGACGTGCGCTCGATATGGCGGAGAAACTGAATGCCCAGGCCCTTGCCTTCATGGGCGCCTTCGATGAGCCCCGGAATGTCGGCGACAACGAAGCTGCGCTCTTCGCCATACCGCACAACACCGAGATTCGGCACCAGCGTCGTAAACGGATAGTCGGCAATCTTCGGCCTCGCCGCCGAAATTGCCGCGATCAGCGTAGACTTCCCGGCATTTGGAAATCCAATGAGGCCGACGTCTGCAAGCAGTTTGAGTTCGAGCCGGAGCTCGAGTGATTCCCCTTCAGTGCCGTGTTCGAAGTGCGTCGGCACACGGTTCGTCGACGTGGCGAAATGGCTGTTGCCGCGTCCGCCTTTGCCGCCGCGCGCAGCCGTCACTGAGTCCCCCTCTGCCGCCAAGTCGGCCAGGACGTGATCCGTGTGGAGATCGTAAATGACCGTTCCGATAGGCAGCAGCACCTCGACGGATTTCCCTCTTCGCCCCGTGCAGTTCGAACCGCCGCCCGGCTTTCCATCTTCCGCCTCGTAATGCCGCTGGTAGCGAAGGTCGAGAAGGGTTGTCAGCCGTCGGGAGGCGCGAAACGTCACATCGCCGCCGTCACCTCCGTCACCCCCGTCGGGGCCTCCGCGAGGCACGAACATTTCTCGGCGAAAGCTGCGGCTGCCGTCGCCTCCGCGGCCGGCTTTGACGGTAATGGTGACTTCGTCGACAAACATCGCTGCAATCCAAGCGAGAACAGCCATGGCGAGAGCCCCGCCATGGCTGCGCATCCATGCGTCCGATAACTGCGTGGTGACTCGGGAGAAAAAACTTGCGGTGGTTAGGAGGCCGTTGGCGTGGGGTAGACGCTGACCTTCTGCCGCGCGCGACCGCCCTCGAATTTGACGACCCCTGCTATCCTGGCGAAGAGCGTGTGGTCTTTGCCGAGACCGACATTGAAACCGGGAAAGAATTTGGTCCCCCGCTGACGCACAATGATAGCGCCCGCCTTTACGGTCTCACCGCCGTATGCTTTCACACCAAGATATTGCGGATTGCTGTCCCGCCCGTTTCGTGATGACCCGCCGCCCTTATTCGTCGCCATATCGCCTACTTTTCTGTAATTAAGCGGTTTCGATTGCCGTGATCCGCAGTTTCGTAAAGCCTTGACGATGGCCCTTCGTCCGGCGGTAGTTCTTCCGCCGTTGTTTTTTGAAGACCATGATCGACCGTGTCCGTCCCTGGTCGATGATTTCCGCCGTGACCTTTGCGCCCTTGACCAGCGGTTGCCCGACCTGGAGTCCCTTGTCGCCGTGAACCAGCCGCACATTGCTCAGTTCCACCTTGCCGCCGACGTCGCCGGGGAGACTTTCGACCTGAAGGAGGGAGCCGTTTTCGATCCGATACTGCTTTCCGCCTGTTTCCACTATTGCGTACATGAATGCTTCCTCCGTGACAGAACGGGATTATGTATCACAGCGATTTCAAAAGTGTCAAGGAAGTGCCAGGCGCCGAGGCGTCTGCACCCCCCCTGTTGGTAGGCTGTTTTTACATGTAATGATCGCGTAATCTCGTTCATATGAAGACCTCGCGTCGCAAGTTTGTGCTCAGGCCCTATCGCCGTATTCCAACGTGGTACACCGTGTATTACTTGAGTGGACGGGTGATCGGGAAAGGCGTGGCGAAAAACCTAAGCCGCATTGGATTACGGCTGCTGGGGGACCACTCGCTGACGCCTGGCACCGAGGTGTCCCTGCGCCTGATCCTCGGAGACACCGATGCGCCGCTTGAGATTTCCCGCGCCTCAGTCCGCTGGACGAATGAATATGAGTTCGGCCTGCGATTCGAACATCTGAGCGCCGATGCGGCCCATCGCTTGGCCGATCTCATCACCGCTGACGTCGGCCTTCGTCGCGACAAGGCAATTTAAGACGGTTCGTTCACGGCGACTGCTGCGAGCGCACGCCGCTTGCTTGACCGCTCTTCAAAACCGCTGCTATAGTCCGCATCATCATGAACATGCAGGGCAAAATCTGGATGGATGGGTCGTTCGTCGATTGGGCGGACGCCAATGTCCACGTCCTGACGCATTCCTTGCATTATGGACTTGCCGCCTTCGAGGGGCTCCGGTGCTACAAAGGCAAATCGGGATCGGCCATTTTCAAGTTGCAGGACCATGTCGACCGGTTATTCGAATCGGCCCATATCGGGATGATGACGATTCCGTACGAAAAAAAGCAGGTCGCCGAAGCGATCGTCGAAACGGTGCGGATCAACAAGCTCGACGCCTGCTACATCCGGCCGCTTGTCTATATCGGCTACGGCGCCATGGGGGTGTACCCGGGCGACAATCCTATCAAGCTCGCGATCGCAGCTTGGAAATGGGGATCCTATCTCGGCGATGATGCGCTCGCGAACGGCATGCGCGCCTGCGTGTCTTCGTTTACCCGCCATCATGTCAACGTCTCGATGACCAGAGGAAAAATCTCAGGCTATTACGTCAATTCGATTTTGGCCAAGCGCGAAGCGAAAGCGGACGGCTACGATGAAGCCATCTTGCTGGACCCGGAAGGCTATGTGTCCGAAGGCACGGGAGAGAACATTTTCATTGTGCGGAAGGGCCGTCTGAAAACGACGCCTTTGACATCCATCTTGGAAGGGATTACGCGCAATGCGGTCATGGACCTCGCCCGTGAACAAGGAATGCTGGTGGCCGAAGAGCGGTTCACGCGTGACGAGATGTATATCGCCGACGAAGTGTTCGTCACCGGTACCGCGGCCGAACTCACTCCGGTCAGAGAAATCGACAACCGGCGGATTGGGACTGGCAAGCCCGGTCCTATCACGGCAGGCTTGCAAAAGCGCTTTTTTGC
>DATJGE010000071.1:0-10423 GCA_035495295.1 Nitrospira sp. | reverse complement strand
CCGGTTGGCGGGTGGCGACAGTCGACTGCCGGACGCTCCGACGATGATTGAACGAGAAGGATTTATACGATGCTGAAAATCACCACGCAGATCTCCGATGATACGACGAAAATCACTCTCGAGGGACGGCTCGCGGGGCCTTGGATTTCGGAACTCGAACGCTGCTGGCGCGAAGCGGAGCAATCCGCCGCCGGCCGTCGAGTCGTCGTTGACTTGATCGGCGTCACGTTTGTCGAGCAAGACGGGAAAGCGCTGTTGACTCGAATGCACCAGGCAGGAGCCGAGCTGCTTGCCACCGGATGCTGCATGAGATCGATCGTTGAGGACGCCAAAAGCCATGTACGATAAACTTCAGCCGAAGAATGCCGCGATCGGAGAAGCTTACGGGCGCACTCACCCCGCAAATGACGGGATCATGATGCAAAGGATGCAAGGTATGTGGCGATGCCTCGACGTGCGATCAGTACGACTGACTTCCTTCTTCATCGGCCTGCTCGCGGTAGCGGGTCTTGCCGCCTGTAAAGAGGACGCAGGCTCGGCCCCGGCTCCGCAATTGCCCCAAGTCGAAGTCATCACCGTTTCAACGCAGTCCGTCCCCGATGAGCCGGAATTTATCGGGGAAGCAGAGGCCTCGCGACCAGTGGAGATCCGTTCACAGGTGACGGGGATTTTGAAGGCCGTCTTGTACCAGGAAGGTCGTGACGTCAAGAAGGGCGACCGGCTCTATCAGATCGATCCGGTTCCTTTCCAAGCCGCCGTCGCCAGCGCGAAAGCGAAAATCGCCCAAGCCGAGGCGAAGGTGGTGCAGGCGAGACAGGATTTGGCTCGCGTCAAACCACTGCTCGCCGAACAAGCCGTCAGTCAAAAGGACGTGGACGATGCGGTAGCGGAAGACCTCTCGTCGAAGGCCGCCTTGCAAGGCGCCAAGGCAGATCTCATCAAGGCGCAGTTCGATCTCGACAACACCCTCATCACCGCGCCGATCGATGGCCTCATCGAACGGAGCCGGTATTATGAGGGGCGGCTCGTGTCGGCGCAGACCGATCTGTTGACGACCATACATCGGGTGGACCCGATGTATGTCGTCACCAGTGTGCCGGAAACCTTTCTTCTCAAACGCCGCCGCGACATCGAGTCAAACAAAATCACGCATCCCGGCGTGTACCAACTCAAGGGAGTGTTGACCCTCCTGGATGGAACGACGTATCCAGAAGAAGGGACGCTCGATCTTATGGAGCCCGGATTGCGCACGGAGACTGGGTCCCGCGTGGTGCGCATGACATTTCCGAACCCCAAGCGGGCGCTGTTGCCTGGACAGTTCGTGAAAGTGGTGTTGAAAGGGGATGCCAAACCGAATGCGGTTTTGATTCCGCAACGCTCGGTGTTGCAAGGCCCTCAGGGGCCGTTCGTCTATGTCGTGAATTCGGAAGAAAAAATCGAGATTCGGCCGGTCGACGCGTCCGTATGGCACGGGGATCAATGGCTCATAGACTCCGGGTTGAAAACCGGGGAACGCGTCGTGGTCAATGGATTGATGAAGATCGGGCCCGGTGCCCCCGTCAAGGCGGTGCCTCTCGGCGAGGCGCCCCCGACCGGCGCCTCGCCCTCCGGCCCTCCCACACAAGGGTGACGCGTGAGGTCTCACGTCTTCATCGATCGGCCGATCCTGGCATCGGTCGTGTCCATCGTGATCGTGGTCATGGGACTGCTGTCGCTGCAGTTCCTTCCCATTGCGCAGTTTCCTGAGATCACACCTCCCGTCGTTCAAATCGACGCCGATTATCCGGGCGCCAGCGCCGAGGTTGTGGCCGAATCGGTGGCGCGGGCCATCGAAGTTCAGCTGCCCGGCATCGACAACCTCGTGTACTTCGATAGCACGAGCAGCAACGACGGACATGTCACGATCAAACTGACCTTTGAAATCGGCACCAACCCGGACATTGCCCAGGTTCAAACGCAGAACCGCGAGAAACTCGCCGAGCCGCAACTGCCCCCCGAAGTGATCAGGCAAGGGGTGACCGTCAAGAAGATGTCCCCCGATCTCGTGGGTGTCATTGCCCTCAAATCATCCGATCCCAATCACGACGCCGTCTTCCTTTCCAACTATGCCATTTTGCGGCTGGTCGATAACGTCCGCCGGGTGAAAGGGGTCGGCGATGCGATGGTCTTCGGTCAGCAGAACTACAGCATGCGGATTATTTTGAATCCGCTGATGATGGCACGGTTGAGCCTCACCCCGACGGATATTGCCGCGATCATTCGTGAACAGAACCGGGATTACCCCGCCGGACTGATCGGACGGGAACCGGCCATGAAAGGCACCCAGTTGACGATTCCGGTGATCACCAAGGGGCGGCTCACGGACGTCAAGGACTTCGAGGAACTGATCGTCCGCGCCTTACCCGATGGGTCGCTCGTGCGCTTGAAAGACGTGGCCCGCATTGAGCTCGGTGCCCAATCCTATGCGCTGGAAGGGCGATGGAACAGCAGTCCAACGACCTTCATCGTGACGTTCCTGGCGCCCGGGGCCAACGCCTTGGACACCGTCCGCGGAACACGTGCGATCATGGACAAGCTTGCCAAAGATTTTCCGCCCGGCGTGTCCTACGACATTCCCTATGACACGACCCGATTCATCGAAGTGTCCATCAAGGAAGTCGTCAAGACGCTCATGGAGGCGATGGTCCTCGTGATCCTGGTCGTCTACCTGTTTCTTCAGAGTTGGCGGACGACGATTATTCCCACCGTTGCCGTGCCCGTATCGCTGATCGGGACCTTCGCCGGCCTCTACGCACTCGGCTTTTCGATCAATACCATTACGTTGTTCGGAATGGTCTTGGCGATCGGCATCGTCGTGGACGATGCGATCGTGGTCGTCGAAAACGTCGAGCGGCACATGCGGGAGGATCGCGTGTCGGCGAAAGAGGCCTCCAAGCGCGCGATGGCCGAAGTCACCGCTCCAGTCATTGCGATCGTGCTCGTGCTGGTCTCGGTCTTCGTCCCCGTCGGGTTCATCGGGGGGATCACCGGAGCGCTTTATAAACAGTTTGCGGCGACGATCGCGATTTCGGTTACCGTCTCGGGGTTTGTGGCGCTGACTCTGAGCCCTGCCCTCTGCAGCATGTTTTTGCTGCCGCATGAAGGACAGCGTGGTGCATTTTGGAGAGGGTTTGACCGGCTCTTCGGCAGCACTCAGCATGGGTATACGAGCGTCGTGGCGAAACTTGTGGTGAGGCCCATTCGTGTAATGCTGGTGTTCGGACTTGTCGTCCTCCTGTCAGCCGGCATGTTTCTCAGCTTGCCGCGTAGTTTTCTTCCCGAGGAGGACCAAGGCTACTTTATCGTCGTCGCGCAGTTGCCGGACGGCGCCTCAAAGCAGCGCACGGACGCCGTGCTTGAACGAATCGAGCGATTCTTTCAAGCCAATCCGGCGGTGCATTCGACCGACGCCATGTCCGGACAGAATTTCGTCTTCGGCACGAGAGGTCCGAATGCCGCCACCATGTTTGTACCACTGCATCTCTGGGACAAGCGCAAAGAGCCGCAATACCACGTGCAATCGCTAATCGGGATGGCATACGGCGAGTTTGCCAAGATCCCGGAGGCTCTGCTATTGGCCTTTAATGCGCCGTCCCTTCGGGGAGTCGGGACGGTCGGCGGGTTTTCCGCTCAGCTGCAGGACCCGAGCGGTGGAGACTTCAAGAAATTTGCGGCCGTCGCGCAACAATTCATCGAGCGAGCCAAGAAGGAGCCGGCCATCGGCCAGGTCGGGACGAACTTCCGGGTCTCGGCGCCACGCCTCTATGCGCATGTGAATCGAGAACGCGCCAAAGCGCTCGGCGTCCCGATCTCCGACGCCTTCGACACCTTGCAGGCATACTTCGGCACGTTCTACATCAACGACTTCCTCAAATTCGGCCGGATTTATCACGTGCAGACCGAGGCCGATGCGGAATACCGGTCGAAACCTCAGGACATTTCCAAGATTTACATACGTGCGCAAAACGGTCAGGGAACAACAATGATTCCGCTCGACACCGTCGTCACGACGGAGTATCAAAGCGGACCGGATCCGGTGAACCACTTCAATGGATATAACACGGCGTTGGTTCTCGGCTCGGCCGCACGAGGATACAGTTCCGGACAAGCGCTCGAAGCATTGGAGCGCGCCGCGAATGAGGTCTTGATTCCGCAAGGCTACGACATCGATTGGAGCAATATTTCCTTCCAAGAGCGGCGGGTGGGAGGTCAATCCAACGTCGTCTTTGTGATCGGATTGCTGATGGTGTTCCTGGTCCTCGCCGCGCAATTCGAAAGCTGGGCGGTGCCCTTCGCGGTCATCCTCGCCGTCCCGTTCGCGATCTTCGGTGCCTTGTCGGCCGTCTGGCTGCGCGGGTTCTCCAATGACATTTATTTTCAAATCGGCATGGTGACGCTGATCGGCCTCGCGGCGAAAAACGCCATTCTGATCGTCGAGTTTGCCAACACTCGGTATGAAGCGGGGATGCCGCTCCTGGACGCGGCTATAGAAGCGGCCAGGCTCCGCTTTCGTCCCATCATCATGACGTCCATGGCGTTCATCTTCGGGATGTTTCCGCTGGTCATTGCGACGGGTGCCGGCGCCGCGAGTCGGCAATCCATCGGCACCGGCGTCCTGGGCGGCATGCTCGCTGCCACGTTTTTGGCGATCTTTTTTGTCCCACTGTTCTATGTATTGATCAGGAAAGTCACAGGCCGTCCGAGAGTTTCGTCGCAGGGAGTGCAGCAAGCGGCGCCGCTTCCGAAAGGAGAAGCCTGAGATGCGGAGATTCCCCATCATCGTCTTGGCCGTCCTTCTGACGTCTTGCGCCATGGGCCCCGACTATCAGCGTCCTGCCGCCGACGACGCGGACGATCGCTTTCGCATGGCGGAAGCCTCCGTCGATGCGCCTTCCGTGGCCAATCTGCCCTGGTGGGAGTTGTTGAAGGACCAGCAGCTGCAAAACCTGGTGCATATTGCCCTGGCGGAAAACAAGGACTTGCAAAAAGCCGCCGCGACCGTCGAGGAGTTTCAGGCTCGTGCCTGGGTGTCAAAATCTGATTTTCTTCCTAACGTGACGGGAACCGGCAATGCACCGGCATTCGGCCGAAAGACCGTCTTCTTGGTTCCCGGGTTCCCGAACCCTTTTAACTATTATCTGCAAGGCAATCTCTCGTGGGAGATCGACTTGTGGGGGCGTATCCGACGCGCCAATGAAGCGGCGCGCGCCGACTTGCTGGCCAGGGAGGAAAACCGGCGGGCAGTGGTCCTTGAGCTGGTGAGCGCCGTGGCCGAAGCCTACTTCAACGTGCTGCAATTCGACACACAGCTTGGCATCGCGAGGCGCACGCTCCAGTCCTGGGAAGAATCCGTGCGCATTGCCCAAGCGCGCTTGCGACAGGGCATGACCTCCAAATTGGATGCGGATCAGTTCGAGGCGGAGCGGGCCAATGCCGCCGCTCGGACAGCCGAATTGGAGCGGCAGATGATCCAGGCGGAAAACCAGTTGAGCGTCCTCTTGGGCAGAAAACCCTTTGAGATTCCGAGAGGAAAGACGCTTGTCGAACAGCTGTTGCCGCCGACGATTCCACCAGGCCTCCCGTCGGAGCTGCTTCAGCGGCGGCCGGACATCTTGCAGGCGGATCGCGCGTTGAATGCCGCGACTGCCAGGATCGGCGCTGCCAAGGCAGACCGTTTCCCGAAAGTGTCGCTCACGGGCCTCCTCGGCGCGGCGGATCCTCACACAAAAACATTTTTTTCCGACGTATCGTCGTTCGGGGCTGCAGGCGCTGGGTTTACCCTGCCGATATTGAATGCGCAAGCGCTGGGATTTCAGCAGGAGGCCGTGGAGGCGCAGGCCAAGCAGTCATTGGCCGACTACCAACAAACGGTGATCACGGCGTTTCGCGAGGTCGAGGATGCGTTGGTCTCGGCGCGCACGGCACGGGAGCAAAACGAAGCCCAGCAGCAGCAGGTCAACGCGCTGCAATCGGCACTGCGCCTTGCCGAACTGCGCTATAAAGGCGGTCTGGCCAATTATCTAGATGTGCTGGTGGCGCGGCGCAATCTGTTCGAGGCAGAATTGGCCATGACCGGTTCTCGGCGATTGCATTTGGTCTCCGTCGTTCAACTGTACAAGGCCCTGGGCGGCGGATGGACGCCCGAAATGGACCGGAAGCCGGAGAAAACCGACAGCTAATCGTATGGAAAAGCCGGCGGAGACGAAGTACCCGATCGAAGACCTCATCGCACGCCGCTGGAGTCCCCGCGCCTTCGAGGAACGCTTGGTTGAGTCCGAGAAACTGAAAAGTCTGTTCGAGGCCGCGCGCTGGGCACCCTCCTCCAGTAACGAGCAGCCGTGGCGATTTCTCGCGGCGACGAAGGACAACCAATCCGATTACGACAAGCTGTTCAGCTGTCTGAACGAGGGAAATGCCAAGTGGGTGTTTCGAGCGCCGGTGTTGATGCTTTCTGTGGCGAGCCTGTTTTTTGAAGACGACGGAAAGCCGAACCGCCATGCGCTGCATGATACCGGACTCGCAGTGGAAAACCTCGTCCTTCAAGCAACCGCCCTTGGATTACAGGCCCATCAGATGGCAGGGTATGACGTGGAAAAAGCTCGAAGACAATGCCAGATTCCGTCCGGATTCGAGCCGGTGGCAATGATCGCGATAGGTTATCCCGGCGATCCGGCCATCCTGCCCGACGCTTTGCGCGAGCGCGAAGTGAGGCCTCGTGAACGCCAGCCCATCGTGGATTTCGTGTTTTCCGCGAACTGGGGCCGCCCCTCGCCCCTCGTGCGGTGAGCCGTGGCTCGCCACTCTCCGGCCATCGCCCATCTTTCGAAGGTCGATCCGGTCATGCGCAGGCTGCTCCTAGAGGTCGGCCCCTGTACGCTCGTGCCAAGAAACGGCCGTTCTCCCTTCGAATCGTTGGTGCGCGCTATTGCCTACCAGCAACTCCATGACAAGGCTGCGAAAGCGATCTTGAGCCGTCTGGTGGCCCTCTATCCGGGCCGCCGCTTTCCGGGACCTGGCGACATTCTCACGACGCATTGGCGCCGCATGAGACGCGTTGGATTCTCGCGCGCGAAAATTGCCGCCCTGAGAGATTTGGCTGCACGGGCGCTCGACGGCACCGTACCGACCAATCGTGAGATCAGGCGGCTTGATGATGAGGCGATCGTGCAACGGTTGATGGCGGTCAGAGGCATCGGCCGGTGGACGGCAGAAATGCTGTTGATTTTTCATCTCGGCCGTCCCGACGTGTTGCCAGTTGACGATTTCGGCGTCCGCAACGGATTCCGAATCGCCTATGGCCGGCGCTCGATGCCGACGGCCAAATCTATGTTACGGTATGGAGAGCGGTGGAAGCCCTACCGCACGATCGCCTCGTGGTACTTGTGGCGGGCGGCCTCTGCCGTACAGCGGAAGCAAACCGGGCGGATCAGCGGGTAACCCATGGCCGATGCGAAAAAACGCCTCGACACGAATGTCGCGGGCAACTTCTTTGTCGACGCCACTTGCATCAACTGCGATACCTGCCGTCAGCTGGCGCCGCACAGCTTTGAAGAAGTCGGCGAATTGTCCGCGGTGACGCGGCAGCCGGAAGATGACGGACGCGTGCACCAGGCCTATCAAGCCCTCCTCGCCTGTCCCGTAGGTTCCATCGGCACAGAGCGCAGCGATAAGATCCAGTTACAAGCCGCCATGTCCAGTTTTCCTCTGCTTCTTGAGGGAGGTGTGTTCTACTGCGGATTCAACTCTGAGAAGTCCTTCGGTGCCAACAGTTATTTCATTCAACACTCCGAGGGAAACTGGCTGATCGACTCGCCGAGATACATCAAGCATCTCGTGGATGCCATTGATCGCATGGGAGGGCTCCGGTATATCTTTCTGACACACGAAGACGACGTTGCCGATGCCGCGCGCTACGCCGTGAAATTCGGCGCCACGCGCATCATCCACCGGGCGGATGCGGACGCGATGCCCGAGGCCGAGTGGATTGTCGACGGCGTGGAAACCGTCACGTTGTCTCCTCAATTCGAACTTATCCCTGTGCCGGGCCACACTCCCGGAAGCAGCGCGCTCTTGTACGGGAACCGCTTTCTCTTCACCGGCGACCACCTCTGGTGGGACCCCAAGACCCGGTCGCTGGATGCGCCCAGGCGGCTGGTCTGGAGATCCAGGGCGATGCTGCACTCCATAGAAAAGCTGCTCAACTACCGGTTTGAATGGGTATTGGCCGGCCATGGGGATCGTGTGAAACTTCCTCCCGAAGACATGCAGGCCCACCTTCGCTTTCTCCTCGATCAACGTCGTTCAGCGCTCGCATCCTGACCCACGCCGCATGCTCACGTCGCTGTATCAGTGGATTGACCGCAACATCCTGTCGCTGGGACGTGAGATGCGCCTGTCGTATCTCCCGCCGCTCATGGTGTATGCCGCCTACGGCATTTCCGGGCTGACGAGCATCGTCGGCACCTTCTTCGTCAAAGATTACTTGGGGCTGTCAGCCTCGTTTCTGGCCGCCCTTGGCTTTTGGGCGGGCATTCCGTGGGCGCTCAAAATGCCCATCGGACATACGGTGGATCTTCTGTGGCGATGGAAAAGCTGGTTAATCGGCGCCGGAGCGTTCCTCCTGGCGGTGAGCCTCGGCATTATGGCCGCCCTGATTGGGCACCGCGATGCCATGACGGCGATCATGCCGGCAGAATTCTGGTTCGTGCTGAGCGCGATCCTTGCCCCTGTCGGCTATGTCATTCAAGACGCGGTGGCGGATGCCATGACCGTCGAGGCGGTTCCCCGAGTGGATGACCATGGCCGGCCATTCGATGAGCCGACTCGCAAGCTCATGCACGCGACGATGCAGACGCTAGGACGGGTCGCCATTATTGCGGGCGGCATCCTGGTCGCCTTGGTGAACGTCTATGTGTTTGCCGGCGCGGAAGGTCGTCCGCAGGCTGAGATCGTCATCCTCTACGAGGACATTTACCTGATGGCCTTGACCGTCCCTTTTGTGTCCGTGCTCGGCGTTGGTCTCGCCTGGTGGCTCCAGCGGCTGCATCTCTCCCGACTCATGCGCGAGGGTTTTTCGGTGGAGCAGGCGAGGCGCTTGGTCATGGTTAGGAACGACTCTGCCGAACGGACGCACCCCAATTGGTGGATACTGGGCGGAAGTTTCGCCTTCGTGCTGTTTACCTTGATCGTTGGACTCGGCGGCTTTCCCTATAGCGAAGAGATCGTCTTTATCGGCTCCATGGCGATCGTCCTGTTCTTAATGGCAAGGCTCGTGCAAGAGCTGGAGCCGGATAAGCGGTTCACATTAGTGGGGACGGCGGTCGTGATCTTCATCTTCCGGTCCATTCCAGGCACGGGACCTGGCACGACCTGGTGGATGATCGACGAGTTGAAATTCGATCAGCAGTTTTTGTCCGTCCTGTCGCTGATCGGCAGTACATTGACTCTTGCCGGCATGTTTCTGTTCCGCCGCTTCATGGCCGAACGGTCCATTGCCTATGTCGTGGGATTTCTCACGATCGTGGAAACGATTCTGTCGCTTCCGATCGTCAGCATGTATTACGGCCTGCATGAATGGACTGCACGTTTGACAGGCGGGGTCGTCGATGCTCGCTTCATTGCGTTGATTGATACGGCGTTGGAATCGCCGCTGGGCCAGATTTCCATGATTCCGATGCTGGTCTGGATCGCCAATTCGGCACCGGCGCATCTCAAGGCCACCTTTTTTGCGGTCATGGCGTCCTTCACGAATCTGGCCCTTTCCTTGAGCCAACTCGGGACGAAATATCTCAACGACATCTACGTTGTGACCCGGGAGGTGAGGGATCCGGCGACTGGGGCCCTCCAGACTCCGGCCGATTACAGTCAGCTCGGGGATCTGCTGATTGGACAACTGATCTTGGGATTGGCGCTGCCGTTCGCGGCGATCGTGTTTGCGAAAGTGACTCGCTTCAAGAGCGCCTAGCATCCTCTTGACCCCTGCGGTATCATGACGATCTAAAGAAGGAGCTGGATGGCCAATGGATAACCTGCCTCCCCGCAGGTTGTTCAAAACGGCCGTTCAGCAAGGCCGGCCTCAGAAATCTGTGAGGATGTTTAAAAAGGTTTCTGGCAAGGCCGCAACAAGCGAAGGGGCGAGGCGTACTGTCGTATGTACGTCGAGCCTCGGAGCGAAGTGAGAACGCAGCCAGAAGCCTTTTTCAACATCCGACGAAAGGGGGCGACCGGTTTCGACGGGGATACTGATACCACCGTGGCATGTCGAGCTCTCGGGGACTCGTTAACTCCGGGAAAATGCAACTGCCAATCAAGAACTGGCACTCGCAGCTTAATTAAGCTGTGACGTTCTTCCATCTGAGGCCCGCGGGGATGGAAGGGCGCGATG
>DATJGE010000070.1:0-3688 GCA_035495295.1 Nitrospira sp. | reverse complement strand
CTTTTGTTCTCTGTGCCGCTCGCGACGCCTACAGGGACCTTTCGAAGTGCTCTTCCGGTTGTTTTGGGACACCTATCTCGAGCAGAGTGGAGACGAGGAGGTCACGGCAGCGGTAGCCCCCTTCTTTGCGTTCCGAGGATTAGTGATTGCCAGTCCGGTCTGGTATCCCAAACTACCCATGGAGGTCCGCCGAAGTATTTTCCGGTTTGTAGAAAATGTGCTTGAAGCGCCGCGCTTCGACCCTGTCCGTGTCAATGAGTATTGCGGGTTGTAACCGAACGATCAGCACTCTATGACGCAGCCTCCAGCATGTGGCATCTGGATCACCGGATTACCGGCCTCGGGAAAAAGCACGATCGTCTCTGCTCTGCGGCCTCAGCTCGAGGCCTTGGGATTGACCGTGGACGTGTTGGAATCGGACGAAGTCAGGCGGCTGCTCACTCCGCAGGCGACTTACTCATCGGAGGAACGCGACCGCTTCTATCGTGCCCTTGCCTTCATCGGGCAACGCCTCGTCGCGCACGGCGTGACCGTCGTATTCGATGCGACCGCGAGCCGGCAAGCCTATCGTGATTGGGCACGCGCGATGATTCCGCGTTTCATCGAGGTGGCGGTGGAATGCCCGCTAGCCCTCTGCATGAAGCGGGATCGGAAAGGGACCTATCAAAAAGGTTTACGCGGCGAATCCACAACCGTTCCCGGCCTGCAAAGTTCCTATGAGTCGCCGGCGAATCCAGAATTGCGGATCGACACCACTAAACTCTCACCTCAGGAGGCAGCGAAACAGATTTGCGACATCGTTCGATCAGGGCTTCGCCCATGAGCTTGCAGCATCTAGGCCTCGTGGGCCAAATACTGCTGAAACCATGCCAATGCCAGCTCCGTCACCCGTTCAAGGGTTCCCGGTTCTTCAAATAGGTGTGTCGCGCCCGGGATGATCGTCAGTTGCTTGGGACAACGGAGCAGCCGGTAGGCGTGTTGATTCATCTCGATGACGGGCTCATCTTTGCCGCCGACCAACAGCAAGGTTGGAGTGGTTATCTGAGGCAGATAGGGTTCGGAAAGGTCAGGCCGTCCGCCGCGCGACACGATGGCACCGATAGGGAAGGAAGCTCGTGCAGCGGCTTGGAGAGCGGCCCCTGCCCCTGTGCTGGCGCCAAAGTACCCCAATGGCAACCCCTTCGTACGGGAGTCTTCGCGTAACCATTCACTCGCCATGAGCAGGCGATCGGCCAACAAATCAATGTCGAACACTTTACGCCGATCCTCATCCTCATCCGTCATCAAGAGATCGATCAATAACGTCCCGATCCCTCCCTGTTGGAGATGTCCAGCCACAAAGCGGTTGCGTGGACTGAACCGTCCGCTTCCACTGCCATGGGCGAAGAGGACGATGCCCTTGGCCTTCGCTGGGATCGCGAGCACCCCCTGTAGCGATAGAGTCCCGCTGGTGATCGTAACAGGCTGGTCTTTCCGTTGAGCTGGCATATACACCGCCTGTGGGCCTGAGCGGGTACAGAAGAAGTCAGCAAGTTCGGTGCCCCACCGCCTTTTTCTTCATATTGAATGATGCTAGATTGATCGTTCCACCGACGTCAGAAGCGGTATGCGTACGACCCGTCCTTTCCGTTTTCTTCCTCAATAGAACTATAGGTTTGGGGCATCTTGGGACTGTCCCTTATTGGCCGTTGTGGTCTTTCTCGCCATAAGTTCCGAGCCTGCTTGCGGATCCCTAGAAAAATGCTCGATCTTTTATCCGTGAGGGAGGGCACAGCCTTTGCCATGTCAGGAGGCGAGGCAGGTCCCAGGATGTCCACTATGACGACACAAAAAACCGCGACTGTGCTCATTGTCGAAGACGATCGAGAGATGCGTAGTCTGCTTTGCGACGAGTTCTGGAGTGATGGATACCAGCTGCGGGAAGCTAAGGACGGGGATGAAGCAGTGAAGGCGGTCCAGCAATCAGAGCCTGATCTGATACTGACCGACTTGCGGATGCCGGGAGGAGGAGCGGAATACATCCGCCGCCTACGGTCGATTGCGCCACATTGTCCGATCCTCGTCATGACCGCCTTTGGTGATGCCGGTTTGCGGGACAAGGTGTTCCAGGCTGGGGCAAGCGCCTATTTTGATAAGCCGGTTCGCATCTCGGACCTGAAACTCAAGGTCGAAGAGTTGCTGAGTGATAATCGCGGATGATGCCTTCGCGGTCAGGTGATGGAGGGAGAAGAGATGAGCGGGTCTCGATCAGTGCCAGCGCGCCCGTTGAATGATCCGATTCTGGCGGCACGGCTCGAAGCGATCAGCCAGCTGGCTGGAGAGATCAGCGAACGTGTCGCAGTCATGGATCGAGATTTCAACGTCGTTTACGCGAACACGGACGCCTCAACAGAACACTGTTCCGGATCGCAGGGGACTCGTCCGGTCAAATGCTATGAGTCACTTTTACATCGCAACGAACCCTGTGACACCTGCCCTGCCGTCAAAATATTTCACGGTCCTCATGTGCAACATGTCGTCTGCTCAACTGAAGGGGATAGACCCCCCTGCGGGATGCAGCACGCATTCCCACTGGCCGATCAAGACGGACAAGTCGCCTCGATGGTGGTTCTGTGCGACCGGTCGCTCTCATTGAGCGAGTTTCCCGAGCCGTCCGTGCCTGAGGAGGTCTCCCCCCCGATGGTACGGGAGCACTTGGGTAATCTTATCGGGCGCAGTCCGGCAATGCAGCAGCTGTTCGATATGATCAGTCTGGTTACTGACAGTTCGGCAGCAGTACTGATTCAAGGCGAGAGCGGAACCGGAAAAGAACTGGTTGCCAGAACCATTCATCAATTGAGCAGCCGGAATGGGAAGCCATTTGTCGTGATCGATTGCGGGTCGCTGCCGGAAACGCTGCTAGAAAGCGAATTGTTCGGGCATGTGAGAGGCGCCTTCACGGGGGCGGTGTCAAACAAGCCCGGGTTGTTCGAAGAAGCCAACGGCGGAACGATCTTTCTGGATGAGATCGCGGATACGACACCGACCTTCCAAGCGAAGCTGCTGCGCGTCCTGCAAGAGGGCGAAATCAAACGCGTCGGAGGAAACCACCCGATCAAGGTGAATGCCCGCGTCATCTCAGCTGCGAATAAGGATCTGACTGAGCTGGTCACCATGAAGCGTTTTAGACAGGATCTGTATTACCGCTTGGCGGTTCTGCCGCTCTACGTTCCTCCACTGCGTGAACGTCGGGAGGATATCGCCCTCCTAGTCGAATACTTCGTTCAGAAGTCCTGCGCCCGTCACCGCCAACCCACGCGCACCGTGTCGCCCGAGGTCTTGCGTGCGTTAACGGAAGCCCCATGGCCCGGTAATGTGCGGGAACTTCAGCACTGCATCGAGCGTGCGGTGGTCACGACGAAAGGGCCCGGATTGAACTGCGCGGACGTTGCAGCCCTCGGAGCAAAAACGGCGGGAACGGCGGCCGATCTCCGTTCCGTGTCGAAAGGAGCGAAGAAGGAAGCGGAAAAGGCGCGCATCATGCAGGCGCTTCACGATAGTCAGGGGAACCGAGCCGAAGCCGCCAAAAACCTCAAGATCAGCCGGGCAGGGTTATACAATAAATTGCGTGAATATGATCTGACTTGACAGGCTCATTCGGATCGCGAAGAGGATTCGATCGGTCGATAATTGCGTGGCAAATCGAAGA
>DATJGE010000069.1:0-46083 GCA_035495295.1 Nitrospira sp. | reverse complement strand
GTGGACGCATTCTGCGAGGGAAGCTCAGGCCCAATCCTCGAAGGACTCATCGGTTCGCATGTGGATTGATCCGGACAATCGTTTGGTTGACCGTTAGGGGTTTGGGCATTGAGGTCTGTGTGAGCGATGGAGGTCAGACTCGGAACGATAACGGAAACAATGAGAATGAACGCGAAGACGTTAGCCATAGATCAGCAGGAATTACCACACCGATCGTCGTCTTTGTAATCCATCAAGCTTTCCCATAGCCGGTGGAACACCTGCACATAAACTTTCGGTTCAGAATAGAGCTGGCGAAAGCGGTACCCTTTGATTAGCGACGGGCCAGGGCGATGACGCGCTGCTCAAGAGCGAATTGAACGAACTGCGCGTTGTTTTTTTGACCGGCCGTACAAAGGCCCTGGTGTCCCCAACGGGATTCGAACCCGTGTTGCCGGCTTGAAAGGCCGGCGTCCTAGGCCAGGCTAGACGATGGGGACAAAGGCAGGCAATGAAGTGAAACACATATCACACTCCTGACCCATGTGTCACTAAGACCATGGGAACGCGGTCGAATTTTCGCCATCGATGGGGTAGGATGGCACCAGCATTGTTAGCCGGGAGGAAGGTCGGATGGCACAAAGCAACGCGATGCGATGGTGCTACGGATTCACTCTCGGCTCCATCCTCCTGCTCGCCGCCTGCGCGCACGACACCTACCAGCAACGCGCGGATTTGATCAAAGAGCATTCGGAAGCCTTTTATACGCACCTCAAAGCAAACAGGGTTGAATCGGCTATCAGAGAAAATGAGCAGATCGAAGCCATGGCCGGCGATATGGGACGCACCGTGCGCAAGCAAGCGTCGCTGCAAGGAACGACACAAGCGGAACGCGAGTTTGCGTTGATGAAGACCGCTCATGAAGCCGCCGCCACGAATTGGCTGGCTCTCGGCCAATATTTCGCGATCAAAAAGCAATATCCGCAAGCCCGGGCCACCTACCAACGCATCATCAACACCTACGGCGATCCGACCGACAAGCCGTATCGCGAGCAGGCCGCAAGGGCGCTTGAAGACCTCAATATCCTTCAGCCGCCGTCAGCGTCCGCAAATCCGTGAACGCTCGAAAGAGCACACGCTTCGCACTCTGTCTGCTGTGCGGCTGGTGGCTTTCCCCCCTCAGTGGCTGCACACACCGCATCCATGTCGCGCCAGTTGCCGCCACGTCAATGACCGGTACCATTGATCAGACGCTGCGCGTGGACGTTCCCCTTCTTGCGCTCCAAGGACCCGATCGAATGCCCGGGATTTCGCTACTCGAATGGCCGGCTGCCGACCTGCGCCAAGCCATCATCGACTACGCGAGGCAGCGCGGCACGTTCATGGTGGCCGACGACGAACAAGGCGCTCTCACCTTGAGCGTCAGTGGGTGGTTATGGGTGAGGTCGAGGGACGCCTACCATTACATCGTCCACCTCGAATCGGATCTTGGGCCCACCGGTAAGTCACCCGTCAAATCCTACGTCGTGGAGAACGACGCGAGGGGCTCGCGCATTCGATGGGTCACCGCCTCCGATCAGGAACCGATCGCGACGGCCGTGCAAGCAGCGTTGGACGACCTGTTCACGCAAATCGAAAAAGATGCAGCGTTGTATCGGAAGAGATGACGGGCTCGAAGCAGCGCTAGCCGTTCCGGCGGGAGCGGGTCAACCACAAGGCGGCG
This sequence comes from Nitrospira sp., assembly GCA_035495295.1. Classification (GTDB taxonomy): domain Bacteria; phylum Nitrospirota; class Nitrospiria; order Nitrospirales; family Nitrospiraceae; genus Nitrospira_C. The sequence goes on along the minus strand of DATJGE010000069.1, from coordinate 44,381 downwards.
AGACTTCCCAAGGTCAGTCCGGTGGTGAACAAGGCGCCCGCCACCACGAGTTCGGAAGTCTCCCACCCTTGATCATTCTGCTTGCGCAATTCCTGCTTCAAGTTCGGCAGATGCGATTCAGCCCCGAGCCACTCCTCGGCGGCAGCAGTTGATGTCCACGGGTAACCTTTCATGCGCGTGTCCTTTTCCAAAATTATCCCGTCGCTTGGCGCGCGTCGTTAAACCGTTCCCAGGATTCCTTGGCCTGCGAGACGGAAGCCATCTCATACTCGGCGCAATCCAACCGCAGCGATTGGTCTCCGATCGGCGCGTTGATGTAGTCGCAGTGATGCGGCTGGGCCGCGTCCGCATGCTGGTGCGGACGAAAGAACCTGCATGAGACGCACATCCGGGCCACCGAAATCTCGCCTTGCTGCTGCAAGGTCCGGATCACCTTCGTAAGCCCCTTTAGGAATGCGACCTGCTCGGCTGCCGTCAACGCACTCGCCGCATCGGCAAGTTGATTGGGAATGCCGATCGCCGGCGCGCAGGCTTTGGCGCCTCGAGCCGTCAGTTCGACAGTGACGATACGGCCGTCACGATGCGAGCGGTATCGTTTGACCAATCGTTTGCGCTCTAGTGTGGCGACGGCCTCGGAGGCGGTCGGAAGGCGCACCACCAATTCTTTGGCAATCGCCGAGACTTGCGCGGTGTGGTCGGCCTTCCCTCGCAGGAGCGTCAACACTTGCCGCTGCAGCGGACCAAGTCCGGCCTGTCCTTCACGGCGCCAGGTCCGACTCTTCATGGCAAGACTGATTTTCTCCAAGCCCGCAGCGAGTTGCACGGTCATCGGAAGGCGCTCTTTGGCTGCCGGCTTCGGCAGCGCTTGATTCAACACACAAAGTTCGGCCATCAATCTCCCCTTATGTGATCATAATCGAGTGTAGTGGGTCGAGGAAACTCCGTCAAGCCCCATTCGGCACGGAAATTTGTCCCGGCTCCCATACGAATGAGGGACAAGCGCATCGTGACAGAACACCGATGGCCCTAGTACAGCAACCTAGGGATTCGCGGGAGGACGACTACATGCAGTTTGCGGCCGCCTCGCCCGGTAGAGAACGACGGCGCTACCGCCTAAGAGGCGTTAAGTGAAGTTATTACGGGACGAGACAAACTCGAAGTGTTATGAAGGACGGGCCGGACGACATGCACGACTTTTTGAACGACTCGGCTGAGCAGATAGATCGGGGTGACCGATTTCACAAGACAGCTGGCAACGCCCGTTCGCTGTCGTAGCCGTCGATGAAGAGCATGTGCGCGGGCTGACAGTCCTTGGGCGGGCACGCATCGAGCGGAGTGCCGTGAACAGAAAATTACGGCTAGGCGGCTTTGAGGTGACTCGACACTTCAATAAAACAATCCGGACAATAGGTATGAGTCAGGCGGGACTTCGGCGGCTCCATGCCGTTCGCTCTTTTGTAGACCTCCGGCGTGACCCAGCGTTCGTAGGCCGTTTCCCCGTCGTCGTGAATGAGTCGGCAGTTCCGGCAGACTCGAATCATTTCGGTTGGATTAGTCGCCATAGGCTCTCCGTAGTCGTAGGATACGGAACCAGATCTGATTTCATTATTCGGATTTCCCCTAGGGCTTTGCCGATCAAGCCCTAGTCTGGCGCAGCCCGATGTGGGACCGTACGCTCGGGCAGCCTCACCCGCTCAGGCGGTTGGCCGCAGCATAATGGCGAAAGGCGTCTCGCTTGCGTCCCAGCTTTTCGTACAGCTGGGCCAGATTACAATGCGCCTCGAGAAAATCCGGCGCATGCTTGAGCGCCTCCTGATACGCCTTGAGGGCCGCGCTCTTTTTTTCTCGGTCTTCGAGCACGACGCCAAGATTGAAATGCGCAAGCGCGAGACTGGGTTGAAACGCTAACGCCCGCCGGTAGCATCGTTCGGCTTCAACGAGGTGACCGAGGTCGTGATACAGCAGCCCGAGATTGATATGCGCGTCGGTCAAGGTAGGGTCCAGTCTGATGGCCTCCTCATAGGCACGACGTGCCTCCTCGGGAGAATCTTCCTCGAAGGCCAATGCCCGCTGCAGCCATCGTTGGGCGGAATCACGATCGTTCCGGAGGCGAGCCGGCCGTGGTGTCAGGGGCCTGGGCGGAAGAATGTGGGCCGTTTCAAAATTCAGCAAAAACTGTCCTGAATCCGGCTGCCAGCGCGACGCCCCGTCCCAGACGACCACGCGTTTTCCCGACGCATAGATCTTCAGGCTCGAGATCGCCGTTTCCTCGCCGAGCTGCCGCTCGAGGCATTCGAGGACCCTTCGGATCCGCGCGACGGAGACGCCCGCGTCGGTCAAGCCTTTTGCCGTCCGAAGCACCACGAGATTCTGAAAGGAATAGGTACCGCCCGACTGGGCGCGCGGCAGAGGCAAGAGCGCAGCCCGGAGACAGGTCCGCAATTTCGATCCATCGAGGCGGAGGATCCGTCGCAGATCGGCTTCCGAATATTCGCCGGTCATCGTCTCCCGGAAGACGCCCTCTTGGCGGAGTCACGACCCGTCTGCGCCGGCAGCGCCCTGGACCGGGCGCTCTTCTTCTGCGCATTCTGCGCTAGACTCTCTTTGAGCCGCTGCATCAAATCGACGACCTCCGTGGCGCGCACGGCGGTTTTGGGCACCAGACTGATCGTTTTCCCTTTGGATTTTTCCTCGATCAGTTCCAGCACTCGTTCCCGGTACTCATCGCGATAGGCCCCGGCATCGAACGTATCGCTCGAGATCGATTCAATGAGTTGCGTCGCAAGCTTTAGTTCGGCCGCGGGCGCCTTCTGATCCTGTTTTGGCGCTTCTTCAAACGGCCTGATTTCGTCCTGATAATACATCCGATGCAGCAGCAGACGCCCTTCGACGGACCGGATCACGTGTAAACTTTCCTTTCCGCGCCACACATACTTGGCTAAGGCCACGCGGCGCATGTCCTGCATCGCTTGCGCCAGCAACTGGTAGGCTTTCTCGCCCTGCTTTTCGGCCCCGAGATAATACGTGCTCTCAAAATAAATGGGATCCACAGCGCTCAGCGGCACGAATTCCAATATCTGCATGGCGTCGTTTTCGGCAGCCTGGAGGCGGTCCAGTTCGTCGGGGTCGATGCGGACATATTGGTCCTTGGCAATCTCGTACCCCTTCACCAGCTCTTCATACTTTATTTCGCGTTGACAGACAGGGCAAAAGCGTTGCTGCTTGATCCGACTGCCGCAAGGTGCGTGCAATTGATTGAAATGGATGTCCTGTTCGTCGATCGCCGAATATATCCCGACGGGGATTGTCACCAAACCGAATGAGATATGCGCCGTTTCGAGTCTCCGTCCCATGCTCGGTAGCCTGCAACTTGGCCAAGCCTGGAGGTACTGGGGGAAGCCCTAGGCGAAGCAAAGAGAACCTTTGACAGACCGGAAAGGGATAAAGCTTGGATGGGAAGTGAAGGAGCGCCCCTTCGCTGCTACGCTACACAACTCGCAGCAAGGTGAAGAATGCGGCCGCCATAAGGAGAATGTTGACGATCGTGTTCCACCGTTGCCAACTCTGTGGGACTTGACGATTCATAGTCGACCCCGTCGATCTTGACGGGGAGCTCCGCAATTTGCGGAGCTCCCCGTCTTAGCGTCTTGCCGACGCGCCTACCTCATGGCAGTTGGAATCACCTGTGGGTCACTCGGTATTTCCGCCTGCTTCCCGCCTGGAGTTCCCGCACCGAGCGGCTGGATGCGTGAATCGCCGGTCGGCAGCACGCGTAAGTAGCCCCACTGGCCTGATTGCGCATAGGGCAGCCGATTGTTTGACCAGACGAAGTCTCCGGTCTGCCGATAGGGTCCTCCCGCACCGCCGCGGATGAAGACGTCGAGCACTTCGGAACCAGCATATTCAACCACGCTGATCATATCGGCACCGGGCATGTACGGTTCGATCGGCCATTCATGGCCTTCGACCCCGAACATCCCGTTCTGCTCACTGTTCGCGCCGATCACATGGATGCGGATCGGATCGCCGGCATGTGCCTCGATCAACGGAGTCGCCGGATCTTCCGGCTTGTCGACGACGCAGGGCTGGAAAATCTTGCCCAACGTGCAACCCTGGTCCTCGCGATACTTGTACGGTTCGGCGCGATAGTTGACCGACGTCAAACCCGCCACGTTCTGCACATAGGGCATGAACGCGGTGCCGATGATGTTGTCTTCGTCCTGGAAGAACAGCGCGACATCGCGGTAATTCCGCTTGCCGACGTTCTCCGGCAGGCTGGCATCCACGATCACGTCCGCTCTCCAGGCGTTTTTCTGCGAGAGATCCGCGCCGGTCATAGGGTCGCGATACTGCGATCCTTTGGGACCGACGATGATCGCCCCGTACAATCCATTGCGCGGATTGACGACGACGTTGCCGCCGTCCCACACCAACGACGTTGTTTCCTTATTCGCCGGATGCGCATAGTAGGTGTAATTGCGGCTTTCGCCCGGTCCAATGGTCTGATCGCCGCCGTTGTTGCCGACGTTCAGCCCCTGGCTGTCTTTCGGATTGAAAGCTAATCCTGGCGCAAAGAAGGAGGCCCGGCTCGCCTGCATCTTGTTCTTCAAATTTATCTTGATGCAGTCGCCAAGGTTCGCCCGCAATGTCAGCGGATTCGGCATGACATTGCCGGTCACCGTCGTCGCTTCTTCTTCCAGCGCGAAGATCTTGCCCTCCGGTACGGTCAGCTCGATCTTGCGCTCGAAATCGACTTCGATGACATCCGGCGCCTTGGGATGCAGCTTCAGCGGACGATCCAACGCCACCACGTTAAAGCTCTTCACAGGGGCGTCGGCCGGACAGACACTGCTCGGGGTCGTGGGGATTCCAAGCGGGTTGGTGCCCTTCGGCAACGGCTTCAGGTCCGCTGTCTCCTTGTCGAGCACCCGGACGATGCCCCACCCACCTTCGGCGAAGTGCGAGCTTCGGCCGTTGAAGTGAATGTAATCGCCGGGCATGCCTTGGAAGCCACCCGCTTTCGTCACGAGATCATACCGTTCGGCGATCCCGACGTGAATCGAGTTCTTCCGGTTCGCATCCGCCGCATACCGTTCGGTCAGGAAGGTATGGCCGGCAATCGTCCAGACGTGCGACTCGTTCATCAACTGATGCAGCAGACGGAAGACCATGGTGTCGCCGGTATACGCCCGCAACATCGGCGTATCGGGATCTCCATGGACCGCGCTGCTGAACAGTTTCGAGGTATCGGGATTGTTGGCCAGGCGCTGGGCAAACGGTTCGGCCCGGAAGTTAAATCCGCTGCCGGTCGTGTGCGTGCCGCCGTTAATGTACTGGTTCGGCGCGTTCAAAATCTTGTCCGGCATCTGAAACGACACCGTCTTCCCCGCTTCCAGGGCCACTTCCACCGGTTGCCCCGGAGGATTGCCGGCCTGAATGACGTTCACCGTGTGCGGAACGGTATCATGGATCGAGACCATCAACTCGCGGAAACTGCCGCTGACACCGGCGCCGATCGGCTCATTCGAATGAATGTCCGCCACCGGCCCGCTGTACACCAGCTTGCCGTCCTTCGGATTATGGTAGGTTGATCCGAACGGCTCGACGATCGTGACGCCGAACCCGCCGTGCGGCCAGGTCGTCGCACCGAACGCGTGGTCGTGCCAGAACACGGTGCCCATGTCCACGTCCACCCACCATCGGTACCGCACGAACTCCGGCGACACGAGATCGCCAGCCGGATGGTTCTGCTTCAGCGGCTTGAAGAACGTGATGTGACTGCCGTTGATCTCCTTGATACGGGCCACTTCGGAGCAGCTTTTGTCGCGCGGCAGTGAGGCCGTCGGATCGTTGCCCTTTTCCAGGCAATCAACGCCGACCATCACTTCCGTATTCACATGGAACGGCGTCGCCCCGGGCGCCAGTTGGATCTTGATGGATTTCGCGCCGGCCTTGGCGCCGCCCTCGATCTTGGCCACCATCGGTGCGGGCAGGCCATGCTTCTTCGCCTTCCCCCACATGGTGAACGGACGGACCGACATTTCATACTCAAATCCCGAGATCACGCCATCCGAATTCCCTGTGTCGAACTGGAAGAAATGGGGATGGATGTTGATTTTCGACGACTGGAAATTGGTGTAGTCGTCGTCGTTCCATTCACTGGTGAGGACCAGGTCCACGCAGTCGTACACGTTTGCGCGGATGACCGCGGGCAGCTTGAGATCGTCATTCGCCCTGGTCAGGCGCTCTTCTTCATGCAGCACGTAGATCAGGCCGTCCTTGTCGACGATCGGGGGCTCTTTTCCTTGCTGCTTCGCCAGCGTGATCGGCATGCGGACGAAGTGGATGTTGTAGAACTTCTGATTGGCATTATCCGGGCATAAACTCCAGCGTCCTTGCTCGCCCGGCTTGGCCGGCTCGGAGGTCCGCTCCCCGTTGACGTCCTGATGAATGGGTTCGAGCCATGGCGCGCCACTGTGGTTTGCCGAGAACGGCACGCGCTTGCCGAAGTGCGGTTTGAACAGCGGCCAGGCCATCTTGCCCGTCGTCTGGTCGAAGAGAATCGCCGGTCTGGTGCTGTCATCCCATTTGGCTGCCCAGGGATACTTGGGATTTTGCGCGGTGCTTTGCCGCTCGCCGACCGCCACATTGCCGTTCCATTTCCAATCCCACACCGTCGCATCGTAGGCCATGATTTGGCCCTTTTCGTCGTTGGTGTGGCCGGGCTGGCCCTGTGCGGGCACGAACATTTCGACCCAATCCTTGATGTTGACGACGGCCGGATCAGACTTCCAATTCGTTTTCTGGCTCTTGTCGACGATCTTGAATGACTTGCCGAACCAATCGACCGTCGTCCCGATCAATTTGTCGGACGATACGCCGAGCTTCATCCGGCCTTTGCGGTCGGGTAATTCTTGCAGATCCGGCATCGTATCCGTGTGTCCGGCTCCGACTTGCAGGGTGTTGTAGAAGCGGCCGTAGCCCCACATGCCCGCCACGTAATGGTGCGCGACATGACAGTGATACAGGAATTCGCCGGCCAGGTGCTGGCATCCGCCGCCGCCGCATTCCGGCTCGAGGTCCAGCGCTTCCGATGGGCCGATGACCTCGACGTCCACGCGATCAGACTTTGTGCGCACGATCGGATACTTGACCGGACCGTCCTGACCCGCCGCCCACAAATTATTCGGTTCGGTGCCGGGACTCCGCTGCCAACGGATAGAACCGCTGTGCGGATGGTGAGAGTGGAACACTTCTGATCCGCCGTGCACCAGGCGCCATTTCACCGGCTCACCGAGGTAGCCGCGGGCGATCGTGGTCGGCGTGTCGCCGAACGTGTAGGCGCTGTAGGCCAGTGATTCATCCTCGAATCCGAAGTACTCGTGCTGTAAGTGCATCTGATCGATGCCGAACGGTTCGCTGCGGTAATTGATCGCGCGGCCGGCCGGACGATAGGCGTCGGTCAGCGGATCGCGCTGGGGCAGGAAGTCGCCCTTCTTGTTCAAGGGGCGGAAGGCTTCGTCACCGATCTCATGATAGAAGAGCACGAACTCCCGGAAATCCGGTCCTGAACCGTTGTCGATGTTCACCTGCCAGCCGGTTTTCACCTCTTGGTCCGGACCGCTCCCCAGCGAGTTCAAATATTTCGATCCCTTCGGTTCCACGATAAACGCGCCGAAGAGCCCGAGCACGGTCAATTCTCGGTCATGGCTGTACGAGTGAAACTGCCGTACGCCTTCCTGCATGTGGGGGTGGATATACCACTCAAAGTCCTGTGACTTGCCAGGCGACACGATTGAGTCGGGATTGGTCGTGGTGGCCGGCTTGCCGGTCGCACTCACAATCATGCTGGAGGCTTGAATGAAGAGGCTCCCGTCCTCCCCTTCCATTTGATTGCGAAGCGTCATCTTGACGCAGTCACCTTGGTTGGCCCGCAGCACGAGCGGCTGAATGACGTCGCCCTGGAGGCCGGTCGAGACTGCACCCGGATCGAAGCCTTCCTTGTCGCGGGATTCCCTGTTCGTGGTTTCTTCCGCGCGCGCCTTGTCGATATCTTCCGTCAGCACGTACATATACCCCGGATAGAAATCGAGCCATCGGTTCAAGGTGATTTCGACGTTGATCATCGACACGTCGTATTTTTTCGTGGGGACCCCGGCCGGACACTTCCCCCCGGAACTCAGCACCGGTTCGCCCTTGCCGGCATCGGTCATCAGCAGCCAGCTGCTGCCGTCCTGCCCCATATACTGATGCATCATTGACATCGTGTTAAAGCCGCCGGAAGTCTGCTGGGCTTTCGCATCTTGCTGCGCCTGATCTTCGAGCTTCTGCATCAGACGATGATGCTGCATTTCCATTTTTTCCGCGTTGCCGGCGCGGCCTTCAATGGCATTCTCGACCACCGTCTGGCCTTTGAGTTGCTGCGTCCAGCCCGGCAAGGCCACAGGCGCAGCATGACCGTCGTGGGACGACTCGGCGCGGCTGGCACCCGTGAACCACGGAACGGTCACAAGGCTGGCTGTCAACACGATACTCTGCAATGTCGTCGACCAATACGGCCGTCGCCTTAACTGTTGTTGATCACAAAACCTCATACACGGCCTCCTTCGCGAAATCCGCCATGGGCGGTTGGGTGAATTCCCGATTCGAAAGTTCGTATTTCCGTTTCGAGTGACGAGCCCGCCAACATGACACTCGCGACTCGAACCCTCTCGGCCTAGCAAGAGCTGGTGAAGGTCCTTCTTGCGAAGGAGTGGGTCATTCGGAGGCCGGTCCTAATCACCCACACCTCCACCAGCGGCCACTTCCTAGCGCAACTCGCGTGCCGCCTGTTTTCAGGCGAGAGCGGCCTCACCATTTTCCTCACAAAATGAGGGTCTTAGCCGTCCGTTGCCGCTTCAACGAGCCCACCTTCACACGCGGTCGACACTCCAGGAGCTTAGACAAGAAACCACTGACATCAGTGCAGAGTGAAGAAAACCAATGCCTTAGCCTGTCCAGATTTTTAGACAACGCAGACGAACAGTGAGGCGGAATGGGGCAGTACCAGGCGCATAATCCAGACTTCCAGTGAGAATGAACTATGCTGTCATGCGGAAGATTGAGCACAATGACCCAGGCTCCAGGTCACAATCGCGCGAAAGGACAAGGCCCTGATGCGGTTGCTGCTTGGCAGGACCAAGCAGTTTGCGACCATCCCGCCGGATATCTCATCCGGCACCATGTGTGAGGGGTCAATGGCGCATGGAGTGCCGCGGAAAACGATCGGGACCGAGGTGCTGGATCGCCATCCGACCACGCTGTTCGAGGTCACCGCTCAGGAAGGGCAAGTGGACGTAGTCTATTCGAAGTTCCTCTTCGACCGCGATAAGCCGTTCATGTCAGACCATATTCGCGCAATTTATTGTACAGTCCCGCACGACTGATCTTGAGGTTTTTCGCTGCTTGCACGCGGTTTCCCTGACTGTCCTTCAGCGCTTCAATGATACGCGTCTTCTCAGCGTGATGTTTCGCCCCCTTTGACACCGAACGGAGATCTGCCGTCGTTTTCGTTTCCAGGGTGACAACATCGGTGCAGCTCAGAGCGTTACCTTTCGTCGTCACCACCGCCCGCTCGATACAGTGTTGCAGTTCCCTGACGTTGCCCGGCCACGCAGCTTCTCTCAGCCCATGAAGCACCGCCGTTGGTACGGTTCTGACAGGTTGGCCGTGCCTTGCACACGATTGCTGAACGAAGTGCTTGACCAAGAGCCCAATGTCCTCTCGCCGCTCACGCAGCGGAGGCACTGAAAGCGGGAGGACCGCCAAGCGGTAATACAGGTCCTGTCGAAACCGTCCCAGCGTGACCAGTTCGGCCAGATCCTTATTCGAGGCGGAAATGACGCGGACATCGACCTGAATCGGGCGGTTCCCGCCCACGCGCTTGATTTCACCTTCTTGCAAGACACGCAGCAGCTTCGCTTGAAAGAGAGGAGTCGTATCGGCGATTTCATCCAAAAAGATCGTGCCGCCGTTCGCCTCTTCGAATAACCCGCGTTTGTTGGTCACGGCACCGGTGAAGGCTCCTTTGACATGCCCGAATAATTCGCTTTCAAGCAGCGTTTCGGGCAGCGACCCGCAATCGATGACAACGAACGGCATCTCTCGCCGGCGGCTCAATTGATGGATGGTCTTGGCAACCAGCTCCTTTCCTGTTCCGCTCTCGCCTTGGACCATCACTGTGGCCGAGCTGTCTGCGACGAGACTGATCATATCGAAGAGCTGCTGCATGGCTGGACTGCGACCAATAAGGTCGCCCAACTGCTCGCGAATCATCGGAGGAGGGGCTTCCTCAGGAACCGGGACATCGGAGAGAGGGCTCATGGTAGGCGACTCGAAGAAGACGAGCATGGAGGCCACTCCTTCCTCCTGACCTTGAAGTCGAAAGGCCTTTTTCATCCCACACGGTGTTGTCTCGCCAGGCGCGCATGAGATGCCGGATGGGTTCGACGGGTCGAAGACTTTGGTTGCGGGACAGACATCGCATGGGTCAGTCCGATCGGCGAACGCTCGATAGCATTTGGCGTTAATCACATGCTCAGGCGTTTTGCGGCATGTGTCATTGACATACAGCACGTTGAACTGGCGGTCGATGACGGCGACGCCTTCCGTAACTGCTCCGCGCAGGTGCCCTATGGTTTTTCGTCGTTCGACCAGGATTGGATCCTGAATGGACGTCGTATGATTGGATTGAGACGAAGTCATCCCCTCTCCTTCCACCTGAGCGGCGGCGTCACGTAGGGTCCGCCAAGAGTTGTTCAATCCTCGTCTTCAGATCCGAGATGCGGACAGGTTTAGCAAAATACGCGGTCGCACCAGCATGTAAAATTTCAGTCTTCAATCGCGCATCCCCGAACGCCGTCATGACTATGATCGGACAGAAAGGAGCCACTTTTCGGAGACGGCTGATATAGTCAGCGCCGCCGGCGGGCATGCGAAGATCGGTGAGAATAACATCCGGCACGGCCTCCAGGACGGCAAGCAACGCTTCGTGACCGTCTTCAGCCTCTCGCATCTGATAGCCGGCGCTCCAGAATTCATCGCACAGCAGACTGCGCATATCCCGATCGTCCTCGACGATGAGCATCACCGCTTTCTTGCGTGTTGTGTCCATGGCGGCTGTTCCAGCGTGTACGTTCATGTCTTCGATTGAGTCGCAAAGGGCATGCCGCTGCTCGTGAACTGGGAAAACGAGGCTTTCCCTATGAATCGACCCTGCGGACCGAGTTCGGAGGTTTGCATTGGCGAGAAAGACTACACTGAGCCTGCAGTGAAGTGTCGCATGATGCCACAGCCAGAGCAGATTTTGAGCGAGGATGTCGTCAGAACGACGAGAGGTCACACAGTCATCCACGCCTGTGTGACCTCTACGCGGAGCCTGAGGATACCTGTCGTCGTTGATCAGCCGCCGCCGATCTCGCCCTTGGTTTCCACGACCAGAAACTCTCCCTTCATATGAGTGTGGATGTCACACCAAAACGGCACCTGTGACGTCTCGCTGATTCCAGTCGCTGGGTCGCTCGTCGATGGCTTACTGAAATACAACGTCATCGTCTGCCCTGGTTCGAGATGGTAGGCCCTGAAGCCTTTACCCTTTTGGCCTCTGATTTCTACCCCATCGCCTTCCTTCTTCACGACACCGGCCTTGAACAGCGGAGAGCTGATGCCATGCGTCATCGAACCTTGATTTCGAACGATGATGGCCGTCAATGCACCGGGCGTCGTTTGGCCTTTCACGTTATATCCTTGATCGGAAATGGTGACCTCCACCTTCGACTCCGCATCAGCGGCCAATGTGATTGGCACAGACATCAGAGCGATTGCTCCCACTCCCAATGCGAGCATGCTTGTCCCTAACGGCCCGACCTTAACTTTCATACAAAACCTCCCTCGTTGTTGGTGTATAGGTATCCGTTCAGTCCACGGCCTTTGTCTCCGTCTCACACGGCGGTAGTGCAATGCGAGTGCCTGAACCGGCATGCTCAAGTGGATCGCAGTGGATCGCGTCGCGAGCATGCGTATTGTCCGGTATTCGTCTATCAAATCGGCTTTCTACAATGAATCGAGTCATTCATCTTTTTATCCCGCGACGCAAAGATGCTGTCGCCTTTTGGGTCAAGAGTCAAAAGTGACCTGTCCCAAACCTCCACTGCGTGTGGAGTGCAACATTCGTTGATGATTCGATTAGGCGGGGTTTGGCGGAGGCAAGCAATTCAGTTCGTTGGCATCCTCTCTGCACTCAAGGCAGGTGATGGCAAGAAAACACGATCCAAACAGTCACGAGGAGGTGCCTTATGAGCTGCAACGTCGGTGGAATCGAACGGCCCATCCGCATGGTCTTGGGGGCCCTCATGCTTGGGATAGGCGTGTTTGCAAACCTATCTCTGATCGGCACGGCAATCGTGCTGATGCTCGGAAGTATCGCGCTCGTGACGGGTCTGATCGGCTACTGTCCGCTTTGGACGCTCATGGGCATCGACACCTGCCCGGCTCAGATGCCGCGCCAAGGCTAAGAGGCCCGACAAGACGGTGAGCGGACGAACGACGGTTGTAACGCCGCCTCAGGACATGGCTTGCCGTTCCCTCGGTAGGTCTTTCAGTGGCATTGATAGAACGGGTTTAAAGTGGCCCAAGGGCGGCCCCCCTCACAGTCGCCCGCAATCAAGCGCATATCGTGAACTGAATCCTCAACGCAGTTTATGTCTCATAGAGGACGGACGTGTCCAATGAGCAGTCTTAACCGCATAAAGGAGGGCATAATGAATACCTTGTTTCGAATCGGTTGGCTTCGAGTCGGATCATTCGCCTCGATGATTGTTGCCTTGGTGACCGCGATGAGCCTCCCAGCTCTCGCCGAGCAAGGCAAGTCTCCGGCGGAAGGTTACAGCATTCACGTTCAAGCGCCGCACGTCATGGAAGATGGGACGGTGGGCGGTCCGTTCCATCACTACTGTAAAGGCATTTCCGAGAAGATCCTGCAATGTCTCCTCTTCGACTCGACCGACCCCAACGCGAAGCTCGTCGCGGTCGAGTATTTTGTGGCCAAGGATCTTTCCCGAAAGGAGATTCCCCTGATCATGTGGCATCGCCACTATCATGATCACAAGGTCGAGATCGACACGGGTCGCGTCCAAGTGCTCGAGCCGGCCGATAAGGCCAAGGAGATCGCGGAGGCCGCTTCCAAGACGGATGGCATCATTTTTCATCTCTGGCAGAAAGACGATCCGATTCCCACCGGTCGCGTCACGTTTCCGCAGTCAGTGGGTCACGAATTTCCTCGAAAGAAAGACTAGACCTTGGCCAGCGGTCGAGGACCGACAATGTTCAACGGCAAGCAGCAGAGCATTCTCTGACTGCTTGCCGCAGCGTTTTATTGCAATTTGCATCAAGGATGCGTATGCGCGTCACCATAGGCACCGTGGCTCCACTTTTCTTGATAGCCGTCATGTCCTCCATGGTTTGGCCGGCGGATCCGGCAGTATTGCGGCCGCGAGTCCCTCCGGAGCAGATCGAAGACGCAAGGCAGGTCACGAATCCCTATCCTCCATCTCCTGAAATCATTGAGCAGGGGAAGACGCTGTTTGAAGGCAAGGCGTTTTGCCGCACCTGTCACGGCATCGATGGCAGAGGGCTGGGATCGGACATCGATCCGGAAAATTTCAGGGGACCGTTGCCCAGAAACTTCACGGACAAGGATTGGCAGAGCGCGCGCACAGACGGCGAACTGTTCTGGATCCTGAAAAACGGCAGCAAGGGCACGGCGATGGCCCCGTTCATTCCGCTTGTCCTGACCGAAGAGGAGGCCTGGAAAGTGATCACCTACGTCCGATCATTCGGCCGGCAATAGGGACGTACCGTAAATGGTTCATGCAATGGTGCCATTCGAACTCATTGCAGGCCCCAGGTTGGTTTATCTTTTCGATCTCATTTCCAATCAAAACAAAGGATGGTGCGGAGCACTCGTTACAGGGACCTCTGGAACTCCTCCGACGTTACCGAGGAATTTCCACGTACTCCCTTCTTTGACAAGGTGATGCACCTCGCCGACCCAACTGTCGATCGTCACCGGTTTTCCTGATGCCTTGTCGGTGCCGTAGAGCCCGCCGGTGCAGGTGACAAAGGCTTTCATCACGGACCCGGCACGAACGACCTTGAGTTCCGTGAAGCGATGCGAGGAATTGATCTCTCTGTAGTGGCTGAAGACCTCGGTCCAGACGCGCTGCACATCCGATCGTTTGAGTCCGTGATAGTTGTAGCCGTTCTCATAGAACAGCATCAGTGCGTCGAGATCGCCGTGCTGAACAGCGGCTTCTGCCCGATCGAATGCCGCCGCGACCTCTTTGCCTACCGCCTGATCAGCCTCAGCAACGACTCCTAAGCCCATTTCCACAGCCGCCGAGGAGGGAACCGGATGATGCCACCGGCTGAGGACCATCATTCCAGCCAGCAGAAGCAAGATCCCATAGACGCTCATGTGCCGCATCATCTTGATATCAGGCAATGCTGATGCCACAGTCGCAGCGGCCTATCGGCGGGCGCATCGCTCTCTTGAGTGACGCAATCAAGAGAAGTGATGCCTCATTCCCCACTGTGGACAGGACAACTGCTGCAAAACGCTACTCTCAAAGTGATTTTCGCGGAAACCCTAGCTGACGAGCAGGTACATTTCGTGCAGTTCAACTTATCCTCTCGGGCGCAGAGGTCAACACCCTGTCAAATCACGTCCCGCCTCGAAAGGAACAGAACATGAAATCATTCTTCGTGGGAGCCGTTGTCCTCATCGTCGGTGCAACGTCCATAGCGGCCGCTCCAACCGTCCGTGGGAATCCGAAAGCCGGGGAGGCGATTTACAAGCAACACTGTGTGCGTTGTCACGGCGACAAGTTGGATGGGAATGGCCCGGAGGCGCGGGATTTAATCGTCCGACCCGCCGATTTGACATCCACTCGCTCACGGACGAAATCCGATTGGGAACTCTTGGTTCCGCTGTCCAACGGCGTCCTATTCACCCCGATGCACAGCTACCGAGGGAAACTGACCGACGATCAGATGCTGGACGTCCTGTCATATATTCGATCGGTGGTCCCTTTCGATGCGGTGAGTTAGGGCATTGAACCACGCTCACCTGACGGACGTGAAGCGTTAAGACCAGGCGGCTTCCTATTGAAGCCTTCCTGTGAGATGGGTACCTTCACGGTAGGCTGCGGGCCGACTGCATCGAGTAAACAGGCGAAGCCTGGGACAGTCGCTCAACATGAAACCTGTGCGTCCCCTCTACACCGCGCCTCTTCGATCCGAACAGCCGGAATCGGGTTGTTTGATCCTCCGCGACGGCACGACCGCAGACATTCGACCCGCTGAGGCGAGCGATGCGGCGATGATGCAGGAATTCGTGAGCCGCTTGTCGCCCGAGGCTCGGCGACATCGATTCTTCTCGGAAACCGCTCCATCCGGCGACTTCATCACTGGTCTCTGCGATTCATGTGAGCCGTGTACTCAATTTACATTGGTCGTCACACGAATGTGGAAAGGCGCAGTACGTATTATCGCTGCCGGCTCATATTGGGCGAGGAACGAGCATACGGCTGAGGTCGCGATGGCCGTGGACGATGAGTTCCATGGGAAGGGCTTGGGCACGTTGCTTCTTGAGCGTCTCGCCTTAGTGGCGATCCATCATGGATTTACGAAGCTGTGGGCGGTCACTCACGCAGACAATTCGGCGATGCGGGAAGTGTTTCGTGAATCAGGATTCACTGCCAGCGAAGCTTACGAAGGCGACGACATGGAGGTCGAGCTGTCGCTGCTTCCAACGGAAGCTACCGTCCATCGAGCTGAGGTGCGGGAACGGCTCTCCACCACGGCGTCGCTGCGGCCGTTTTTTTATCCGCAATCGGTGGCGGTGATTGGTGCCTCACGGGATCCCAAGAGCATCGGATTCCGGCTGATCGACGCGCTCAAGACCAATAAATTTCGCGGTGCCCTGTACCCCGTCAACCCCAAGGCCACAGAACTCGCCGGCCTTCCCGCGTTTCCATCGATGCACTCGGTACCCAGGCCGGTCGATCTGGCGCTGATCGCGGTGCCTGCAGAGACGGTGCTGTCGGTCGTGGATGACTGCGCATCGGCAGGCGTTCGAGCCCTGCTCGTCATTACATCCGGCTTTGCCGAAGTCGGACGGCAAGGACATGCATTGCAGGCGCAACTGCTGAAACACGTCCGCCAACACGGCATGCGAATGATCGGTCCGAATTGCTTCGGCCTCATGAATACCGATCCACGCGTCCGGCTCAATGCGACGTTTACCTCGGTGTTTCCGCTTCCTGGTCGGGTGGCCATGTCCTCGCAAAGCGGGGCGATCGGGTTAGCGACATTGGCCGGAAGCCGGCGCTTTCATATCGGCATCTCGTCCTTTGTCAGTATCGGGAATAAGGCCGACGTTTCGACAAATGATCTGCTGCAATATTGGGAAGAAGACCCCGCCACCGGCGTGATCCTGCTATACATGGAATCGTTCGGGAATCCCCGCCGCTTTGCACGCATCGCACGGCGTGTCAGCGCCCGAAAACCGATCATTGCAGTGAAGGCGGGCCGGTCATCATCCGGGCGCCGCGCGGCCGGATCGCATACGGCGGCACTTGCGGCCAGTGATGTCGCCGTCGAAGCCTTATTCCATCAAACGGGCGTGGTCCGCGCCCGTAGGTTGGACGACATGCTGGCCTTTGCGGCCGGCTTCGGTGCCCAGCCGTTGCCGCCGGGACGTCGTGTCGGAATCATCACCAATGCCGGGGGGCCGGCCATTCTGTGCGCCGATGCCTGCGAAGCCGGTGGATTGAGCGTTCCCCAGCTGTCCACTCACACCGCCGATGCCTTGCTCGCCTTTCTTCCCTCGACCGCCGCGCGGACCAATCCTGTCGATCTCATTGCCTCTGCGACCCCGGAGCAATATGCCAGGGCGATTACCACCTTGCTGGCCGCAGAGGAGATCGATGCCTTGATCATCCTCTATGTGTCGGTAACCGTTGCAGACACGGCTGATATCGCCGAAGGCATCACGCGTGGCATCGAGCACGCGCGAACGGCAGGCGCAAAGGACAAGCCGGTGATCATCGCCTGGATGGCGGAAGGAGATGAACATCGTGTGTTTTCCCTTCCGCCGGAAACGATCCCGGTTTTTGCGCTGCCGGAAACCCCTGCCCTCGTTCTGAGCAACATGGCGGCCTATACAGAGTGGCGACAGCGGCCGATCGGCGTCGTGCCTGACTTTGATGATCTCGAGTTGTCAGCCGTGCGAACCATCTGCGGCGCCGCGCTCTCCCAACGAGGGAACAGTTGGCTGACGACGGAGGAGACGAGGAGCGTATTGAGCGCGGCACAGCTCCCGCTTCAACCGGGTGAAGTCGTTCATACTGCCGACGAGGCCGTGGCCCTGGCCGACAAAGTAGGCTGGCCCGTTGCCCTCAAACTGGCCTCCCGCCAGATCGTGCATAAGACGGAAGTCGGGGGCGTGCGTTTGAATCTCTCAACTGCGCAATCGGTGCGAGACGCGTTTGAATCGATCAAAACCCAGCTGGCCGAACGAAACCAACTGGCCGCAATGGATGGCGTGCTTGTCCAACCGATGATGACGGGTGGAGTCGAAGTGATGGTCGGAGTGACGCACGATCCGCTGTTCGGGCCGTTGATTGCCTTCGGCCTCGGCGGCATCCATGTTGAGATTCTCGGCGACGTGCAATTTCGCATCACGCCCCTGACCGATCGCGACGCGGCCGAGATGGTACGCGGAATCAAGGGCTATCGCTTGTTGAGCGGCTATCGCGGGCATCCTGCCGCAGACATTGAGGCGATTGAAGACGTGCTTCTGCGCATCTCGCGGCTCGTCGAAGAAATTCCGGAAATCATCGAGCTCGACTTGAATCCAATCTTCGCTTTGCCGCCCGGCCAAGGCTGTCGGATCGTGGACGCACGCATCCGCCTCGAGACACACGCGTAAGCGCTCCTCTACGATATGCCCTCTGAACAGAAAGATCGGATGGTCACCATCACAGAAGATAGCCACTCTCTGTCTGGTTTTCTCGGGATCCCATCCAAGGCCAAAGGCATCGTGCTCTTCGCCCATGGGAGCGGAAGCGGACGGTTGAGTCCGCGAAACCGCTTCGTGGCTCACTATCTTCAGCAGGGAGGGATCGCCACGTTACTGATCGATTTGCTGACGCCTGACGAGGAAGAAGATCGGCGCAACGTCTTCGACATTGATCTGCTCGCCGATCGCGTGCTCATGGCCAGTGCTTGGCTACGCGGGAACGCAGCAACACAACATCTTCGACTGGGGTACTTTGGCGCCAGCACAGGAGCCGGCGCCGCCTTGCAGGCAGCCGCACGGGCGGGGTTTCCGGTTGGTGCCATCGTCTCGCGCGGCGGACGTCCTGATCTTGCGGAACGCTACTTGCCTGACGTGGCCGCGCCCACCCTGCTCCTGATCGGCGGCGACGATCAGCCCGTCATCGAGATGAATCAACACGCGTACCGGCTCCTCCGCTGTCCCAAGCAAATCACGATCATCCCGGGAGCCACACATCTCTTCGAAGAACCCGGAACACTTGAACAAGTGGCCGAGCACGCGCGGCAATGGTTTGCACGGCATTTCGCTGCATCTGCCTAAGTGCCTGCTAGCCGTTCTCGGATCATCTCACAGATCTGCTTTGCGGCCTCATCAGCCGACACTTTGGTGCTCTCGATACGGACGTCGGGTTTTGCCGGCGACTCATAGGGAGTTTGCAAACCGGGGACCGTCGTCGATTCGCCGCGCAGCCCTTTTTGATAAGTACCTTTGCGATCCCGCTGCATGCACACCTCGAGAGGGCACTCGACGGCGACTTCAAGGAAGCGGGGAATCATGCTGCGCGCCAAATCGCGGTAAGCCTGCCTGCTGGCAGTCGCGTCGAACAAGACGGTCACGCCGTGCTCGACAAGACGCTGCCCCGTGAAGGCCAAGGCTCGGTAGAAGAGATCCCGTTCTTCGTGGGAATACGTGGCCTCGGGCGTCAACAAGCGTCTCACTTCATCGGACTCCAACACTTCAACCGTCAATCCGAGAGCCTCCAATCGGGGCCGCAAGGCCTTGACGATCGTGCTCTTGCCTGAAGCAGGCAGTCCGGTGATCCAAATGGCAAACGTCGGAGTTGGATTCATACGCACTGTTCGGTCACAACCCGCAATACTCGTTGACGCGCGCGGGCTCGAACCTGGGCGCCTCGAGCACATTTTCCATGAACCGGAAGAGGCTTCCCCGGATTTTCATCGGCAGTTTGGGATACCAAACAGGACTGGCAATCACCAGCCCTCTAAACGCAAAGAAGGGCGCCGCCGACGCCATGATCTCTTTATCGTCACTCTGCTCGAGATACGTGTCCCAAAACAGCCGGAACAGCACTTCGAACGCTCCCTCCAGGCGGCGATGGCGGCATAAAGACCAAAAGAGATAATTGACGGTCATGGAGGTCACATCGTCGGCCGGATCCCCCCACTCCCCGCGCGACCGATCCACGACGGAAAAATTGGTTCCCTCACGGAAGAGCACATTCCAGGGATGAAAGTCGCCATGCACCTGAGACAGCCGATGCGCCTGATTATGGAGCCGCCATCGCCATTGGTTGCACGCATCCTCAATGGCACGCAGACGATCCGCGGTGATGAAACCGAAAGGAATCGGATAGCTGTCCGTGAGTCCCATGATGCACTCGCCATGACCGATGAGTTCGCGGAGTCGGCGGCGATAGAGATCAGGATCACGGCGCTTGCGCCGATGGATGGTTGCCAAATAACCGGCCAGCCGTCTTGTGCGTCGCCGATCGAGCGTTCGCAACGAGCCTCCGTCGACGAGGCGACGCAGATCCTCGTAGTAGCTGGTTCCTTCTACCCATTGCGTGAGGACGAAGAATTCACGCGCCCTCGCGACGGAAAACAGATCCTGTCGCGAGGTAAACGCGCCCACGTCGAGCGCGGGGACATGCCGAGGCAGACGGCCGTACGACTCGTAATCCCATAAGATAGCCTGCGCTCGATCCGCCATGTGTTCATGTCCGAAGGGGCCCGGACTCATGGTCTCCAAGACAGCCGAGCGACGAGTTTTCCCAACCTGGAAGGTGAGCTTCACGGGAGATCCATAGCCATATCGCTTATACGTGCCTTTCGAGCTCTCCTTCCCGATCGGCCCATAGGAGAGCAACGTCGTGTTTGGGCCAAATCGGCTTTGCAGATAGGTTTGAAGGGATTGTTTCCTAAGGCAGGGCATAGTCGTTGAGCACAGCAACCGTATTCCAACCTGCATCTATGTGGCAAGCTCTCATGTGAGCTTCAGGGCGATTCCCAGCGTCGCCTTCCATCCGCTGATGCGAATTGCTCCAAAATTTTGAACGTCTTCGATCGCACAGCTAGTTGCTTTTCCTCAGTAAAAAGCGTATCCGTTATGGCTCTCTGCTGCCGCTCCTTTCTTCAGTGCTGTGATGACGACGAGTCGTGAAACCGGCAAAGTCCTGGTGGTCGACGACCAAGCCGACATGCGCGGCTTGCTGTTGGACGTCCTGGAAAGTGAAGGCTATCACGTCGGCACGGCCGAGAGCGGAGAAAAGGCCCTCCAGGTGCTTGCCGAGGAACAATACGATCTCGTACTGAGCGATCTGCGCATGAAAGGCATGCTGGGAACCACCCTGCTCGGCGAAATCAAACATCGCTCCCCGGAAACAGTGGTCATTCTGATGACCGCCTTCGGCACGATCGAGACAGCCATCGAGGCGATCAAGGGCGGCGCAACCGATTACCTCATCAAGCCGGTCAAGACGGCGGACGTCGTACGAATTGTCGGACGAGCCGTGCGGGAAGTTCAGCTGCGACGTGAAGTGGCGCATCTGCGCCGCGAGGTCTACAAGGAGTACAGTTTTCATCAAATCTTGGGGAAAAGCCGGCCGATGCAGGAGGTCTTCGAGTTGATTCGGCGGGTCGCGGACAGCCCCAGCAATGTGCTGATCACCGGCGAAAGCGGAACGGGCAAGGAACTCGTCGCCAAGGCGATTCACTACAACAGCGACCGACGTGAGAGCCCCTTCGTGCCGGTCAACTGCGCGGCGATCCCCGAACAGTTGCTGGAGAGCGAGTTATTTGGACACATGCGAGGGGCTTTTACCGATGCGAAGGCGGACCGGCTCGGCCTGTTCGAAGAGGCGCAGAAGGGCACGATCTTCCTCGATGAAATCAGCGAGCTGCCGCTAATGTTGCAGGCGAAGCTTTTGCGGGCCATTCAGGAGCGGGAAATCCGACGAGTCGGCTCCACGAAGTCGATCGCGGTCGATGTCCGCATCATCGCAGCCACCAATCTCAACCTGGCCGAAGAGGTCAAGGCGAAGCATTTTCGGGAAGACCTCTATTACCGCCTGAACGTCATCGAGATACGGCTGCCACCGTTGCGGGAGCGCCGCGACGATATCCCGCTCCTGGTCGAAAGTTTTTTGCGCAAATGCGCGAAGACCAATCGAAAACCGCTGGAAGGCATCAGCGAATCCGCCCTCGCGCTGCTCATCGACTATCACTGGCCCGGCAATGTCCGCGAGCTTGAAAACATCATTGAGCGCGCGGTGACGTTGGCCCGCGGCGAGAAGATTATGCCGGAGGATTTGCCGCCAACCGTGCAAGGATCACGTGGAGACCGCAAGGTGCTTGACGATGCGGCCGAGCGAACCCTTCCTCTGCAAGAGGTTGAATGGGAGTACATCAAAAAAATCCTCGAGAAAACGGGGGGCAATAAGTACCAAGCCGCCCAAACGCTGGGCATCGACCGTAAGACCCTCTACCGTAAGCTCGCCGAAATGGAAGGCCGTCACCCGGAAGAGACGATCAAAGACTGACATCGGTACCGCTGTGCCAGACGTCCGCTTGCCAGAAGAACATTTCCGCCTCGCCGTCGAAGCCTCGCCCAGCGGCATGCTGATGGTCGACCGTCATGGCATCATCGTGTTGGTGAACCGTCAGCTCGAACAGCAGTTCGGCTACCATCGCAACCAGCTTATCGGCCAATCCATAGAAATCCTCGTCCCACACAGATTTCGTACGGGACATCTCGCCGACCGGGAACGCTACATGAAGCTCGCCAGTGCGAGACCAATGGGGAAGGGAAGAGAGCTCTATGGCCTCCGGAAAGACGGCTCCGAAATCCCGATCGAAATCGGACTGAACCCGGTGCAAACCGATGAAGGGACGGTGGTGTTGGCTTCCGTCGTAGACATCACAGAACGAAAGCGGGCCGAAGAAGAATTCCGCATTGCCGTCGAGGCATCGCCGAACGGCATGCTCATGGTCGACGCGTCGGGCGTCATGTTAATGGTCAACGCCCAAGTGGAAAAAGCGTTCGGCTATGCTCGTACGGAGCTGATTGGAAAGCCTGTCGAGATGCTGCTTCCGCACGGCGTACGGGAGACGCACCAGTCGCATCGCGCCGACTTCTTTGCACGACCTGAGCCTCGTCGCATGGGCGAAGGCCGAGAATTATTCGGCCTGCGAAAGGACGGCGTGGAATTCCCGGTCGAAATCGGCCTCAACCCGATCCAGACCGAAGCAGGGTTACGGGTCTTGGCATCGGTCGTGGACATCACTGAGCGAAAGAGGGCTGAGGAACAGTTCCGCGCAGCAGTGGAAGGCGCCCCACACGGCATGCTCATGGTCGACGAAGAAGGGACGATTCTGCTCGTGAACGCGCAAATCGAACGGCAATTTGGCTATTCCAGAGAGGAGCTGCTCGGACAATCGGTAGAGATTCTCGTTCCCGAGGCGTCGCGGGCCGCACACCATGACCACCGCGCGGAATTCTACGACAAGCCCGAGCCGCGTCAGATGGGCGCGGGCCGCGAGCTGTTCGGAGTACGGAAGGACGGTCAGCTGATCTCTGTAGAAATAGGCCTCAATCCAATCCGCACGTTCTTAGGCATGCGCGTGCTCGCGTCGGTCGTGGATATCACCGATCGGAAACGGATTGAAGAGCAGCTACGCCGAACCGAGCTCCTCGCCGAGTTGGGCACGCTGGCCTCCGGAATGGCGCATGAAATCGGGACGCCCATGAACGTCATTCTGGGACGAGCCGAGTTCGCCATGCGCCGGATCGACGATGAACGGGCGAAACAGAGCCTGCACACCATCGTCACGCAGGTCGAGCGCATTACGAAGATCATGAATCAATTTCTCGTGTTCGCACGCCGGCGACCGGCGGAGCGGCGTGCTGTCGACGTGAGGGACATCGTCGAAGACAGTCTGGAAATGCTGCACGAGCGGATCGCCCGCCATCAGATCCAAGTCGTCGCGGAGCTTCCGGACCATCAGACGTTGGTTCACGCGGATCCCGATCAGATCAGTCAGGTGCTTCTCAACCTCTTCATCAATGCCCTGCATGCCATGCCTGACGGCGGGACCTTAACCGTCACGGTCAAGCCTCAAGCCAACATCGTCGCGCTGCTGATCGCCGATACCGGCCATGGCATCCCCCGCGAGCATCTCGGCAAGATCTTCACGCCATTTTTTACCACCAAAGAAGTGGGGAAAGGGACCGGCCTCGGCCTGACCGTCGTGCATGGCATCATCGAGGAGCATGGCGGCACTATTGAGGTCGACAGCGAACCGGGCAAAGGCACAACGTTCACGATTCTCCTGCCGACCGAACGCGCTGCCTCCTAAACTTAACTACTGTGGCGTCCCGCGCCAGTAGGCCTTCCATCATGAGGATTTTGTCGCCACCTGACGCGGATTGACCTCATCTGTTCGGTCTTTTTTCTGCCCTTAGCATGGACCCTGCCGGGTATGGCCATTGCTCATGTAAGCGGCATGGCATTCACGAATCACGGCGTATCCGTGTTCATGGATCTGTCCTTGTTCCCTTACCTAGTGTAATTATTGTCGCGAGTTCGCATTCACAAGCAGAGGCGATCTATATGACAACTACGGAAGTGGGCGTGGTCTTATTGTTGGCAGAAGATGATGCCGATATGCGAAGTCTCCTCAGCGATGAACTTTCGGAGATGGGACTTCGTATCGTGGAGGCGGCCAATGGGGACGAGGTGCTTCGATACACGGTGGATCACAAACCGACCCTCATCCTGACGGATCTCCGCATGCCGGCGGGTGGAATGGAGTATGTCTCCCGTCTTCGAAAATCTGCCCCGGGCGTGCCGATTATTCTCATGACGGCCTTCGGCGACGCGAAGACAAAATCACAGGCTCTCGGCCTCGGTGTGGCGGCCTATTTTGACAAGCCGGTCCGCGTTTCGGATCTGAAACTGAAGGTTCAGGAATTGCTCACTCCTGCATGAGGGAGGCTGCCCCGGCGCTCGCCAAGGTTGATGCATTCCCTTCTTCAAGGTCCGCCGACGCCCAGCATTTCAACTGGAGGACTCACAGGACGACGCGGTCTCCAAATTTGGGCATCGCCGTGTCGATGCCGTGGCAACGGCGCAGAGCGGAGGCGAGGGCGGCCATTTTTTCCGGCTCGCCGTGGACGAGAAATGTTCGCGGCCTCGGAGCGTGAAAGGCACCCACCCACTCCAATAGCCCGCCCTGGTCGGCATGCGCAGAAAGCCCGTTGATCGTATGGACTTTCGCGCGCACATCGATCACTTTGCCATGAATCGTCAGGCGCTGCACGCCGTCCACCAGCCTGCGCCCCAACGTCCCTTCCGCTTGATACCCCGTCACAATCACGCTGCAGTCCGGATCCGGCAGACAGCGCGCTAAATGGTCCTGAACCCGACCGCCTTCGCACATCCCGCTTCCGGCCAGTACGATGGCCCTGCGGATGCGCGCGATGCTGCGCGAGGCCGCCACGGTCTCCGTGAATGTCACTCGCGGAGCGCATGGATTCTTCGGCGGTTTTCGAATGAGATTGGCAGCCTCTTCATCGAAGGCTTCGATGTGCCGAGCATAGACGTCCGCAGCACGGATCGCCATTGGACTGTCCAAGAAGACGCGCGGCTTATCCAGTACGCCGCTGAATGTCAGCTGATAGATCACATAGAGAATGTCCTGGCTCCGGCCAATCGCGTACACGGGTAAAACCGCCGTGCCGCCGGCTTCATGGGTCTCGCGGATGACGCGGCCGAGCTCGGTGATCGTGTCGGGCAGCGCTTTGTGGTTCCGGTCGCCGTACGTGGATTCCAGCACCAATGTGTCGGCGGTTTCGATGATGGCCGGATCGCGCATAATCGGCTTCCCGCGATGGCCAAGATCGCCGGAGAAGACGATTTTTCTCCCCCCCAGCCACAACTCGACGATGGCGGAACCCAGGATGTGCCCGGCGTCTGAAAATCGCACGCGGCACGATCGGTTCAACTCAATGATCTTTCCATATCGGTGTCCTTCACAATGCGCGATGGCGCAATTGACATCGGACTCGGAATAGAGTGATGCCTCTTGGATCCGGACGGCGTCCTCCCAAAGAACCGGCAGCAGTTCTTTCGTGATACCGGTCGTCAGGATGCGCCCGCGGAACCCTTCCGTCATGAGCCTCGGCACAAGGCCAGTGTGATCCAAATGCGCGTGCGTGAGGATGACGGCATCCAGCAACGTCGGGTCGAAGGCGAACGGAAGGCGATTTCGCGCAGTGAGCTCCGTGTGACCTTGCACGAGACCGCAATCCACAAGGACGCGCTGGGAATCGTTTTCGACCAGAAAGCAGGACCCAGTCACCGTCTGGGCGGCGCCGAGAAATTGGATGCTGAGCATGGGCGGCCGGAACGCAAAAGAAGTGCCCGCATTTAAGCCTGTAAGGAGGCTTGGGCGCAGGCAATTTCGTCGAGCCATGCCCCCTTCTGCCACAGAGCGGATCCAAACAATGTGGAATTCGGCCTCGCTGCGAACCCAACGCTGCGAAAAGCGCCTCTAAACTTGGCCTCGTATCCAGGCATCCGGCTTGCTGTACGTATCCGCATGCACGACCGCTATCAAATCAATGCGCTCGCCAAGGAAGAATCGTGGCGGCTCTTCCGCATCATGGGAGAGTTCGTGGAAGGATTCGACACGCTGCCGCGCGTCTTGCCGGCCGTCACCGTCTACGGCAGTGCCCGGGCCAAACCGGGGTCATGGGCTTATGAGACCGCCTCAGCACTTGGCGGCGCGCTGGCGAAGAGCGGCTACTCCGTAATTACGGGCGGCGGCCCCGGCGTGATGGAGGCGGCAAACCAAGGGGCGTTCGAGGCCGGCGGGCAGTCGATCGGGCTCCATATCGATATTCCGCTCGAGCAACCGACCAATCAGTGCACGACGCTGGCGCTGAAATTCCATTACTTCTTCGTCCGCAAGGTCATGCTCGTGAAATACGCGAGCGCCTTTGTGCTCTTTCCCGGCGGCTTTGGCACATTGGACGAACTCTTTGAAATCAGCACATTAATGCATACCCAGAAGCTGCAGCCGTTTCCGATCATTCTCATGGGCGCGCCATACTGGACGGGGCTTCTCGACTGGCTGCGCACCGACGTGGTCGCTCAGGAGCGGCTGGACGCGTCAGCTCTGGATCTGTTTCGCATCGTCAACTCTGTCGAGGAGGCGATGGCAGCCATTCACAAATTTGCAGCGGAAAGAGATTTGATACAGCGGTAACCGATCGATCACCCATCATGCGCACCAACCATGCACAAAGAAAGGACGTCACGATGACTCTGCACGCCTGGCCGAAAGTCTTCCGCACATGTCTTATAGTCGGGTCTTTTTTCGCTCTGACATTGGCCCCGGCGAAGGGGCAAAGCGAGCAAAAGGTCGAGGTCACGATTAAGGACTCTGCATTTGTATCCACCGGCCTCACGCTGATGCCCGGAGTGCCGATCATGGTGGCGATCGCGAACAAGGACCATATTCGGCACGATTTTAGTTCCGTGGTGCTCCAGGGCCATTTGACTCAAGTCGAAGGAAACGGAGTCATTACGCATGGACGAGGCATCGAAGGCGCGTATCTCGATGCCGGGAAGGACGCCGTCATTCGGTTTACCACCGAGCGGCCTGGACGGTTCGAGTTCCGCTGCACGATCCATCCGACTATGCGGGGTGAGCTGCTAGTGATGAACGTCGGAGCAGCCTAAGATCCCCAGCGGCCGGCACAGCGATAGCATGCTTTGCATACAAGGAGGATTTATGGCAGCCGCCAGCAAGAGCAAACAAGACTCAAAGGCCGCGGCAAAACGGGCTGAGCACGCAAAGGAAAACCCGATGTGGGTGCCGGAAGGCACTTGGCAACGCGTCGCAGAGAGGGCCTATGCCCTGTATGAGCAGCGGGGACGGCGCGACGGCTACGCCTTGGACGACTGGCTCGAAGCCGAACACATCGTGAAGGCGGAACTCTAAAAACTCACTAGTCAGACGATCGAGGTGTGAAGTGGAAACGATGCGTGCGCACGTGTTTCATGGCGTTGGACGCACAAGTATTGAGCATCTCCCCCTGCCGCAACCGAAAGCGGGCGAAGCCTTGGTGCGGGTCACGCTGACGACGATCTGTGGGACGGACTTGCACATCGTGCGTGGCGAATATCCGGTGAAGCCCGGCCTCGTGATCGGGCACGAACCGGTCGGCGTCATCGCGGAACTTGGCGCCGGCGTCGCCGGCTACCAGATCGGCGACCGGGTATTGATCGGCGCGATCACGCCATGCGGCCAATGCCGCGCCTGCCTATCCGGACAGCTTTCCCAATGCGGACATGGCGAAGGTTACGAGGCGATCGGCGGGTGGCGGTTCGGCAATACCATCAATGGCGCGCAGGCGGAGTGTCTCATCGTGCCGGCGGCACAGGCGAATCTCGCGAAGATTCCGAATGAACTGACCGACGAGCAGGTCGTCCTGTTAGCCGATATTGCCTCCACGGGCATCAGCGGCGCCGAATCCGGCGGCGTACGCATCGGCGATACGGTCGTCGTGTTTGCGCAAGGCCCCATCGGCTTGTGCGCAACCGCCGGCGCGAAGCTCATGGGCGCTGCCCTGGTGATCGGCATCGATCGCGACCCCACGCGGCTTGCGATGGCTCGGCGCATGGGTGCCGATGTCGTGCTGGACGCTCGTGAGTGTGACGTTCCGGCGGAAGTCAGGCGACTATCCGGCGGCGGAGTCGATGTGGCCATTGAAGCGCTCGGTCAGCAGGCCACGTTTGAAATGGCCTTGCGAGCGCTGCGGCCGGGAGGAACCCTCTCGAGCCTCGGAGTGTACTCCGGAAAGCTCCAGATTCCGTACGAGGCATTTGCGGCCGGAATCGGCGATCACCGGATCGTTACGACGCTCTGTCCCGGCGGGAAAGAGCGCATGCGGCGGCTGATGGAACTGGTCAAACAGAGCCGGCTTGATCTGACTCCATTGATCACCCATCGCGTGCCGCTCGAAGACATTGTTGAAGGCTACCGGATCTTCGGCGAGCATCGGGACGGCGTGTTGAAAGTCGCGGTCAAACCGTAATCCAATCACGATTCTCTGGAAAGGGATCGTGCTCCGAGCCAAAGAAGAGCCACTGGCGTTTCTAGTGGAGCTGCTGCGTCTTGTTGCAAGCGCACGAGCCGTAATAGCGCGATAAGGTATTGCCGGCCATGGCTACGCCTTCTTCAGTAACCGATCCGATCCCTTCCAGACCTCCATCACCCATTCTGAGCTCAGAGGGCCTATCTGCAGCCGCGGCGGCCCGCCGGCTGACTGAGGATGGGCCAAACCTGTTGCCGGAGGCCGCGCCGGTATCCGTTGTCCGATTGTTCGTGGTCCAATTTTCCAACCTCATGCTCGCTGTCCTCGCGGGCGCAGCTCTTCTCTCCGGATGGCTCGGCCAATGGATCGATGCCGCGGCGATTCTCACCATCCTCGTGCTGAACGGGACTCTGGGCTTTGTACAGGAATACAAAGCGGAGCGATCGCTGGCCGCGCTCAAGCGCATGTCCGAGACGAGCGCCCGCGTGATCCGCGACGGACGACGCCGGCACATTCCTGCGCGCGAGGTTGTGGTGGGCGATCTCATCGAGCTCGAAGCAGGTGATCGTGTACCGGCCGACGCCAAACTCGTCTATGCCGCATTGCTGAAGACCCATGAGGCGTCGCTCACCGGAGAGTCGGTGCCGGTACACAAGGCCTGCCAGCCGGTGGCATCTGATGCGCCGCTCGCCGAGCGTCGCAACCAAGTATTTAATGGGACGGCGGTCGTCGCCGGACGGGCGCGTGCCGTGGTCACCGCGACCGGACTCCGCACGGAGATGGGCCGCATCGCCACGCTTGTTGACAACGCGAAGCGTGAGCCGACGCCGTTTCAGCGCCGATGGGAAGAACTCGGCCGTGTCCTGCTCGTGCTCACTCTAGCCGTGTCAGGCGCCGTGTTTGGGCTCGGACTTCTTCGCGGAGAACCGGTCCTCGGGATGTTCTTGACGGCCGTGAGCCTCGCAGTCGCAGCGATTCCCGAGGCGGTCCCCGCCATCGTCACGATGACGCTCGCGCTGGGGGTTCTCAAGATGGTCTCCAGGCATGCGCTGATTCGACGCCTTCCAGCCGTTGAAACGTTGGGGGCCACGACGATTGTCTGCACCGACAAGACCGGCACGCTTACCAAGAATCAGATGACGGTGAAGAACCTGTTCGTCGCAGGACGCCGTTTTGAGGTGACGGGCGACGGATATGTCCCGATCGGTGAGATCCACGAGGCGGGTTGCCGGGTGTCGGGGGTTCCCCTCTCGGTTCGCGCACTCCTGACAGCCGGGGCCCTCTGCAACCACGCTATCCTTTGTGAGCGCGACGGCTTGTGGGTCATCGATGGCGATCCCACGGAAGGCGCCATCCTTGTGGCGGCCGCGAAACTTGGCCTGCTGAAGGCGCCCTTGGAAGCGGAGCATCCGTTCGTCGATGAAATCCCGTTCGATTCAGAGCGGAAAATGATGACGGTGGTGCGACGGACGTTCGGCGAGAACGAGGCGTATGTCAAAGGTGCTGCCGGCGCGGTACTACGACATTGCACATGCTATGCGGTCGACGATGGTTCCCTCTTGCCGCTCGACGAGAGATACCGTGAATTCGTCCATGAGATGGAACACGGCTATGCGAAGCAGGCGCTTCGGGTGCTCGCCGTCGCACGCCGGACGCTGAATCCTCGCCCGGTGCGGCTTGACCATGAGGTCGAGCGCCATCTCGTCTTTCTCGGACTGATCGCTATGCGCGATCCGGTTCGGCCCGAGGCTCGGCCCGCGATCCACTTGCTCCATGCCGCAGGAATCCGAACGGTGATGATCACCGGCGACCAACGGGAGACGGCCGATGCCATTGCAAGCGACTTGGGGCTGCGCGCAGACGGCGACATATTGACTGGTGCCGAGCTCGACGCAATGTCCA
This sequence comes from Nitrospira sp., assembly GCA_035495295.1. Lineage (GTDB taxonomy): Bacteria > Nitrospirota > Nitrospiria > Nitrospirales > Nitrospiraceae > Nitrospira_C. The sequence goes on along the minus strand of DATJGE010000069.1, from coordinate 13,981 downwards.
ACGACGAACTGCACCGAAGGGTCCGAAAGATCGCCGTCTATGCGCGAACGACCGCCGAGCATAAGTTCCGAATTGTGCAGGCGTGGCAGGCTCACGGTGCGGTCGTGGCCATGACCGGCGACGGAGTCAACGACGCCCCGGCCTTGAAGCAGGCGGATGTGGGCATCGCCATGGGCTTGAGCGGGACGGAGGTGACCAAGGACGCCGCCGACATGGTCGTGACTGATGACAACATCGCCTCCATTGCCGCGGCGGTCGAGGAAGGCCGTGTCATTTATGCCAACATCCAAAAGGCCGTCTCATATTTGCTCTCCCACAACTTCGGAGAAATCATCGTCATGCTCGGGGCCGCCGCTATCGGGCTTCCACTGCCACTGATGCCGGTCCACATCCTGTGGATTAATTTGGTGACGGATAGCCTGCCGGCATTGGCGCTGGCCGTCGAGCCCAAGGAGCCTGATGTCATGCGACGACCGCCTCGTCGGCGTGACGAGGGATATTTTTCGGCCGGTCGAATGAGAATCATCGTCGGACGCGGCGTCCTCATGGGAACACTCGCCCTGGCGGCATTCATGTATGCGTTGTATGACAGCGACATGGGCCTCGAAAGGGCACGGACGCTGGTATTTACGATTCTTGTGTGGACGCAGCTCTTCCAGGCCGGCCTCTGGCGGAGCGACGTCAAGACGCAGGGTGAGCTGGGTCTGTTCACGAATAGACCGCTGGTTGCTGCGATTCTCTTTTCGGTGCTCTTGCAGGTCGGGATCGTGGCGTTCGAGCCGCTCCATCCTGTGTTTGCCGTCGTAGGTTTGAGGCCTCAGGAATGGCTCGGGGCTCTGGCGGTCGCCATGCTGCCTGTTCCATTGCTCGAATGGCTTAAAAAACGAGCGCGTTATCCCTCAATGTCATCGGCGACGTCCCAGTGACGTGGCGAAGGAGGAACGCCGTGGATCAATCAGTCGTCTCGAGAATTTTGTTCGCGACGGATTTTTCGGAGAGCGCAAGGCTCGCGCAAGCGTATACGGAATACCTGGCGGTCGCCTTCAAGGCTTCCGTGATCGTGTTTCACGTCACTGAACGCCCATCTTCACCGGAAACGGGGCCCAAGGATCAGGAGATTCAATCAAGGCTCCACGGCTTGCAAGAGAAGATCCGAGAGTGTTTGGTGACGGCAAGTGTCCGACGTTCAATCGGAAATGCAGGGGATGAAATTGTCGCTGCCGCCCATCAACTGCATGCGGACATGATCTCGATGGGCATGCAGGGCGAGACTCATGTCCCCTATGGCCTGATCGGGGCCACGGCTCAGACGGTTACAACCGGTAATCCTTGTCCTGTGTTGACCGTGCCTCTCCCCGTCAAACAAGCGAGTCCTTGTGCATTCACCGCCCCCGACGATGTCCGAATCCAACGCATATTGGCACCCGTGGACTTCTCAGATCCTTCCTTGGACTCGCTGGAATGCGCCATTCAATTAGCCCATCGCCTGCGAGCCGATCTCGTTCTCCTGCACGTCGTGGAGCCAGCCCATGCCGATTGGGATCTTCATCGGATGAAAGGTGCGGCGCAGATGCGACACCAGTGGGACGCGCGGTTGGGGGATTTGGCCGCAGTGGTGAAATCCTCGGGCTTGTCCGCGACGTATGACGTCCGGACAGGCGTTCCCTCAGATTCGATTCTCGCCGGTGCGCTTCAGCACCGATGCGATCTGATTGTGATGGGAACGCATGGACGACGGGGGCGAGAACGCACCAATGTGGGCAGCGTCGCGGAAGCGGTGCTCAAGCAATCGAGCTGCCCCGTGCTGACCGTGAAGAACCCAAAATTCGCTCGGCGGCCCGCGATTCAAACCGTGTTCTTGACGCAGAGCGACGAGGCGGCGATGAAGGGAACGCCAGGTTCGATACCGAGAGTCAAGAACGACAAAGGAGGCTGATATGTATCAAATGGATAGGTGCGAGAAGTCCATCAGAACCCTGATGGTGCTAGCAGCGATCGTCGGAGGACTGCCATCGTCGGTCGGAGCGAGCAGTGTCGACGACCTGGCGGCGGGCAAGCGCATCTATTTGGACGTGTGCAAGTCTTGTCATGGACTGGACGGGAAGGGACCCGGCATGATGAAGTTCACGCCGCCGGCGGCCGACCTGACCAGTCGGGAGGTGCAAGCGAAGCTCGACTCGGGACTATATAAGTCGATTCACGAGGGGCGAGCCAATACTGCCATGGGAGCGTGGAAGTATGCGTTGTCCGATGACGAGATTCGCGACGTCATTTCCTACGTAAGAAGCTTCGGCAGCCACCCATCGACACCATATTAATAGAGCGAGGCGATGGCGTGACTTTTCTACCCTTGGGCATGGTATTCGGACGCACGATGAAGATGATGCCTAGGTAGCATTGAATGCGGGTCTTTGTCCTGGGTGTCGGGGCAACCGGCGGCGATCGAGATCCCAGCCGCGCCAGAAGCTTTCTTGGAGAGCGAGATCTTTCAATGCACGATCAAGACCGGCCCGGACGTGCGGTGCATGATCGAATGAGAGACGCTGCCCATGAGGAAGCGTTCCAAACCATGACGGCCGTGAGACGCCGCGACGATCAGATCCATCCCTTCGGCCTCGGCAGCAATGACAGCAGCCGCATTGCCTGTGGCCACACGAGTGCGGACCGTATAGGCGGGAACCAGCAACGACGCAGCGACGCTCTTCACGAGATCGGCGGCATTCGCCTGGGCAACGGACGACCATGACTCCCATTGCGCCGCCAGATAGGGGTCATTGACTCCCAGCGGCACGACCACACTGAGGATGCAGAGGTCCACTCCATCCTTGAACGGATGATCTTTCAGCCATTGGACGATTCGACCGGCATCCTCCTTGCCCTCGACGGCGACCAACACACGTTTCACGGGATGGGACTCACCGCGCACGACCAAGGTCGTGCAGGGACTCTGCATCAACACACGATGCGACACGCTGCCCAACACCGTCTCAGCCAATCGGCTCCGCCCTCTCCCACCGACGACGACGAGGTCAGCTTTGCTGTTTTGCGCGGCCTGGACTATCATTCGCGCAGGATTACCGATTTCGTTTATTCGGTTCACCGAAGCACAAGCGGAATACACCGTCATCGCCGTTCGATCCAGCAGTGCCTCCCCTGCCGAGGTCACCGCCCAGCGGAAGCCCTCATAGCCTTGAAGACTGGCAAGTTGGGCGACCGACGGATATTCGAAGATGCCCAGGTCAATCCCATGGACGATCGTCACTTCAGTCGGCCGATAGAGCACCAATGCCTGCTTCACCGCAGCAAAGGCTTCGTCAGACCAATCGACTCCGATGACCATTCTCATGTGACTATCCGTCGCTGTCCTAGGTTCATGTGGACCAAGATCGGCGGCCTTTTAGATACACTGCGGTGATGCTTTGGAAGAACGCTGCTTTCGTATCCCCGCGCTCCGTCCAGTCCGGTCGTGGAGGGCCGCCTGCGCCACATGCAGGTAGTTGACGACCTCTTCATCACTGACCTGCCTGAAGTCGGAGTAGTAGCCGCCCACGGACCAGAACTGAGAGGGAGTTTCGAGCACGACCAACTCATCCACCATCGCTCTCGCCCGCTCGATGACTTGCGGCGGTCCAACGGGGATCGCAGCCACCAAGACTCGAGGCTGCTCCCGACGAATTGCCGTCACAGAGGCAAAGAACGTGGCACCGGTGGCAATGCCGTCATCAACGACGATCACGACTCGATCCTTTAATGACTGCGCAGGTTGTCCCCTGCGGTAGAGGCGCTGCCGACGGAGGATTTCCTCTCGTTGCACGTTGGCGAGCGTTTCAAACTCTGCATCGGACAACTGGAAGGCGTCGACCGCTTCGAAATTGAGATGGATATTGCCCGTTTCACTGATCGCTCCAAGCGCATATTCGGAATTCTCCGAGGCGCCGATTTTCCGGGTAATGAATACGTCCAGGGGAAGATGGAGATCCGCGCTCATCGCATAGCCCACGGCTGCTCCGCCCCGAGGCAGTGCCAGAATCACGCCGTCGGGGTGATGGCGATACTGCTTGAGCACCTTCGCAAGGCGGTGACCCGCTTCTTCACGGTTCTTGAAGATCATGCTCATGCTCTCTCGGCTATACCAGCCCGGTGGTGACGCCGACGCCGATCATCAATATCGCCAGTAACACGAGGAGTGGAATCAGTCACCACACGTGATGGTGATGTCTGACGGCTCCATGCCAGTGAATCTCCCAGGGCAGCTCGAGGTCATGTGGATGGCGGATCATGACGACTCCCTCTCTCGGCATTCAGCCGCGCTCCATTACGGCGGTTGGCGGCAACAGTGCACGCTGGTGGATTAGGCGATTTTCACCTCGATCGCCTTCTTTTTCGCGTGCTCCGATTTCGGCAAATGCACCTTCAGCACGCCATCCTTGTAATCCGCGCTGATTTTCGAACCATCAGCGTTCTCAGGCAACGCAAAGCTGCGCATAAAGCTTCCGTAGGCGCGCTCGACGCGATGGTATTTCTTGCCCTTCTCTTCTTTTTCGTATTTCCGCTCGCCGGAAACGGTCAAGACATCGTCGTGGACGTTGATCTTGATGTCTTCCTTTTTCATCTCAGGAATTTCGGCCTTGACGACATACTCCTTGTCATCTTCCGAGATATCGACCAGCGGTGACCACTCGGTGACAGAGATGGCTTCTTTCTTTTCGGCGTCGATGCCCAACGGCGAACGGCCGAAGATCGTCGACAGGCGCTTTTCCATTTCCTCCAGTTCCTTCAGCGGACTCCAACGTGTCAATGGCTCCCATCTCGTAAGTACGGACATGATTGAACCTCCTTGATAGTGAGTTATATGGGCCCGGCTCCCTGACCAGGCAGCACATGGTGGCTGGGGAGGATTTTTTGTTCGGTCCTCAACCGGCCACCAGTACTGTCGACATTTGCATCAATAGTGCTAAAGCCAATTGAAGCACGTTTCGCTCTGGCCGCGAGGATTGCACAGGGATGAAGGCAATCAGAGAAGCGGTCGATGGACGTGCCTGTTGCGAAAGAGGGCAGGCAGACGATCCGCGCTGTGGAGTCTTTCAACATTTAACTCTTCTTCGTCGTATGGGCGATAAAAGACGTATACAGCTGCTGCATCCGAGAGCTTTGACACAAAGGGCACAGCACCTTTCCTGACTCATGCTCCTTTAGGGTGAGCACGACTAAACATTCTTTGCCACAGTCCAAACATTTATAGTCATACATCGGCATGTCGCACCTCCTGACAGACTGATTAGTTGAACACCAGGATCGGACAGGGCGCGCTGTGCAAGACGGCGTGGGACACGCTGCCGAGCATAAGACGCAGGACGCCGTGCCGGCCGCGGGATCCCATCAGAATGAGATCAGTCCTTTGCGCGTACGCCTGCTCAAGGATCGACTCGGTCGGTGTTCCGATCAGCACCTGTGTTCGAGCCGAGTAGCCCATTCGTGTGAGCCGATTGGCTGTCGATTGGAGGAACAGCTGTGCGTTCTCGACTTCCCGTGCTTGAAGAGGCTCTGCCGCGAGCGCCGCGGTACCCCAGTTTGGCTGGATCCGCGGCAACACCGATAGCAATGACAACTCGACCGGCTGTCGGAACGGATTCAACTCAAGAAACCGTATCGCGTCATCGGTGTCCGACGCACTTCTCAACGGCAGCAGAACCTTTTGCATCCTCTTGACTGGTCCGGACACGATCAGTTTCGCGCATGGCGCCGCGGTGAGGATGCGATGGGAGACGCTGCCAAGTATCCGCTCCTTGATTGGACCCAAGCCTCTCGCGCCCATGACGATCAGATCAATTTTTTCTTCCTGTGCCGTCCTCACAATGACCTCCGCCGGCGAGCCGACTTCGATCATTCTTGTGACGGGACCCGTGTGAAAGGGGAGAAGCGAGACCGTCCGATCAAGCAGCCGTTCTCCCTCGGTCCGCATGCCTCGTTCCACTTCGTGGTATAACTCGGCTGCGACCTCCGGCACCATCATGGGGTACGCCGGCTTCGGGACGTTGATCGCATGCAGTACAACCAATCGCTCGGCTGCGATATACTGCAGGAGGCGTACGGCTTCGTTCGCATTTTCAGATCCATCGACTGCCAGCAAGATCTTCATCGACGATTCCCCTCGTGTTTCGGTGTTACACCCGGTCGTCACCAACGCTCAGTGACAATTCGACGGACACAACAACAAGAAATAGAGGACGACGACGAGGCCTACGATCACTGCTCCGATCAACAACCACTTTTCTTTCGTCATCGACATCACTCTCCTGTCTTCGTGCCTGTCACAGACCGTTTGAGCAATTCCGGTGCCGTCGGGTTTTCGCCGGTGGCTTGAGAAGATCAGGCCTCGAATGCCCCTTTCTGCTACAGGCGGAATGATTGCGCTGTAGCATGGCTCCCCTTCGCTTCGACGACACCCATCACCTCGTCCACAAACCGTCGATTTTGAGGTCCGCATGCCGTCGCACCATGGGCATCGTCTTTGCTGTAAGACATGGGCATATGCTCGGCCCGCTTTTCAAAAAGATTCTCGTGCCGGTAGATTTTTCCAGCTGTTCGGAAGAGGCATTTCGCGTGGCCCTGCAGCTCGAGGAGGCACTCGGGGCAGAGCTGACGGTCATGCATGTGATCGACGTGAATACCGTAGAAGCCTTCAATCGTCTCGGGCTGTTGGCGGTTCCCTCGGACGCCACCCAACAGCGGAAGCGGTTACGGCACCATGCTCGGCTGAAAATGAGACAACTGCTCAAGCTACAACCCAATGGTGCGTCGACCAGACGCCTCCTGGTTGAAGGGACCCCATTCGTTGAAATCGGGAAGTTTGCCCGCACGGAAGGGATCGACTTAATCGTGTTGGGCAGCTACGGCGGCCGTTCAGACAGCATGGACAAAATCTTTTTCGGTGCGACCGCCGACAAGGTCGTACGAACCGCCGGGTGCGCCGTGCTCACCGTTCCACTCATGCGGCAAAGACCCAGAAAGGACATCGCGTTGTGGGCATGACTCCGATCAAGCACCTATTGTTAGCCACGGATTTTTCGAACTGCGCTCGGCGCGCAGAGGACTATGCCTGTGCGTTGACGGCTTCATGGCGGGCTCAGCTGACGGTCATGACCGTGGTGGAATTTCAGCCCGGTTTGGACCGTGAGTATGCCGTGAATCAATTGTATTTGACCGATCGGATGTACGACGCGACGGCCACGCTCGCGGCATTCAAGGACAAATTACATCGGCGAGGGATTGAGAGCTCGACACGCGTCGGAACCGGTCTTCCCAGCGAAGAGGTGATTGCCGCGGCTCAGGCGGAGGACGCCGATCTGATCATCCTCGGCACCAGAGGCAAATCCGGCCTTGCCCACGTGCTGTTAGGCAGCACTGCCGAGCGGGTCATACGCATGGCGCCTTGCCCCGTGTTGGCCGTGCCTCTGCCGAAGTCGGAAGATCCGGTCGGCCAAGGCACGGCTCTCGATCGCATTCTTGTGCCCACCGACTTGTCTGAATGTTCGTTTGAGGCTGTTCACTATGCTCGCATAGTCGCCAGTCAGGCCAAGGCGTCGATCGAGCTGCTCCACATCATAGAGCCTGCCTCTTATGGCATCGATTTCACGATTGAGAGCTCGGATGAGCGCGAGCAGAAACGCAAGAGGGCAACCGAAAAGCTCGAGGCATTGTCGTCGGAATTGGCCGCGGCCGGCATCGCCGTCACACGATCGCTCTGCGGCGGCGGCCCTGCCGACGCGATTCTCGAGACCGCGGCCCGATCTCACAGTGACCTCATTGTCATGGGCACTCATGGTCGCCGAGGCCTTTCCCATATGTGGGCGGGAAGCGTCACAGAAGCAGTGCTGAGACGAGGTCATTGCCCGGTGTTGGCTGTCCGAAAGCCGGCGTTCAGCCGGCGCATGCAGGGTGTGAGTCTTGAAGGAGCCCGCGCATGAATGTCACGAAAGAAAACGCCACAGGATTCTTCGTCTCAATTCCGCCTCCCCTCGAGGCCGTCTTGGCAAGGCTGGATTCGCTCTCGCGGCGGCCCGAGTTTTTCCTCCAGCGTGAAGCGGGGCTCGCACGTGCGCTGAACCCGTATCTCAAGGAGAGCGGCGGGAACGCAGTACTGGCGGCGCTTCCTCAGGAAATCGAGCTCGCCAATCTGATGCTCTTCTGCGATTTCTATCCGGAAGACGGGCAATTGACCTTGATCGAACAGCTTCGTGACGTGATCACGGAACATATTCCGGATGACGAGCGTGCCTGGCTTGATCCGTTGAAGCATTCATATATCGATCTTCTCGAACTGGTGCATGCCCCCGCAACGGATGATTCCGTCACATTACGATCCCTGGGCGACGGCACGACCTTCATCCTTCCGTACGAAGATTTCGCCAAGGACCTGTCGCTTGGCCAAATCCTTTTGACGCGCGTCATACGTGACCCAAAACGTCCTGAATCGAACGAGGCCGTCTGGGCCGGATGCGGCCTTATACTTTCATCCTCAGAAGGCAAAGGACTGTACGAGAAGACCCGCGACTGGGAACGGCGCATGGAAATGTCCTCCGGGGAGCTGGTGCTGGGTGAATGGCAGGAATTCGCGAAGCGGTTCGGTCATATTCTCTTATGGATGTTTGCTGAGATGCGGATGGCCGCTCTCGTCGATGCCGTCGCGCATATCCGGTACCGTACTCCAAGCGGCGAGCCATATCTGTATGCCATTGCGCTCTATGATCATCATGACGCTCGTGCGTTTGCCGAGGGCATCTCCGACATGGAGACATGGCAACGACAGCCTTCACCCTCCAATACCGGTGCAGGAATGCCAGGGCAGGCTGAAGCCGCAGTGTGGATTCAAAGAGCGGGCGCCGCGCATGAGGCGACGACTGCAGCTCGGCTCACGCTCACCTCTTCACAACTCATCGTCGAATGCGAGAGCCGGGAGCGGCTGGATGACGTCAAGCATCGCCTCGCGCAGACCTTTGGTTTTTCGCTGCATTTCCGGGGTGAAACGCTAACGCCGCCGTATCATGAAGTGGCAATTGCCGAACTTCAGTCCGGTCAACCGGTGACCGTCCTCGTCTCGGATGATGATGATCGCGCGGTCCTGAAAGCGTTTTTGGAAAACGCCTATCTCGAATGGTCCGATCAACCACATCACCAGCTCGGAGGACAGACGCCCCGTCACGCTGCCCGCATGCCCGCCTCACGTGATGTCGTGGCTGCCCTTATCGATGAAATGGAGGCCAACGATCCCGGTATCCGCCGCGGCGGCCAACCAGCCTATGACTACAATGTTCTCCGCGGACATGTCGGACTAGATGAGCCACAGAGGAATCGCCTCTGATCAGCTACAGTCCCATTAATTTCGCCCCGTTGACCACAATGAGCGCGAATGCAATCGCCGCCGTGATCGAGGCAGTCACTCGGCTGATCACTTTCGGCGTCGCAAAGTGGTCGAACCTCGCGCCAAGCAGCATTCCAGCAATGCTGCCCACAATGACAAAGACGGTAAGTTTTACGTCAATTGCGCCAAACTCGGCGTGCGCTGCGATGCCTGCGACGGCGATGATCGTAATAATGGAAAGCGACGTACCGATCGCCAGTCGAGTTGGGAAATCCAAGGTCAAGATGAGAGCCGCAACAATCAAGAACCCACCGCCGACACCGAACAGTCCGTTGATGACACCAACCGCCAGTCCGATGGACGCCGCCTTCAACCAGCAACTTCCGGGAAAGTGTTCGGCGCAGTGGCTGCTTGCCTCGGAGTGATGCGTGAGGTGACGTTGTCGAACGATCAGCCAGCGAGCCAGCAAGAGCATCGCTCCAAAGGCGATGAGAATAATCTCCTTAGGGATCACGTGATTTCCGTAGGCTCCAAGCCACGCGCCGAGAATTCCTGTCCAAGAGAACGCCAGCGTCGCTTTGCCCTTGACCTCTCCTCGCCGCCCATATTCCCAGGTTCCGAACAGTGAGGAGACGGCCACGACGACCAAAGAGATCCCAGCGGCTGCTTGAACGGTCGCGCCCACAATATAGACCAACAGCGGCACAGCAAGAAGAGCTCCACCCGTCCCCGTCATGCCGAGTTGGAAGCCGATCGGGACACCAGCTGCGATGGCGAGAAGATGCTGGACGGGAATCATCTATACAGTTCTGCAATCGCCGCTGTGGCACGGCGTCAGCGTTTCACCCGTCTCAACGAACCGATGAGTTAGTCACTTCTCTGTCAATCAGAGCCGGAGAAGCGTGCAGACGATTACCATGTCCTCCGGAGATTCTCAGGCCAAATCACGCCGCTTCTGAATGGTCACCCTGGCGCCCGGTTCGTCAGTTCTTTGCCTGATCCCTGATCTGCCTCACCGTTAACTGTCCTTGCCGGGCAAGATCAATGGATTGCGCCAACACGCGTGCGGCTTCTTGCGGCGCATGAAACCCCGTGCTGTTCTCCGCCTCCACGAAGTCAAAGAGAAACTGCGCTTGCCGGTGAAAGCCCTGCCCGGGTGCCAGCTGCTCCGGCGAGGCCCCTCGTTCTTTTGCGGCCTTCAGATCGCCGATCAACGCCACCACGGCGTCCATCGCACGGTTTCTCATCTCAAACGTCCGGTCTTGAATCGTTTCGACTCGGGCCTTCAGCTCCGGCTCAGACCATTTATGACAGGTCTGACAGGCGCGGTTGATATTCAAAAGCGGGCTCCGGACGTGATGGTCGCTGATTTTGATGGCCCCCTCACGTTTGTAGGGCATATGACAGTCCGCGCAGGCGACGCCCGAGCGGGCATGGATGCCCTGGTTCCACATTTCAAACTCGGGATGCTGCGCTTTCAGCAGGGGCGATCCCGTCTCCGCATGCGTCCAATCCTTAAAGGCGACGTCTTTATAATACGCAAGGATTTCGTCGGCTTTTAGGCCGTTGGACCAGGGAAAGGTGAGCCGTTTTTCCGGCCCTTTGAAATAGTACTCGACGTGGCATTGTGCGCAGACGAAGGAGCGCATCTCCTGACGCGTGGCCATGGTATTCACATCATAGTTCTTGATGCCTTCATGTGCCTTCGCCTCTTGAATGCCCTCGATAAAGGCCGGCCTGCTGATCCGCAGCTGCATCGTATCGGGTGCATGGCAGTCAATGCATGACACGGGATGCTTCACGAGTTTTCTGGCCTCGGTATACGGCAGACTATTGAGCTTCTCGAATCCCTGGCGCAGGTCGCCGTGGCCCAGCTCATTCATCGTCGTGTAGACGGAAGCATGGCATTGGAGGCAGGTGCCGGGCTGTTTGACCGCGATTTGCCGTTCCGTATACGTCTGGTCGTCAAGCATATACGCGTGGCCCCGGTCCTCCCGGAAATCTCGTGCAAACGCATAGCCGGCCCAAATGGTTTTCAGTCGAGGATCGACTTCCAGCTTGGATTGAGCGACGACCGATCGTGGGTCCGCGTTGGTCGGCGTGTGGGGAACGGCTTCGCTCCCGCCATACCGCGTGCGCACCTGATCGACGGTTTGCCGATAGGCATCATATTGAAATGGGAAATTCTTGCCCCAAATCGCGGGATCATCGGTGCGGTCATCCACCTCGGCGACTCTAAAGAACACCTGTTTGGCTTCTTCTTGTCGCTGAAAGATCTTGATCAGGAGGGCGGCAACCAAGAAGCTGAGGATGGCGGCCCCGAGCACTGCCACAATCAGCCTGTAAGATGATGGGCCTGCTCCATTCGTCATGCTGTCCTCCCTCTGATCACTGGTGTCCGACGTGTTGGTGACACCGCAGACACGACACTTGCTCCCCACCGCGTATGTCGATCGCATGGACGAGATCGGCATGACAGGCAAGGCATGCCCGCTCGGTAATCGCTCGTGTATACGGTTTCAATTGAATGACATCGGGAAAGTGTCCGCTCGTAAAGGCCGCCGAATGGAGCACTCCGTTGTACGCTTTCGAAAGGTATTTCGGCAGGAAGCCGTCGGGCGTGTGGCAGTCGTTACACACAGCCGCTTGACGGTGGCTGGCTTTGACCCAACCATCATATTCGGCACGCATGATATGACAGTTGAGGCACGCACGCGGGTCGTCGGTCAGATAGGACGCTCCTCGGGCATAGACAAACGTAAAGACGCCGAGCCCGACGGCTACCCCGACGCTAATTCCAAGGAGCCATAGAAGAACGTTACGGCGCATAGTCCGCCCCGCCTCCGTTCAGGATGAGCCACATCGTCGTATCGAGCGTGATCACTGCAGGATGAATGCCGGATATCAGGTGTGATCTGTCCCGTTGAAATCTCACAACAATAGGATGCGGGAGCCGCAAATACAAACCCCTATGTGGAATTTTGGGGCAGTCGCGGATCACCCCTGTTGCCGTTGTCCACAAAATGACGGCAGCTGATAATCAAGATCTCCTCCTGCGTGAGCACGCTGAAGAGCTCTTTCCCGAACGATCGACCCGCCGGAACAAGGCCGAAAGCACACGCCATGGCGGTCATACTCTGCCCCAGCCCTGCCAGGCGGAGACTATGGAGAACCCTTGTAGTAGTTCTCTCTACGGACCCCTAAAGTTGAATGAGAAGGAGCCTCCGATGGAGCCCGAAGAGTGACCTCTCACATTGCGGCTTGGGCACTCGCCCACCGGCAGGTGGTGGCCGCCGTTGCCATTCTTATCGTCCTCTGCGGCGCCTATGCGTTTCATGAGCTCGACATCATCGCCTATCCTGATCCTTCTCCCCCGATGGTCGAGGTAATCAGCCAGAATCCGGCTCTCTCCGCCGAGGAAATCGAACGGCAAATCACGCTTCCTATCGAATACGCCCTGGCGGCCATGCCGGGCCTCACCTCGATTCGATCGATCTCACTGTTTGGCCTCAGCGACGTGCGCTTTTATTTCGATTACGACACCGACTACATCCAAGACAGACAAGAGGTCCTCACCCGTCTCGCCTTCCTGACCTTACCCAGCGGCGTGCAGCCGAAAGTATCTCCTTGGTGGGCACTTGCGGAGGTGTTTCGGTACCAATTGACGGCTTCCGATCGCACGCTCACCGAGCTGAAAACGATTCAAGACTGGCAGCTCAATCGGGAGTTCAAGCGTGTGACCGGCGTCATTGACGTGACGGCCTTCGGCGGGACCACGAAAGAATATCATGTGGAGTTGGATCCTGCCCTGTTGTTTGCATACAGCCTCGGCGTCCCGGACGTCGTGTCTGCCATACAGGGAAGCAATGCCAATGCCGGCGGCAACTATCTGACGATCGGCAGTCAGAGTCTCGATATTCGAGGCGTCGGTCTGATCAGGACCTTGACCGACATCGAAAATGTCGTCGTGGCCGCCAAAAACGGGACGCCCGTCCTGGTGAAAAATCTTGGCTCCGTGACCGAAGGGTATCGCGTTCGTCTGGGCAAGGTCGGCATCAACGAGGACGACGACGCATTGGAAGGCGTCGTTCTGTTGATGAGGGGACATCAATCCCTGCCCGTCATCGAGCGCGTCAGGGAAAAAATTCATGAACTCAATGACGGTAAGCTTCCCAGCGGTGTCGAAATCAAACCGATTTATGACCGCGGAGTCTTGATCCATACCACGATCGAGACGATCGAGCACATCGTGCTGACGGGCATCGCGTTGGTGGTGTTGACCCTGTTGGTCTTCATCGGGAATCTTAGGACCGCCCTCATCGTCGCTCTCGTCATTCCACTCTCATTGTTCTTCACGTTCATCATGATGGTGACGCTTGGCCAGTCGGCCAATCTGATTTCCTTGGGAGCCATCGACTTCGGCATCATCGTGGATTCGACGCTGCTGATGGTCGAAAACGTGTTTTATCAATTGACGCGTCAGCGGGAGGAGGATGCCGCCTCGATCGAAGAGGACGTTGTGCAAGCCGCTCGGGACGTCGGACGGCCTATCGTGTATGCGACGGTGATCATTATCATCGCCTTTATGCCCCTGTTCACAATGACCGGCGTGCCCGGAAG
>DATJGE010000068.1:0-2052 GCA_035495295.1 Nitrospira sp. | reverse complement strand
GTTCATGACGAAAGGGTATCATGAGGATATTGAGCGGTTGCTGAACGGCGCCTTGTTTCCCATCGAATACGATGAAATGGTCATCGTGAAGGACATCGATTTTTTCAGCATGTGCGAGCATCACATGTTGCCGTTTTTTGGAAAGTGTCATGTCGGCTATCTGCCGAACAAGAAGGTCGTCGGCCTCAGCAAGATACCGCGGGTCGTTGACGCATTTGCGCGGCGGTTGCAAGTACAGGAGCGGTTGACGACTCAGATCGCTGAAACGCTGAAGCGAAAATTGGATGCGCACGGCGTGGCTGTGGTGATGGAAGCCCGTCATTTGTGCATGATGATGCGGGGAGTGGAAAAGCAGAACACCCTTGCGGTGACCAGTTCCATGCTAGGGGCCTTCCGCACACAAGATCAGACCCGGAACGAATTTTTGAAGCTGATCCGGCGAAATGCCGTCGGCGAAGCCTAGCGCCTGCTCAAAACGAGTCTTTCCGCGAAACGTTCTACCGCAGCAGTGAATCGGTCTGGCTGCTCGAGATTGCTCAAGTGGCCGGCATCCGGAATCACGACCAATTCTGCCCCCGCAATGCCTTTTGCCATCCGTTCGGCATCCGCTGTCGTCGTCAATACATCGTCCGCGCCGACGATGATCAACGTCGGGATCGTGATTGCCGGCAACAGATTTGTCGAATCCGGCCGCTCCGCCAGCGCCATCAGCGCTCCGATGATCCCAGGGACGGGTGCTGCGGTGAGCATGACTTTCACGCGCGCGACGAAGTCAGGGTCCCGATCATACCGGGTCGGGGCGAGAAGCTTTGGCAGCATCTCCGCACTTACCGCCGCGGATCCCATTGCCGCGGTCCGCTGGGCGAGGGTGAAACGCCAGTGGACCTGCTCCGGTGTGTCGGCCTCAGCCCGCGTGTCTGCCAGGACGAGGCCGAGCATCATTTCCGGATACAGGCGGTACAGCGCGAATTCAAGGTAGCCGCCCATCGAGAGTCCGACGAACAGGGCTTTTTCAATACCGAGACCGGCCAAGACACCCCTCACGTCCCGAGCATACTGCTCCATACTGTAACGCCACGATGGTGCGTCGGATTCTCCCAGCCCCCGCAGATCGATCGAAATGGTTCTGAACCGCCGGCTCAACACGGCCTCTTGCGGCGCCCACATGGCGCGATTCAGGGGGAAGGCATGCAGAAAGACGATGGGCGGACCAGTGCCCTTGTCCTCGTACGCGATGGTCACTCCATTGACTTTAGTCTTCATAGCGTCGAATCTGCTTCGTAACATCGGCGGGAGGCAGGGTCAAGGCCGTAGTCTGAGCGGATTGCTCTGCATCTGATGGGGCGTATAAGATTTTGTACCACGAGGATGCCTATGAGTTCCGAACAGGAACCTGCTCCTGATTTGTTCGACGAGCCAAGGCGAGACCATCTGACCAATGCGCCGCTGGCCGAACGGATGCGTCCCCATTCCTTCGATGATTTGACTGGCCAGGATGAGATTGTCGGCAAGGGGCGGCCGCTCCGGAACGCCATCGACGCAGACCGTCTCTCTTCCGTGATTCTCTGGGGACCTCCCGGCTGCGGCAAGACCACCCTGGCCCATCTCATTTCCCGCTCAACCAAAGCGCATTTCGTGTCGTTCTCGGCCGTCACGAGCGGAGTGTCTGAATTACGCGAAATCATCAAGGCGGCCGAGCATCGCCTGTCAACGAAAGGGCAGAAGACCATCCTCTTTGTCGACGAGATTCACCGTTTTAATAAGGCGCAACAGGATGCGTTTTTGCCGCACGTCGAGAAAGGTACGATCATCCTCATCGGCGCCACCACGGAGAATCCTTCTTTCGAAGTCGTGTCCCCATTGCTGTCGCGCTCGTTGGTCGCAGTGTTGCGACCGCTAGACGACGAAGCGCTGGGGCGGATTTTAGACCGGACGCTCGGCGATGCCGAACGCGGTCTCGGCGAGCGCCGGCTCATGCTGTCGGAGGAGGCGCGTCGGCGCCTGATCGGATTTGCGAACGGCGACGGCCGTTCGCTGCTGATGGCCTTGGAA
>DATJGE010000067.1:0-17161 GCA_035495295.1 Nitrospira sp. | reverse complement strand
ATGACCTGTCCGTGGATCACCATGTTTATTGAACTGGAAAAAATCGGTCACACGGATTGGATGAAGCAAGTGTGAGCGATGAATCGCGAACCGAGCAAAAAGAAACTCCGAACGACACGACTGGGCTATAACGAACGGCATGCCAAGAGCGGTCTGACCGCATCCTTGCCCGCCATCGAAACGTTTCCGAACCAATATAAAGGCTACGAAATCACGATCGAAATTCCCGAATACACCGCCATCTGCCCTAAGACCAGCCTTCCCGACTTCGGCACCATCACCGTCCACTACATGCCCGACCGGGAATGCCTTGAGTTGAAATCCCTGAAAGGGTACATCCACGCGTACCGAAACATTGGGATTTTTTACGAGAACGCCGTCAACAGAATCCTTCAGGATATTGCAAGCGCTTGCCGGCCGGTATGGGTACGAGTGACGGGGACCTTCGCCGCACGCGGGGGATTGCGCAGCGTGATCGAAGCCCGCTATCCATGACAGGTGGCGGTTCCTGCCCGACCGTTATTCGCTTGCCGCTGCCGATCGTGTAATCAGTTTCCACTTCCAGCATCCATGGCTACCTACGCTATCGGCGATGTTCAAGGCTGCTTCAAGTCCCTTCGCCGCCTCCTCGACCACATCTCGTTCGATCCGCGTCATGACCGGATTTGGCTCGTCGGGGATCTGGTCAACCGAGGACCGGACTCGTTGGAGACCCTGCGCTTTATCAAATCGCTCGGCGCATCCGCATGTCCCGTTTTAGGCAACCATGATTTGTTCCTGCTGGCCGCTGCTGAGGACATTGTCGACCTCCGCTCGAAAGACACGATCCAGGACGTCCTTGCCGCCGATGATCGCTTTGAATTGCTTGCGTGGCTGAGACGCCAACCGCTGTACCGGCGCCAGGGTCAGTTCTTTATGGTGCATGCCGGCCTGCTGCCGCAATGGAGCATCGACGAGGCCCAGCAGCTGGCGAAAGAAGTCGAGGCGGTGTTGGCCGGATCGGACTACAACACATTCTTGCGCGCGCTCTTCCAGGGAACGGCGCCTCGATGGGATCCGACGCTCAAAGGTGTCGAACGCCTGGTCAGTATTGCCCGAGCGTTGACACGGCTGAGGACATCGACGCCCGACGGAGAGATGTCAAATTATTCCGGTCCGCCGGATGAGGCCCCCGCGGGCTTCCTTCCCTGGTTCCGTATTCCCAACCGGCGCAGCAGCGATGCGACGATCATTACCGGTCATTGGGCGGCGCTGGGGCTGCACCTCGAGGATAACATTATGGCCATCGACAGCGGCTGCGTGTGGGGAAGGCAACTCACCGCCGTTCGTCTCGACGACCGGTCGATACACCAAGTCGACTACGCGGATCGTCGCGACTGAACAGTGGCGTCCAACAGACCGAGTCGTACTTTATTCCGTACGCTGAGCGAGAGAATGACTAAACACGCACGGGATAAGGCGCTTGCGAAAATCGATCGCAAAGCAATTAGGTCGCGGTCTCAGTGGTAGGATTCTGAATCTGAAGGAAACTTTCCCTCTTCGACTTCCTCTTTATATCGGCGCAACGCTTGCAGCGCATCAGCCCTCAAATGTGCATACGGCTTCACGAATTTGGGAACGAATTCGTCGAAGAGGCCCAGCAGATCATACAGGACTAACACTTGCCCGTCGCAGTGCGGGCCGGCGCCGATGCCGATGGTCGGAATGGTCAGTGCTTCGGTGATGGTCTTCGCAAGCGATGCCGGCATCGCCTCAAGGACAATGGCCGCGGCGCCAGCCTGCTCGAGGGCCTTCGCATCAGACAGCAGCCCCTTCGCCCGCTCGGCGCTCTTTCCCTGTACTTTGTATCCGCCATACTGATTCACGGACTGCGGCGTCATGCCGAGATGGCCGATCACCGGAATACCGACCCCTGTCATCGCCTCGATGCGGTCGGCCATTGGGGCGCCGCCTTCGAGCTTGACCGCATGGGCTCCGGCTTGGAGGAATCGTCCGGCGTTGCGAAGGGCGTCTTCCTGGCCGGCCTGATACGACATGAACGGCATGTCACCAATCACGAGCGACTTGTGAGAGGCCCCGGCGACGAGCTTCGTGTGATACAGCATGTCCTCCATCGTCACGGACAACGTATTGGCCTTTCCTTGCACGACTACGCCGAGAGAATCGCCGACCAGCATCACGTCGATGCCCGCCTGTTCCAATATACGAGCGAACAGCGCGTCATACACCGTGACGGCAATGACCTTTTTCTTGTCCCGCTTTGAGCGCTGCAGATCGGGAATGGTCATCATGCGAGCCCGGCCTTGGTGATGATTTCGCCCAG
Organism: Nitrospira sp.; assembly: GCA_035495295.1. Lineage (GTDB taxonomy): Bacteria > Nitrospirota > Nitrospiria > Nitrospirales > Nitrospiraceae > Nitrospira_C. Next base: position 14,838 of record DATJGE010000067.1, on the reverse strand, counting down.
CCGGTGAATGCCTTTTATCGCCATAATGTGCACGCCGTCGCAATGAGGGCGCACGGCGTTGATGCTGCGGACCGCGATGTCTACGCCGACTTCTTCGGACTTCTCTCCGGCGGCGCGCAGCTCGTCGATCATCGCCTGCGGCACGCACATGCCGGGAATGTTGGCGTTCATGAATTCGGCCATCTTCGCATTGCGAAGCAGGAGGATTCCCGCCAGCACCTTGACCTTGAACGGGCGAACCTTCGCCATAAACGCCGCAAACTGCTCCGGATTGTAGACCGCCTGCGTTTGAAAAAACTGCGCGCCGGCTTTGACCTTGACCTCGAACTTGGCCAAGACCGGTCCCACGAGATCGGCCTCGGGGGTGACCGCTGCACCGATAGTGAAGGCGGTGGCGCCGTCCAACTTGTTTCCGGCGTAATCTCGCCCGTTGTTTAATCCCTGCACGAGCCCCATCACTTGGACGGAGTCGAGATCATAGACGGGCTTGGCATCCTTATGATCGCCGACGGTCGGATAGTCGCCGGTTAGACAGAGAATGTTGCGGATGCCGAGCATATGGGCGCCCATCAAATCTGATTGCATGGCGATTCGATTGCGATCGCGGCAGGTCAGCTGCATGACGGGATCATGGCCCAGCTCGTAGAGCAACCGGCAGACCGGCAACGAGCCCGCGCGGACGACCGCGGCCGTATTGTCGGTAACGTTTACGCCGTGCACCCGCCCGAGGAGCTGCTTGGCATTGTCCAGGAGCCCGCTGACGTTCGTGCCCTTGGGAGGATTGTACTCGACGGTGATGGCAAACTGTCCCTGCTCGAGTACTTCTTTCAATCTTTTCGGCTCGCGTGTCATCGCCCGTCTTGTCCCGTTACAGCATCCCCGCCATTCTCTTAGCAGACTCGACGGTATTGTCCAGCAACATTGCAATCGTCATCGGCCCCACGCCGCCAGGAACGGGGCTAATCCAACCCGCCTTCTGGCTGACCGGTTCAAAATCGACGTCACCGCACAGTTTGCCATCCGGCAGCTTATTAGTGCCGACATCGATCACCACGGCGCCTTCCCGAACCATGTCGGCGGTCACGAACTTCGCCTTACCGATCGCGACCAGCAACAGTTCGGCTTCCCGGCAGACAGCCGGCAAATCCTTCGTTTTGGAATGGCAGATCGTCACGGTGGCATGACGCTGCAGCAACATGAGCGCGAGCGGCTTCCCCACGATGTTGCTGCGTCCAACCACGACGGCCCGTTTGCCTTCGATCGACACGCCCGTCGACTCGATCATTTTGATCACCCCCTTCGGCGTGCAAGCCTCGAAGACGGGATGGCCTTCGACGAGCCGACCGAAATTGTAGGGATGAAACCCGTCGGCGTCCTTCTCGGGGCTCACAGCTTCCAAAATGACCCGGCTATCGATGTGCTTTGGCAACGGCAACTGGACGAGAATCCCGTGGATCGCGGGGTCGGCATTTTTCTTACCAATGAGGGCGAGCAATTCGGCCTGAGTGGTTTGTGCGCTCAATTTGTGATCATCAACATGAATGCCGGCCAATTCACAGGCCTTCTGCTTGTTCTTCACGTAGACGTGGGAGGCCGGATCGTCACCGACCAGGATCGTAGCCAGCCCCGGTTTGATCCCCGTCTTTGCCAGCACCGCCGCCGAGGACGCGGCCAACCCTTCTCGTACCTGCTGGGCCAATGCTTTGCCGTCAATCAGTCGAGCAGTCACAAGGTCCTCCCTTAGGATAATCAACGCGGAAGAAGTGCTGTAAACCGGCGGGCGATACACCGGTTTTTTTGATTGGAGGAGGGCACCTTAGCAGGCCAATTTTACGCAAGTCAACGTCAGGGCCGCCGCATACAGGAGAGGACCTCCTTCGCCTATTTGTTGACAGTTTCTTCGCCTCACGGATACGATGATTCGATGTCTCCGAAAGACGAGCACAATCTCTCCCCAATGCTCCTATGATCCCTCGCCTCGTTCATGTTGTCATTGCTGCGGCGGGATTCTGCCTACCGATGTTACCCTCCGGGGTCTTGGCGCAGATCACCGTGACGAATCTTCAGTCTCCGTACAGCTTCGTGAGCAGTAGTTCGGGCAAGGAGTATTTCATATCAAGCGTCAATGGGGATCCTCAGTCTGCCGATAATAACGGCTTCATCACGAAGCTGGATGGAAGCGGGAAGATCGTCAATCTCAAGTTTATTCAAGGCGGCATCGACGGCGTCACGCTCAATGCGCCGAAGGGAATGGCGCTCGTCGGGCAGACGCTCTACATCGCCGATCTCGACCAACTGCGGGCCTTTGATGCCGCCAGTGGGAAATTCATCGACTCCCTCACGATACCAGCGGGAGCCGGACAAGCGCCGCCAAGTCTGACCGACGTGGCCTACGACGGAACCGCGGTACTCTACTGTTCGGACCAGCGTGGGAACCGAATCTATCGGGTCGAGTTACCGCAGCGAAAAGTGACGCTGCTCGTGGCCGACCAGGCGCTTGCCGGTCCGGCCGGATTGGCGGTGCACCCCAAATCCGGGCAACTGATCGCGGTCAGCTGGGAAAAGGGCAAGATCTTTGCGATCACGCCGGAAGGCGCGCTCTCGGAATTGTTTTCCAACGGTTTTTTTTCGAGCCGCTTTTCCAACCTGCGCGGCGTCGACTTCGACCGCTGGGGCAACATGTACGTCTCGGACTTCACAACCGGAAAAGTATGGCGAATGACGTGGGACAAGCGCTTTCAAGTCATCGCCGAGTATCTCCCGTCGCCGGGCGATCTTGGCATCGACCGGACAAATAATCTGATCCTTGTCCCGTACGAACTCGCACATGCGGCGGAAATGAACGGCCTCGAGGCGCCGAGCGAAGGGAAATCGAAGCCGGAAAAGCGGACGCTCGCCGATTACGGGTTCGTGCCTCCACCGCCGAAACCCGCGGAACCAGGCGGTAAGAAATGAGCGACTGCGCCTATTGCAAACAACGCAAGGGCAAGCGGCCATGTCCGGCGTTGGGCGTCATCTGTAGTCTCTGCTGCGGCGAACACCGCATCGTCCGGGTTGCCTGCCCGCCTGACTGCGCGTATCTCGGCGCCGGAAGCGATTACCAGCAAAAACGTTTGAGCGAACAGTTCATGCCGCTTCGCCGCGAATTCTACCGTGAAATCGGAGAAGCCGGCGGCGACAAATCCGTCGCGTTGTATAATCTCATTGAGATCGTCACGTTCAGCTATTTTCAGGGACGGCGTGACGGCCAAGACGCGGAAGTCGTGACGGCGATTCAGGCCTTGCGGCGAACGCTGAGCCCCTTGCATGTGCCTTCTGCTCCAGTGCCCGTCTTTGCCGAGCATCTCAGAAAAGAATATGAGACCTTCAAGAAGCAGAATCCCCAGCAGGTGCCCGACGCCTCCACCGCCCCAGATATCCTCGATCGCGCCCTCAAGTTTGTCTCCGACTTCTCAGGTCAAGATTTTCAGTCTCAACGGTTTTTGACCGGCCTTATCGGGTATGTGAAAGCGTATCACCCCGACATCGCCGCCCATTTGACGAGACAACAGGAGTCTGGCCATATCGTCCTCCCCGGCCAATCGTTCATGCCTCCGGCCAGCCCCGAGCCGCATACCCACGGGCCAGGATGCGAACACCATCATCACTGACGGGCAAAGGGCATTCCGCGATGGCGTTGGAAAAAGAGAAGAAAGTTCGGCGATCCCGGCGAGTGAATCTGCGTTGTCAGCTCGGCTTTACTTCCGACGACATCCAAGGCGAAGCTCACGTCACGAACATCTCGACTGGCGGCTGCAGGGCGGAATCCGACATCAACGTGGCCGAGGGATTGCAGTTCGTCGTACTGCTTCAGCTGCCGGGGCAACCCACCCTGAAAATCGAGCGCGCCGCCGTCCGCTGGGTCAAGGGGAACGCGTTTGGCCTAAGCTTCATGCTCTTCCTACCGTCTGAGCGGGCGAAGCTCCAGAAATACTTGGATAGCATTGCCTAGCGTTGGTCTCACTCGACGATCGTGACGTTCATCTCAGTCCGATCGTTTGGCAAGTCGTGGTCATTCCTGGGAAGATTGGCGATCTTGTCCGCAACACCCAAACCTTTGGTGACCTCCCCGAAGACGGTATATTTGCGGTCGAGAAAAAAGGAGTCTTCCACCACGATGAAGAATTGGGAACCGGCGGTATCCGGTTCGCCCGCCCGCGCCATCGAGACGATTCCGCGTTTGTGAGGGGTATCGGTGAATTCGGCCTTCAGGAGAATCGGATTCCCCTTTTCATCCTTCGGGCCACCCTGCCCGTAGGTCTCCTTTCTGAGCGAGTTCTTCGTGTTCGGATCGCCGCCTTGGATCATGAAGCCGGGGATGACGCGATGAAAAATCGTTCCGTTGTAAAACCCTGATTTAGCCAGCTTGATGAAGTTTTCCACATGCTTTGGAGCGAGTTCCGGATAGAATTTCATCTCGATTTCACCGAACCGAGTCTTGATGATGGCTTTCGGCCCCGGAGGTGGAGGCGGAGGAACGAACACCTTGGTCTCGGCCTTCCCTCCACATCCGCCGAGCACGCTTACCGCTATCAGCGCGCACAGCAGGGCAGCGGTCCTTCCTGGCGCGGCGCGTGACATTTCAAACGGTCTGACCATGTTTATTCAACGGTGACCGTGATTTCCACACGTTCGTTCGGAAGATCATTCCGAGGATTTCTCGGGAGGCTCACGATCTTGTCCGCCACTTCCATGCCCTTCACAACCTCTCCAAACGCAGTGTACTGACCGTCGAGGAAGTTAGAATCCTTGACGACGATGAAGAATTGAGAGCCGGCGCTGTTCGGATCGTTGGTCCTCGCCATCGAGACGATCCCTCGGCGATGCGGCGTGTCGTTGAATTCCGCCTTGAGCTTCTCGCTGGGTCCACCCATCCCATATGTTTCAGGGCGCTTGGGATCTTTCGTGTTTGGATCCCCGCCTTGAATCATGAAGCCGGGAATCACGCGGTGGAATATCGTGCCGTTGTAATAGCCGGATTTGGCGAGCTTGATGAAGTTCTGCACATGATTGGGCGCTTTGTCGGGAAAGAAGACAATTTCCATGTCTCCGAATTTGGTTTTGATCACGGCCTTAGGCTTTACGCCGGCGCCTTCTCCGGCATGCAGCACTGCCGTCACGGGAATCCATGCACTCATCATCACAAGTCCGATCACAAAGCCGAATCGGAGCATCCATCGTGTCATCTCAGCCTCCTCCTTGTCGTTGCACGTAGCATCTTACAGTATGCCTGATCTGCCTTCACGCGCGACCTCCTGCAGCACTTGCCTCGCCGCAGATTGTTCCGCTTCTTTCTTGCTGCGCCCTGTCCCGCGCCCGACGACTTCGCCGTTGACGGTCACTTCCACATCAAACACCTTGTCATGGTCCGGACCAGATTCTCGAACCACCGCATAGGAAGGAAGCGTGTCGAACCGTCGCTGGCACCACTCCTGAACTTGGGTCTTGTAGTCATCTTCTCCGGGCAGATGCTGCCGGCTGGCCACTTGCGAGAATTCCTGGTCAAACAGCCTTGCCACGACACGACGTGACGCCTCCAGCCCACCGTCGAGGTGCACTGCGGCGATAACGGCTTCGGTCGCGTCAGCAAGCAGCGACTCTTTTTCCCGCCCTCTGGAGACTTCTTCGCCCCGTCCGAGGCGAAGGCACGCGCCCAGCTGGAGACGCCTCGCTACGCCGGCCAGCACCGACTCACTGACGAGTCTTGCCTTATGCTTGGAAAGGGCCCCTTCCGGGGCGTGCGGCAGCAAGAACGCCAATTGTTCACTGACCACCAGGGACAGCACGGCGTCGCCGAGGAATTCCAACCGCTCGTTATGAGCCGCTGAAGCGGCTCTGTGTTCATTGACATACGACCTGTGCGTCACGGCTTCCTCGAGCAAGCGGTAATTGCGGAACCGATAGTCCAGCGCGCGTTGAAGGGAATCGAGCGACAGCCCCGGTGTCATCGAGCAGGAACCTTGGAGGTGACGTCAGGCTTCGGGCTTCTTGAAGAGCAGGCAGGCGTTGACCCCGCCGAATCCGAACGAATTGGACAACACGACATGAACGGCCGCCGGCCGCGCCTTATGTGGAACATAGTCGAGGTCGCACTCCGGGTCCGGTTGGTCCAAATTGATCGTCGGCGGCAAAATGCCATGATGGATCGCCAGGATGCTGAATACCGCTTCAATCCCGCCCGCGGCCCCCAACAGGTGACCGGTCATCGATTTTGTCGAGCTGACCGGAATGCGCGACGCACGCTCACCGAACACCTGCTTAATGGCCTTGGTTTCAATGACGTCCGCCATGGTTGATGTGCCGTGCGCGTTGATGTAATCGACCTGGTCCTTGGCGATACCGGCATCAGCAATCGCCAATTGCATACAACGCACTGCGCCTTCGCCTTCTTCTGAAGGGGCGGTGATGTGGTAGGCGTCGCTGTTCATGCCGTATCCGATGATCTCCGCATACATGCGGACTCCGCGCCGGCGAGCATGTTCCAATTCTTCCAGCACGATGACGCCAGCGCCTTCGCCGAGCACGAACCCATCCCGATCTTTATCAAACGGGCGGCTGGCTTTCGTCGGTTCGTCGTTGCGGAACGAGAGCGCTTTTGACGCGGCGAATCCCGCGACGCCGAGAGTCGTGATCGCGGCTTCCGCCCCGCCGGCGACCATCACGTCCGCGTCGCCGCGTTGAATCAGGCGGAACGCATCTCCAATACAATGGTTGCCGGTGGCGCACGCCGTCACGGCGCAGGAATTCGGCCCCTTCGCGCCGAGCCGGATGGCCACCTGTCCCGAGGCCAGGTTGATGATCGTCATGGGTATGAAAAACGGCGAGACGCGGCCGGGGCCTTTCTCTTTGAGGACCGTATGATAGTGCTCGATGGACCCGAGGCCGCCGATGCCGGAGCCGATATAGACACCGACTTTGGTCGCATCCTCGGGCAATACTTTGAGCGCGGCATCATCCACGGCCAATTGCGCGGCGCCCACGGCGTAATGAATGAAGGCGTCCATCTTCTTGATCTCTTTTTTCTCGATGAACTGGGCGGGATCGAAATCTTTGACTTCGCCGGCGATTTGCGCGTCGTACCCGGTGGGATCGAACTTGGTGATCCGGCCGATTCCAGACTGGCCCGCACAGATCGCTTTCCATGACTTGTCGACGCCGGTCCCGAGCGGAGTGACGAGTCCGAGGCCCGTGACGACGATGCGTCTCTTGGAGCGATCACTCATCGACAGGTCCGTTAAGCTTTTTCCTTAATATAATCCAGGGCTTTCCCGACCGTGAGAATTTTTTCCGCATCCTCATCGGGAATCTCGATGCCAAACTCTTCTTCCAAGGCCATGACAAGCTCGACCGTATCCAATGAGTCCGCGCCGAGATCTTCGACAAAACTCGCCTCTGACGTCACCTCATCTTCCTCGACCCCCAACTGCTCGGCGATGATTTTCTTTACCCGTTCATCTACTGTAGCCATAAACGTGCTGTCCTCCTTCCCTATCTATCGGTTCCTATGCGGTCGTGGACGGCCTCCGATGCTGCTTCGTCAGGACATGAGCATCCCGCCGTTGACGTGCAAGACGTGACCCGTGATGTACGCTGCGTCTTCAGAGACGAGAAAGCGCACGGCATTCGCAATATCCGCCGGTGTCCCCAACCGTGCGAGGGGTATTTGCTTTTGCAGCGTTTCTTTGACCTCCGGCGACAACCCTTGCGTCATTGCGGTGTCGATGAAGCCGGGGGCCACCGCATTCACAGTCACATTCCGGCTCGCGTATTCCCGGGCAACTGTTTTCGTAAACCCGATCACAGCCGCTTTTGAAGCGGCATAATTGGCCTGCCCCACGTTCCCCATTGCGCCGACAATCGAGGCGATGTTGACTATCCGACCATAACGCTGTTTGGTCATGGGCTGCAAGACTGCCTTTGTGCAATGGAAGGTGCCGTTCAAGTTAACCTGCAACACCAGATTCCAATCCTCTTCTTTCATCCTCAGAAGCAAGCCGTCACGGGTAATCCCTGCATTGTTGACCAAAATATCGATCTTGCCCCACTCTTTTGAGACCTGATCGGCCATGGCCTTGGTGTCATTGGCGTCTGCCACATTGACTTTGATGTTGAGGGCTTTTCGTCCCGCCTTCTCGACGGCCGCCACCGCGTCCGCCGAACGTGCCGGATCCAGATCGGCAACGACAATATCGGCGCCGGCATGGGCCAACGTCTCGGCAATCGCGCGCCCGATGCCCTGCGCCGCTCCTGTCACGATGGCCACTCGTCCTTCTAATGACATGCCCGCTCCTTGGTTCCTATAGACCCAATGCCGTCCGCGTCGCGTCCAACGTCTTCGGATCGTTGACATTCAACGTTGCCGCCTCCGGCGCGATACGGCGGATCAATCCCGTCAGGACACTTCCAGGTCCGATCTCGACAAACGTCTTGACACCCATGCCCGCGATGGCCCGGACTGAATCTTCCCACAGCACGGCGGAAGGCAATTGACGGACAAGTGATGGTTGAATGTCCGCGGCTTGGACAATTGCTTTCGCCTCGGCATTGTTGATCAACGGCATGCGGAGGTCCGACCAGGAGATCGTCGCGAGGTCCTTCGCCAAGCGATCAGCGGCCTTCTGCATGAGAGGAGTGTGCACGGGGACGCTCACCGGCAAGGGGACGGCCTTTCTACAACCTTTGCTCTTGGCGATCTCAATCGCCCGCTCAACCGCTGCTTTTTCGCCGGCGATCACGACCTGGCCGGGCGAGTTGAAATTCGCCGCTTGGACGACGCCGGCCGACGCCGCCTCCCGGCACGCCTGCCTCACCGCGTCCGCATCGAGGCCCAGCAATGCCGCGACCGAACCGGTTCCAGCAGGGACAGCCTCGGCCATGTAGCGCCCCCGTTTTTGAACAACGCCCACGGCGTCCCGGAACGCCAGACCGCCGGCCGCCACGAGCGCAGTGTATTCACCCAGGCTATGGCCCGCGACGGCCGTCGGCGTCATCGTCGCCGCATCTAGCGCACGAAGGGCCGCCAGACTGCTCACCAATAATGCCGGCTGGGTATGTTCCGTCAAATTCAGAGTTTCAGCAGGACCAGTGAAACACAGGGCAGCGATGTCGTATCCCAATACTTGCGAAGCTTCCTCGTAGACCTGCTTCAACTCGGGGTGGGCCTCATAGAGCGCTTTTCCCATCCCTACGGACTGGGATCCTTGACCGGGAAATACGAAGGCGACGCCTGAATTCATGAGGGGTTAGATATCTTCGAAACGCCCTGGAAAGTCAACGACAAAGTTCCCTGCAGCTACTCATGGATCCGGCTCGACACCGGCAGTGGCCTGACAACGTTCACTACCACCTGATGAGTGCCGATGCCCAGGTCAAGCCGGCGCCGAAAGCGCCGAGCATCACCAACGAACCCGGCTCGATTCTACCCTGCTGGACCGCTTCGTCCAGTGCAATCGGAATCGATGCAGCCGAAGTGTTGCCATAGCGATCCAGGTTGAGCATGACTTTTTCAAGCGGCAGGCCCAAGCGATCGACCACCGCCTTGAGGATGCGCACGTTGGCTTGATGCGGCACGTACAGGTCGAGGTCGTCGACGGTAACCTGGTTGGCGGCAAGCGTCTCGCGAGCGATGTCCTCCAAGGTGCGGACCGCCACTTTAAAGGTTTCGTTGCCCTTCATCTTGATGCAATTCAACTTTTCCGAGATCACCTTTTCACAGGGCGGCAACCGCGAGCCGCCGCCAGGAACCGCAATCAATTCCCATAAGGCACCGTCGGACCGCAGGTGGGTCGACAGAATGCCGTTCGGCCCCTCGACCGCGCTGACCACCGCAGCACCGGCGCCGTCACCGAACAGGATACACGTATTGCGATCGGTCCAATCGGTGATCGCCGACATGACTTCCGATCCAACGACCAGCACATGGCGCATACCCGTTTTGACGTAAGCATCCGCCATCGACAGGGCGTACACGAATCCGCAACAGGCCGCGGAAAGGTCGCAGGCAGCGGCCTTCGTGGCGCCCAGTTGATGTTGAATCAGGCAAGCCGTCGCAGGCAGCGGATAGTCACCGGTGCAGGTCGCCAGCAAGATCATGTCGAGATCGGCGGCGCTGATCTTTGCCGCCTCGAGCGCTCTGCGAGAGGCCTTTACGGCGAGGTCGGAGCAGGCCTCTCCCGGTCCAACGACCGCACGCGCCCGGATGCCCGTACGTTCCGTAATCCATTGATCCGACGTCGCCACCATGTTTTCGAGGTCAGCATTGGTGAGAATCTTCGCCGGAACGTAGGAGCCGGTTCCCGTGATACGACTCCTCATGCGGAGGGTTCCTCTGCCGGACGGCTTTGAGACACGCTTTCTTCGATGTCGCGCTGGATGAGGGCATCCACATGACTCTCAGCGAGCCCCTTTGCGCGCCGGATCGCATTCTTAATGGCCTTCGCGGACGAGCGTCCATGACAGATCATGGTAATGCCATTGACCCCAAGCAGCGGCGCTCCGCCGAACTCCGCGTAATCGATCCGCCGTTTGAGTTTTACCAAGGGAGCGGCGATGAGGGGATAGGCCAAGCGTCCCCAGAATGATCCCGAGATTTCTTTGAACAATAGCTTTTTGATCGTGTCAGCAACGCCCTCCGAAATCTTGAGCGCCACGTTCCCGATAAAGCCGTCGCAGACAACGACGTCCGCATTACCGCTGTAGACGTCGCGCCCTTCAACGTTGCCGATGAAGTTCAAGGGACTGCTACGGAGGAGTTTAAACGCTTCTTTGGTCACTTCGTTGCCCTTGCTGTCTTCTTCACCGATGCTGAGGAGGCCGACGCGCGGGTTCGGCTTCTTGAACAGATGCTGTCCGTATTCATGGCCCATGATGGCGAATTGCAGGAGATGCTGGGCGGTGCAATCCACATTGGCTCCCACATCCAACATGATCGCCTCCCCCGTCAGCGTCGGCAGACTCGTCGCAATCGCGGGACGCTCGACGCCCTTCATCAAGCCCAGGACAAAGAAGGACGCCACCATGCTGGCTCCGGTATTGCCCGGGCTCACGACGGCTTGCGCCTCGCTGCTTTTGACCAACTCGGTGGCGATCCAGATGGAAGACTCGCGCTTCTTGCGTGCCACAGCGGCCGGCGACTCGTGCATTTCCACCACTTGAGGGGCGTGCTTGATCGACAACCGGCCGTCGGTGCAGCCGAGACGATGGCATTCGTCCGACAAGATCTTTTCATCGCCTACCAGGATGACTTGAACATTGAGTTCTTGCGCGGCTTGAAGGGCGCCTTCGATGCAGGGAGCCGGCCCATGGTCTCCTCCCATGGCGTCCAGGGCGATCTTCATAATAGTGACGTCCTCACAGGACTGGCTGGAGACCCGCGTGAATAACCGTTGGCACTTGCAGCGGTATGAGATGCGGCGAGAGCTTAGCGCAGTAAGGCAATTTTCACAACGGACGGGTCGGTGGCGAGACCCGGCCGCTCTCGGCGGGGCGCCGGCAGCCGCCGGCCGCGCACGCCGAGAGACCGCGCATTCAGACTTCTTCCACTTGAATGACGGCCTTGCCTTTGTACGTCCCGCAATTGAGACAGGTATAATGCGGGAGCTTCAGTTCATGACACTGGGGGCACACCGACATGCCCGGTGGGGTGATGCGCAGCTTCTGAGTGCGGCGCTTATCACGTCTCGCGCGGGAATGCTTATGTTTCGGATTGGGCATGACTTCTTCCTCCAACAGCCGGCCATCGGAACCGTCGCGGTCCTATCGGCTGACTCGTCAATTTTTTGTCGTGCGGATGACCCGGATCGCCGTTGAGGGCGCTTCAGCCGGACACTGACAGGGTCCTTCGTTCAAATCCTTCCCGCATCGTGCACAGAGTCCGGCGCAATTCTCCCGACAGAGCGGCTGCATGGGGGCGGCCAGAATGATGTGTTCACGCAGCATCGGGCCGAGCTCGATGTGATCGCCTTGATAAAAGTACCGATCGTCCCCTTCGTTTTCGATCTCGAGATCCGTCTCCAGTTTTATGGGCGATCCAGGCCGTCCCTTGCGGCCGTCGCCCGATTTCGGCTGACGGGTCCCCACCTTTGATTCTTTTCCCTCGCGTGCGAAGGCGGCATGCACAGAAAAGGCGAGCGCATCCTCGTATTCTTTCAGACAGCGAACGCATTGGCGGACGACGGTTCCCTCAAGAACACCGGTGACGGCGATCATCTCGTCGGCCTGAGTCAAATCAAGGCTGAGCGAGACAGGCCCGCGAAGCATCGCATCGCTGTCCGCAAGCCCTAGCTCCTCAGCCGTGACGTCTCCCACCAATGAGAGTCCCTCGGCTGTAATGTCTGACACCAGCGGTGTAAGCACTCCCATCGTCATCCCTGTGTCGGTTGTCATCCCGAACGCCGTTCTTATCGTTCTTCGGCGAAGCTGATCAGTGCAATATGACGAGCCCGCTTCACGGCGGTCGTCAGCTCGCGCTGATGCCCCAGGCAATTGCCTGAAATACGGCGCGGAACGATGCGTCCCCGCTCGGTCAGGAAATTCCGCAAGAGGCCGACGTCCTTGAAGTCAATGGTCCCTTTTTCGATGCAAAACCGGCACGGCCGGCGTCGCTGAAAAAATCGGCCGCCTCCGCCGCCCTCGCCCCGTCCACTTCCCCCGCGTTCGCGTTCCATAGGCTCCCTCGTTCAGTTATTGCGATTCTTCGTAGTCGTAGCCGGCATCTTCATGCGTCGGGGCGTCGCCGCTGCTCGGCTGGGCGCCGCCGCCATCCCCACGTTTCGGCAGAAATGTCACCGTCTGCGCGACCACTTCATGCTTGCTGCGCTTCTGTCCGTCGTCCGTCTCCCACCGCCGCTGCTGTAATCGCCCGTCGACGATGATGCCGTTGCCCTTGCTGAGGTATTGGCCGCAGTGTTCCGCCTGCTTGCCGAACACAACGATGTCGACGAAACACACTTCTTCTTTCAGCTCATCCCCCTGCTTATAGCGCCGACTGACGGCCAATCCCAGAGAGGCGACGGGCGTGCCGTTCGGCGTATACCGCAGCTCGGGGTTGCGCGTGAGATTTCCGACGAGGATGACTTTGTTAAACCCGGCCACCAGTCAACTCCTCAGACGGCGTCTCAGCAGCCCGGCGCGGCACCAGTTCTTTTTCGAGGTGGACGGTGAGGAACTTAATAATGTTGTCTTCGAGCCGGTAGGCATGCTCCAGCTCGGCAACGGTATTGTTCGGCGCTTTGAAATAGAAGTAGACGTACGTGCCTTTCCGTTCTCGTCGGACTTCATAGGCCAGCTTCTTTCGGCCCCAATTTTCGGATTTGATGAACTGCGCGCCGGTTCGGTCGGCGACGCCTTTCATCTTTTCGATGAGCGCATTCGTCTCCTCGTCGGAGACGGACGGACGAATAATGAATAGAGACTCGTAGAGCTCCATGCAGCGATCCTCCTGGACAAAGGCCCCGGAACGCGTCCGGAGCGAGGTGTAGGCGCAGCCTTAGGCGAAGCCGCGAAGGTAACACAGCCGAAGATGCTGATGCAAATAGGGTTTCTCCCGAATTGACTTTGAACCGTGCGTTTGTAACCATTGGTTACACATTGATGACGCCACGATGGACCGACAGATCGCCTGTTTATCCATTCCTTCCTTCGAAATCGCGGTGGTTCGCGCTCATGACGCGGCACTCAGGAAAAAACCGGTCGTTGTGGCTCCGCTTCACACCTCGCGAGCATTGATTCGTGAAGTATCCCGCGAAGCATCGGCTGAGGGTCTCCAACCGGGCATGTCGGTCGAACTGGGTCGAATGATATGTCCGGCTCTACGGATCGTCCCTCCGGACTCTTCACGCGTGCAGGCCGCGCATCATGCACTACAACAGTGTGTGCTGCCTTGCGCCCCCGCATGGGAATCGATCAGACCGGGCTCGCTGTTTTTGGACTTCACGGGCACGAGCAGGCTCTTCGGCCCAGCGATTGATACAGCCGCCCGCCTGGGACGTGAACTCACCCATCAACAGGGATGGGAAAGCGTCATTGGATTGGCCGCCAGCAAACTCGTGTCCCAGTTGGCTGCCGCAACGTTACAACGACCGCCGCAAGTGCTGTGGATACACCCAGGCTCGGAACCGCCATTTCTGGCGCCGTTGCCGTCGATGTTGCTTCCCGGCCTTCCGCGCACGTCGACGTCACCGATCGTGCAGCGGCTCGAGGATTTGAATCTCCGTACACTCGGAGCGATCGCTTCAGTGCCGCTGGCCCAGTTGGAAACCGTCTTCGGCGCGTCCGCCACGCTGCTGCACAACTGGGCGTTAGGCATCGATCCTTCGCCCCTGCATCCGCCTGCCGCAGAGCCGTTCATCGAACGGACAATCGCGCTGGATCCCGACGAAATGGACGATTCGCTTCTGTTCGGACGGTTGTATGGACTGTTGGAGACTCTCTGCGCGACCCTTCGACAGCAACATCGAGTCTGTCGGCGTCTGCGACTCTCCATCCGGCATAGCGATCACGTCGAGTTCGCCGCGTACGAGCGGTTGCGACACGGCAGCTGCTGGGAGGCGGATCTTCAACCGGTACTCAGGCGGGTGTTTGACCGTTGCATACGGCGGCGCGTGCGTATGACACGCCTGAGCTTGCAGATCGATCGACTGGAATCGCCCGTCGAGCAATTGTCGCTGTTCGACAAATCCGCATCCGTTCCGCCGGCGTCCCACCGGCTGTCTACCGCACTCGATGCGATTCGAAACAAATTCGGCGAACGCTCCCTCCGCTGGGGGAGAACCTTACGATGATGCCCGCGTTCGTCCACCT
>DATJGE010000066.1:0-13535 GCA_035495295.1 Nitrospira sp. | reverse complement strand
CGACCGGGGCACGACGACGTTGATCATGGGCTCGGCAGGCACCGGCAAATCGACCTTGGCCTTGCAATATGCCGCAGAAATGGCTGCCCACGGAGAACGCAGCATGCTCTTCGCCTTCGATGAGGTGCGCGGCCTGGTTCTCGACCGCGCCGCTTCCCTCGGCTTGGACATTACCACCCACGTCGACAGCGGCCTGATCGGTATTCAGCAGGTGGATCCTGCCGAACTGTCTCCTGGGGAATTCGCCATGCGTATCAGGCGCGGAGTGGAACAAGGTTGCAAGTTGATTATCATCGACAGCCTCAACGGCTACATGAACGCCATGCCGGGAGAGCAGTACCTTGCGAACCAGCTGCATGAATTGTCGGCATATCTCAACCAACAGGGCGTCGTGACCATTTTCATCCTGGCGCTGCATGGACTTGTCGGGCAATCGGAAGCGCCAGTGGATCTCAGCTATCTCGCCGATACCGTCGTGAACGTCCGATTCTTCGAAGCTGCGGGGGCCGTCAGGCAGGCGCTTTCCGTGATCAAGAAGCGCAGCGGCCATCATGAGAAAACGATTCGTGAGTTTCGACTCGAATCGGGCAAAGGCTTGCGCATCGGCCGGCCGCTGAAAGAATTTCAAGGGGTCTTGACCGGTGCGCCGGTGTTTCATGGCCGCATGGAGCAGATGATGGAGCGCCCAGAGAATGGCCGATAGTCGGGAGGATCGCATCCTCATCCTCGCACCGGTCGGACAGGACGCTGCCGCCATGTCGAGTCTGCTGCGGCGGCACGGTTTCCCCGCGACCGTCTGCGAAAGCGCCGCAGAAGCCGCCCATCACCTCGCTGCAGGGGCCGGAGCTTTTCTCGTCACGGAAGAAGCGCTCGAATTACCGAACATTCCTGAGCTGCTCGCCGCGCTCAATGATCAGCCGCCTTGGTCGGAACTCCCGCTGATTGTGCTGACGCGCGGCGGCGAATCGCGCCTTGCGCGCCTGCTCAATGTGGCGGCGGACGCCGCCGGCAGCCTGACCTTGCTGGAGCGGCCTATCGGCGAGGCGACGTTGCTGCGGTCGGTGGAAGTGGCCATGCGCTCGCGCCGCCGCCAATATCAAGTGCGTGACTTGCTGGAAGGACAGCGGATCGCGCAGAAGGAATTGCGGGAATCGGAAGAGAAATATCGTTCGCTGTTCGAGTCAATCGATCAGGGTTTTTGCACGATCGAAGTGTTGTTCGACAACCACGATCGGGCGGTGGATTACCGCTTCCTCTCCATCAATCCCTGTTTTGAGCGGCAGACAGGATTCGCCAACGCCGTCGGCCGCCGGGTGCTCGAGGTGGTCCCCCGCCATGAAGAGCACTGGTTCGAGGCCTACGGGAAGATCGCAAAGACGGGCGAGCCGATGCGGTTTGAGCGTGAAGCGGCGCAGCTGGGCCGCCATTACGACGTCTACGCCTGGCGAATCGGCGAGCCGGCCGAACGCAAGGTGGCCGTGCTCTTCAACGACATCACCGAGCGCAAGCAGACCGAAGCGGCCCTGCGCGAGAGCGAAGAGCGGCTGCGTCTGGCGATGGCATCGGCGCACATGGGCGCCTGGGAGATGGATTTGCGGAGCGGCGTGCTGATGTGGGATGCCAAACAGGCGCAGATTTTCGGACGCTCATCCCAGACGGCACCGAAGACAGTCGAGCAGTTTTATCTCCTTGTGCATCCGCTCGACGTCGACCGCTTGAAGCGCGCGACCGAGGCCGCAAATCGGACAGGGAGATTTTCGGAAGAATTCCGCATCGTGGGCGACGACGGGGCGATACGATGGATTGCCGGTCATGCCGTCATTGTCAATCGCGCCGGCCGGCCGGCGCGGATGGTCGGCCTCAACTATGAGATTACGGACGCGAAGGCCTCGCAGGCGCGGCTCGAGCAATTTGCGGAGGAATTAGAACGGCAGGTCTCCGAACGCACGCGCGAGCTCGTGTCCTCGCAGAGCCAACTTCGGGCGCTGGCCACCGAGATCAATTTGGCCGAGCAGCGGGAGCGAAAGCGGATCGCCACCGAATTGCACGACCATTTGGCGCAGATGTTGGTCCTCGTGCGGTTGAAACTCGGGCAGGCGAAACAAGGGCCGGCGTTGCGGTCGGCGGAGATGATCAAGCAGGCGGAAGAGGTCGTCAACGACGCGCTCACCTACACGAGAAATCTGGTCGCGGAGCTGAGCCCGCCCGTACTGCACGAGTTCGGCTTGTTCGCCGCTCTCCGGTGGCTGGCGGAGCAGATGCAACGGTATCAATTACACGTCTCCGTGCGCATTGAGCCCGCGGACATCGTGCGGCTGCCGGAAGATCAAGCCGTGCTCGTGTTTCAGTCGGTCCGAGAGCTGCTGATGAATGCCGTCAAACATGCGGCCGCCAAGCAGGCGTTTCTCACTGTCGAGGAACGGGACGGATTCCTGCGAATCGTCGTGGCGGATCAAGGAGTCGGCTTCGATTTGCTGGCGATGGCGACTCAACAGCCGTCCCCCATGTCGTCGAAGTTTGGCCTGTTCAGTATCCGTGAACGCATGAACGCACTCGGAGGCCGTTTGGAATTGCATTCCGCACCGGGAGAAGGCACGAGAGCCACGCTGATTCTTCCCCGCACCGCCAGGCCGCAGGCCGCGGTCGAAACGGCGCCGAGCATTTTGCGTTTGGAGCCCTCGGTTTCTGTCGCTCACGGACGGCTCAACGGTCAGTGTCGCGTGCTCATCGCCGACGATCATGCGATGGTGCGCCAGGGATTGCGGTCCGTGCTCGAAGGGTTTTCGGACGTCAGCGTGATCGGCGAGGCCTCGAACGGGCAAGAGGCCGTGGATCTTGCGGAGCAACTGAAGCCGTCCGCGGTCATTATGGATATCAATATGCCGCGTATGAACGGCATTGAGGCGACGGCAAAGATCAAGACCAGGTACCCTGACATGGTGGTGATCGGCATGTCGGTCAACGCCTCCGTCGATAATCACGACGCCATGCGGACAGCCGGCGCCTCGATGCTCTTGACCAAGGAAGCCGCCGTAGACCAGCTCTATGGCGCGATTCAGCGGGCGGTCCGGCAAGTCGGGCAACCTGGAATCGATTCGTTGGAAAGAAGCTAGGCTGCCCGGCGCGAGGGATACGCCGTCGCCGGATCATACACCGACGTCGTCTCCGCCATCTCCACGTCAGTTAAAAACAACCATCTCAGCAGTCCCGTCATGCACAGGGCAAAGACGGCAATAATGCCGAGCATGCCACAAACGATGATGAGGCTCCCGGTCAACGTGTCGAACATAAGGCACCTATCTTAAAGATTGTTCGTTTCGTTTATTGTACAGGCTCAGCCATGAGCATTGAGCAGGAGGTTCCCTAGGCCGTCGCCAAGGATCAAGGCTGGAATCGAGAAGGGCTTGCCGCTATTCGAGACAGCGTCCATCCCACGAGCGCCACGATGACGACGCCGGGCCAAGCGCCGAGGGGAGCTGCCTCAAAGACCGTGAATGGATCGGCACTGAGGCCGGGCCAAAAGGCGCCGAGGGCAATGGGGATGGCCAAGAAAATTCCCATCAAGGCCTCGCCGGTGATCAATCCGGCGGCAAACAAGAGTCCCAGGCGTGACGGCTCGCCGGGCCTTGCGGCGATGCGGCCGGAGACGGCCGCGATGACGCCGCCGGCGAAAATGGCGGCCGAAAGTTTCAACGGCAGATAGATGCCGAGCGCGACGCCGAGGACGGGGAGGCGTAATGCGCTGCCGCGCGATTCCAGCCGTTGATCTATCAGAATGACGAACACGCCGATCGCCGCTCCTAGAGCGACCAGCGGCCAGGGTAGGCCGGCGCCGAACACGCTGCGCGTCAGGTTGGCCATTAAGGTCGCTTGCGGCGCGCTCAACGGATGCGGATGAGCGGCGGTCGGCTCGCCGATTCCATATTTGGCCTGCAGCAGCGACAGAACCGGTACGAGCACGGCGGCACCGGCCAGCACCCCGACGACCTGCATCACTTGCTGTTTCCACGGCGTCGCCCCGACGAGATGACCGGTCTTAAGGTCTTGCAGGTTGTCGCCTCCCATGGCGGCGGCGCAGCAGACAACCGCCCCGATCACGAGCGTCGCCGCTGGTCCGGCTGGGTGCCCCGCGCCGAGCAACAACACCAGGAGCAGCGAGGCCACCATGATTGTGGCGATCGTGACGCCGGACACAGGGTTGCTTGAGCTGCCGACCAAGCCGGCCATGTAGGCCGCGACAGACGCAAAGAGAAACGCCGCGACTGCCATCACCATCGTCATGACCAAGCCGATCGTGAGACTGTGCACGACCGTGCTATAGATCCAGGCCATCGGAAGCAGCGTCAGTCCAAATGGTATAAGGATCCATGGCAGCGGCGCATCCTGCTCCGTCCTCGGCATGACCGCCGATTGCAGCGATCGTGATGTCCGGTAACCATCCCGAAGCGTCTCGAGACTGTTCCAGACCGGCTCTCGAAGCTTCGTCAGCGTCCAGAGCCCGCCGGTCAGCATGGCGCCGATGCCGACGTAGCGGATGTCACCGCTCCAAATTGTCATCGCCGCCGCCACCCCCGTTTTCCCGGCCGGCAGGCCGAAGAGAATTCCATGGATCGGCATCAAGAGCAGCCAGCCGATCACGCCGCCGAGAACGACGACGGCCGCCGTATTCAAGCCGATAATGAATCCGACCGCGAGCAGTGCGGGCGACAGATTTACGCCTGCATAGAACACGGTGCGTCCGGCCTGAGTTGCCCCTTCGAGGGATTCCGTCCAGAGGCGCAACCCGCTCTCGCCGAATTTCACCGCAGCCCCGAGAAGAGCGGCCCCAAGCAAGGTTCGAAAATCGCCGGCACCCTGCGCCCGGTTCGCTTGAGGCCGGTCCAAGCCGCTGCGTTCAGGAGGTGCCGCCACTTTCAAGACCTCCGCCGTCGCAACGCCTTCGGGGAATCGGAGGCGAGCGGTCACGATGAGGGCGCGGCGCAATGGGATGGTAAAAAGCACGCCGAGTAGGCCGCCGACGGTGGCGATTGAGGCAGTCTGCCAGTAATTGAAGTCGGACCAATATCCGACGAGCACCAGCGCCGGAATCGTGAAGATGACGCCGGCCGCCAGCGCTTCGCCGGAAGAGGCGGCCGTCTGAATGATGTTGTTCTCGAGAATATTCGACCGTTTGAATAGGCGAAGAATCGCCATCGAGGCGACCGCCGCCGGGATCGAGGCTGACACGGTCATGCCGGCGAAGAGGCCGAGATACGCATTGGCGGCGGCCAGAACTGCTGCGAGAATGATCGACAGGATGACCGCTTTGACCGTGATCTCCGGAAGCGTGACCGAGGCAGGGACGACGGGCTGGTCGTCGGTTTTCAACATTGACGTGGGCGCATGATAACGCAGGGACAGCCGAAGAGAAAGGGGAGTCGGTCGCCCATAGTTAAATGTCGGCGGGCGGGTTCCTGCTCAAGTGATGGCTTAAGGAATGCCTGTGCGTTTCGCTCAGAAGGAGACACCAGCGAGAGGAGACACCCGCAAGCTTGGAGGGAGCATTTATAGATATGCTAGTGTGCCCGGCGGCGGTTCTACGGGGGAGAGATGGCATGGGTGAGCAAGGCGAATGTTTGACCGCGGTCTATGAAGTGCAAGGACCGGAGGCAAACGCCAGGTCTCTGGCGCAGAGCGGATTTCCGACCTGACGAGGGCTCTGGGCAAAGACATCGTCTTTGTTCTCGGAAGCCGCATACAAGAGGATCAACAGGGAGTCACAGCCGCGATCGAGGAATTCGAGCAGGTGCTCGCGAAAACGGCCTAGCCCGGCGTGTGGCATTCGCTGGTGCTTTATCGCGGCCGAGTAGAGACCACGGCTGTGCGTTGGGCCGCCTGGTTGATGCGATAGAGGGTCGTGACCCAGCAAGTCGAGACAAAGACGAGATGAAACATGACGTCGGTCCATGGACCGAAGAGGTATCCCTCCTCGGCGCCGTGGGCATAGGCGATGAACAGGGTCAGGGCGCCGACAGTGAGCCACCGGGTGCCGGCGAGTGCGGTCAACCGTGCATGATTCTCGTCGTCCCTGACTGTCAGCTCGTCCGCCGGCTTCACACGGGTGAGCCAGCCAACGTCCACATGAGCAGACTTGCCCTGGCTGAGCAACGCCATCCCGCCGATGGAGACCAAGCCGCCCAACAGCATTAAATCGAAAGTGCTGATCATAATGCGTGTACCTAAACGAGGTTCATCATTGGTCGGCGGGCGTACGCTACAGGAAGCGGTAACGCAAAACAAGGACAAAACCCGACGGAAAGAACAGTGAGGACTGATCATGAGCGTTGATAATCCGGGCGGCCTGGAAGGGAAGTCTCGACGAGCGCATGCGATGGCGACAGGACTGCTCGTAGGCATGGCCGGGCTCTTTCTCGCGTCGCTGATATGGGAGCAAAGACATCCGGCCCTGAGTTGGATCCGCGCCTTTGCCGAGGCGGCCATGGTCGGCGCACTTGCGGACTGGTATGCCGTCACTGCGTTGTTTCGGCGCCCGCTCGGTCTTCCGATTCCACACACGGAGATCATCCCACGAAAACAGAGAGACATCGCTTCCAGGCTCGGCAGCCTGACGCAACGTCAGCTTCTGACGCCGGACGCCATCGGTAAACTGATCGAGTCATGGCGCATACCACAGGAACTTACGGCCGTGCTGCTTGACCGCGGGCGGAGAGAGGTGCTGACCCGCGAGGTGGCAAGCCTGTTAAGCCGTATGGTGGACGCATCCGGAGACAGAGCGATGCAAGAGTTCTTCAGACACCTCGCGGCGAAGACGCTGAAGGGCGTGCACGTATCACCGCTCCTGGGGAAGGTGCTCTCCAGTTTTTTACAGAGTGCTCAGCGGGATCTGTTGGTGAACGATGTGCTGACCTTCTTGAACGAGTCGCTGCAAGCGCACCGCAGCCAACTGTGCGCGCTGATCGCCGATAAACTGCCATGGTCACGGTTTCTCAATCTCATGAGGCTGGATGACAAGGTCGCGGGCAAGTTTGTCGACTGGCTCGCTTCGGTCTTACGAGACATGCGAGACCATGTTGACGATCCATTACGGCACGAATTCGTCGAACGCCTTGCGGCAGTCGCCGAATGGCTCATGCATTCCGACCGGACCTTGCAGCGGGAGGCCGCCATCAAAGAAGAGCTGCTGCACTATGAGGCGCTGCTGCAATTTCTTGACGACTCCTGGCACGTTCTCAAACAGTGGTTGTCGGCGGATTTGAAACATGAGGCGTCCGAAGTGCGTGCGTCTCTGGACGCAGCCTTGTGCGGCCTTGGCGAGACGCTCAAGACCGATCCTGACTTTGTGGCATTGCTGCAGCGTGGGTTACGAGAGTTTGTGGTGGATCTGGCGGCCCGGCATCGGGACAGGATCGGAGAGCTGGTTACCGACACTGTTTGCAATTGGTCTGTCGTCCATATGGTCGATACCATCGAGCGTGAGGTGGGCAGGGATTTGCAATTCATTCGTATTAATGGCGCCATCGTGGGAGGCCTTGTAGGACTGATACTTAACGGGCTAGCCTTCGTCATTGCCAGATAATGAATCGGTGCTATATTTGATGCATGAGAGTGCCTTTCCCGTTCTCAGCAGCGATGACCTCGATCGTTATCACTGTGAGCTTCGTCGCTTCCCTCTCGCTAGCCGGGACGGTTCCCGATATCGCCTCATTGCTCGACAATCCGGGCCCGTATCAATCCAAGATGGTACGCGTCACTGGAACCGTCTCCAACCACAAACTGCAACGCGGCGTTACCAAGTGTTACCAGTCGTTCACCCTCGAGGATGACACGGGCTCCATCGATGCTGTATACAAGGCGAACTGCTCGGGAGCAAGGATCGCCCTTCGCGAGCGGGATGTCGTGACCGTCGAAGGACGTTTCGAGCTCTCCGGTGACTCGGGCGTGCTCAAAGTGAGATCGATCGTTTCGAAAATACAGCCTTCGGCTCAGTAAATGCTACCGGACTTGTCTTTTCCCCTCTCATTCAAATTCCAAAAAGTATTGTCTCGATAAGAAGGTGTGTTCCTTGGCGAGACGGTAGCCGGCTGCCGTCATTTCCTCGATCACCGTCTCTCGAGGGACGAGATGGTGTTTGGGAAAGCTCAGCTCGCCTGAACGTTCATCGTGATAAAAGTCGATAATCGCGATGCGCCCGTCGGGCTTCAGCGATGATTTGACGTTCCGGAAATATCGGCTTCGGTCTTCGAGGTGATGGTAGGTGTTGCAGACAAAAATCAGATCGACTGACTCGAGCGGAATCTTGGGATTGTCCGGCCTGGCCAAAATGAATTCCGCCTCAAACGATCGATGCATATGGACGACGCTGTCCTCCACATATTTCAACGCCTCCGGCTCAACGTCGATGACATAGACCTTGCCTGTCTCGGCGACTGCCTCCACGAATCGCCTCGTGAAGTAGCCCGAGCCGGCGCCAAGGTCGGCGATGTGCATGCCCGGCTTGAGTGCCAGGGCCTCGATGACCTCTGACGGCTTTTGCTCCTGATCGCGCTCGTGACGGTCGAGTTGATCGATGTACTCCATGACATTGGGCATCTGCTCATGCTGATGCGCCTCTTGCGAGCGCGCCTGTCCGGCGCAAGCGATACCGACAATAAGGCTAATGGCCATCCAGCGCACACCATTCATCCTCCATCCTCGTGTCATTGTCGTTTCTCTTCTCTCTTCCGCCTCTCCCAGCAGATCGTCGCTCTTCCTGGAGAATGACACCAGGACTGGCGCTCCTTTCAACTCGCTGCCGTCAAAAAGGGATGCCCTTGCGGGTTTCACGAATACACGTTTTCACAATGCTCTTTCCGGGTGGTGCCGATCAACTTTCTCGCCCGGCCGCCTGCGCACGCCGGGACGTGCGCTTTGCCCAGTTCACCCGCCCCGACCCTGCGCACGCCGGGACGTGCGCTTGGCCCAGTTCACCCGCCGACCCTGCGCACGCCGAGACCTGCGCTTGGCCCAGTTCACCCGCCCGACCCTGCGCACGCCGAGACGTGCGCTTGGCCCAAGCGCCTGCAGCGAAAGACTGTTCTCGTTCCCCTTCGGGATGGGATACCGCACACGACTTGCGCCGAGGCTCGGGCACCGACCGGTCAATTCGCTATTTTTTCCTGCCGAGCGACTGCTGCAACAACCCTTTCCATTCCTCTCGGTTGACCGCCGGAAGGGTCGTGATCTGAATGTGCCCCAACGAGGCGTTGAGGACGGCGGCCTTCATGGCGGTTTTATTGTCGGGAAATTCCCAAATGGCGACAACGTCATATTCTCCCAGACAGTAGTAGGCTTGCACGAGCTTTCCGCCCAAGGATTTCGCATTCTGCTTTACCATTTCAGCTCTCTCGATGCCCTTATCCTTCATCGTTTGAAGACCGTGTTCCGTGAACTTCACGAGGCTGACGTAGGTCTGCATGGCGTTCTCCTTGTTGAAGTGCAGTGCAACGTGTCGTGGGCTGAATTGTAGGCGAATGGACGAATGGATGGTAGAGCGGAGGAGGCGGTGTCATCCCGAAGGAACCAGGGCTTTTCCTAGGCGGTGCATCCTTGAAAGCAGCGGATAGTAGATAGCAGGTCGGCCGTAGGCACTCACCCATTTCAGAGACGGAGGCTTCTTATGGATATGCAGCGCTTAGTCAAGGAGTTCATTTCACACGGAAAGAACCTCTACCGCAAGCTCCGCACCCACGGCGAGGACCTCTCCGATTTGGATTTGGTCGCGCTTCGAGAACAGCTGCACATCCTCGACTCGGAGGCCGGCCACCTGCAGGATCTCAAGTCGGATGGGGTGACGTTTATGTTTCATGGCCGGAGGCCGCAATCGGACAAGATGTTCCTCCGCAAGGCCGCATAGCCGGCGAATGCGTCTCCCTGCCGCGACGGGCGATGCCCGCCTATCGCGTGGGACCCTCGTGTGACCTGTCGCCATGAAACCGGGATATCGCTTAATGATTGTCGACCGTGACGGCGTGCTCGTATCGGAGTTTCAGCTCACTGAGCGCGATCTGGCCGATGCGCCGGCGTTCGTGGCCGCCATCAAGCAATCGATCGAACAGGTCGAAGAGGAAGAGCTCTGACACGACCGCCTTATCTGATCCGTGCGTGCTGAGAGGAACGGGGCGATGCGTGCGCCGATTCCACAGCGGGACCTGGCACGGTCCAGCCTGTCCGTGCTGCTCATGGTCGGTCTCATCGCCGCCTCGTTCTGGATCCTGCGTCCATTCCTCCCGGCCCTCTTGTGGGCAACGATGATTGTCGTCTCCGCCTGGCCGCTGATGCTTCACGTGGAAGCGCTGTTATGGGGCCGTCGGGGGTTGGCCGTCACCGTCATGACGCTCGCGCTGCTCCTCGTGTTCGCCGTCCCCTTTTCACTCGCGATCGGCACTCTCGTTGCCCATCTCGATGAGATCGTGGACTGGGTGCAGTCGTTGAAGTCGGTCACCTTGCCTTCACCTCCGGGCTGGATGGAAAGCATTCCATTCATCGGCACCAGGATCGCCACCGTGTGGCGTGAATTCGCTTCGTCCGGGCCCGAAGAACTGGCGCGCTATGCCGAGCCGTACGCGAAGATAGCGGGCAGCTGGCTGCTCTCGCAGCTCGGAAGCCTGGGCGCGATGACCGGTGAGTTTCTCCTCACCGTCGTCGCCGCCGCCGTGTTGTTTGCACGCGGCGATGTCGCGGTTATGGATTTGTGCCGTTTTGGGCGGCGGCTCGCCGGCGGGCAAGGGGAGCGCGCTGTGAACCTTGCGGGACAGGCGATTCGCGGGGTCGCACTGGGAATTGTCTTAGTCGCCGTCGGCCAATCGGTGCTGGCCGGCATCGGCCTTGCGGTGGCTGGCGTGCCGTTCGCCGTGTTGCTGACCGCCCTCATGTTTCTATTCGGCGTCGTGCAGGTCGGCGTCGTCCCGGTGCTTCTGATGGCCGTTGGCTGGTTGTACTGGCAGGGCAGTACGGGATGGGCCATTGCCCTGATGTGCTGGACGATTTTCGTCGGGACCATCGATAATGTGATCCGGCCAATCTTGATACAAAAGGGGGCACGGCTCCCGTTACTCCTGGTGGTGGCCGGCGTCATCGGCGGTCTCGTGTCGTTTGGGCTCGTCGGGATTTTCGTCGGTCCGGTAGTACTGGGAGTCAGTTATATGCTGCTTGAGGCCTGGCTGTGGGAAGAAATGGACGAGCCCGTTGAAAGGGTGTCATGAGACGAGGGTATCTGCTCATAGGTGTAAGCCTGATGCTGTTGCCGGTTTTCGGCACCGAGGCGGGATTGGATCGCGGCGGCTGGCGAACGGCGGCGCCTGCTCCGATGAAGCGCACGGAAGTGGCTGCTGCTGCGGTCGGAGGCAAGATCTATGTGGTGGGCGGCTTCGAGGAGCCAAGCCTGGGCAATGTACTGAATTTTGCGATTACTCCTGCCGTCGAAGAGTACGATTCCTCGATGGACCGATGGACCGCGAAGGCGCCGATGCCCGTCGGACTACACCATGTGGGCATTGGCGTCGTGGGCGGCCGCGTCTATGTGGTCGGCGGCTACAGACAATCGGGATTGAGCGTCTGGGGGCCGGTTGCCACGGTGTACCGTTATGATCCGGCGAGCGATGCATGGACCGAGCGTGCAGCGATGCCGACCGCTCGCGGTGCGCTGAGCGTCACCGTTCATGATGGCAAGCTCTACGCGATCGGCGGCTATGAAGGCAAGGCCAACAGCGCGGCCGTGGAGGTCTACGATCCGGTCGCGAACAGCTGGACCTCGCGCGCGCCGCTGCCGACGCCGCGTGATCATCTGGCGACAGCTTCGGCGGCCGGTAAAGTGTATGCCATCGGGGGACGTCTGAAAGGTGATTATCACCGCAATCTGTCGGTGACCGAAGTGTACGATCCGAGCACGGATCAGTGGATCCGCGCGCCGGACCTGCCTACCTCACGCAGCGGCATCACCGCAGCTGAAGCGGGTGGACGGATCTATGTGTTTGGCGGCGAGGGAGCTGATGGCACGTTCGCCGACAACGAGGCGTATGATCCGGCAAGAGACGCCTGGCAGGCGATGGCTCCAATGCCGACGGCTCGTCATGGATTGGGATCGGCCGTGGTCGATGGGCGCGTCTTCGTCATCAGCGGCGGACCTACTCCGGGCGGCAGCTTCAGCAACCTGAACGAAGTGTTTAGCCCGCAGGACGCGGGCGCGAAACCTGTCCCATTCAGGTAACCGCTCCTTGACGCCATCCGGAGTGCGGCCTACTCTTTCCCTCATGACATCAGCGATTCTTGCCGGCATCGATGTCGGCGGCGAGAAGAAGGGCTTTCACGCCGTGATTCTACGCAACCGGCGGCTGATAGCCACGCTCACGAGCTGCAGCGCTGAAAACGTCGCTGGTTGGTGCATTGAGCAAGGCGCGGGAGCAGTCGGCATTGATGCACCGTGCTGTTGGAGCATCAGCGGACGGTCGAGGCCCTGCGAGCGCGAACTCGCGAGACACGGAATTTCGGCGTTCTCGACGCCTGCTCAGGTCATCGGCGAAGCGCGTCCGTTCTATCGGTGGATGGTGAATGGACTCGCGCTGTACACACATCTCGCCCGCCGATATCGTCTCTATGACGGACGGTCATCGTTGGCCCAACCGTTCTGTTTCGAGACGTTTCCTCAAGCCATCGCCTGCGCATTGGCAGGCAAGCGGCTCTCGGCGTACGACAAACGGATGGATCGCCGGCGCATCCTCGAGCAAGCGGGCGTTGCGGTTCAAGCGTTGGCCAGCATCGATCAACTCGATGCGGCACTCTGCGCGTTGTCCGCCGAGCATGTCCTCGGCGGCCGCTTTCACGGCTACGGCGACGCTGCCGAAGGCTTCATCCTCGTGCCCCGGCGTTGACCCGTACTCCCTTCTGCCCCAACCTGCTCCCAATCCCTCTTCCAAAGGGATGCCTTTGACAACTCCAGCGCCTGGCCGGAGAAGCGAGATGTCCGTCTCGCTGAAACACGGCATGTGACTTGTCGCTGATTTCTCCTTCCTCAAGCGGGTGGGCTCGAATGATCTCTTCTCACCCGCCCACCATCCGCGCCGAGACGCACTGTGTCCCAAGACAAAGCAACCGCATCTTCATGGCGCCTGACTGGTTCTTCCTATGGGGCGGGGCTGGATTGATCTCCCACTGCGCGCCTGGACGAGCACCGCCTATCTTAAAATACGATGGATCTGGCGTGCGCGTTCGGCGAGCAAAGGAGATCAACCAGCCCGTACGCCTACTTTTCTGGTGTGCGCCTTTTGCGAGCACAAGAGGCTAACAGGCCACCCTGTTCTTTCCCACACCGGGCGGGTGCGAGCACGAACGATCATCGAGCACAGACCCGCACTCTTCTGCCTTGACAAGATCCACTGCTTGCATTACAAAGGCCAACGATTCCACTCGCGTAGGCATTGAGGAACAGGTCATTGGCTTCACCGGTCACGCACTCTCTCTCAAACAAGACCTCACCGCGTTAATTCAAACGATTCGGCTAC
>DATJGE010000065.1:0-52110 GCA_035495295.1 Nitrospira sp. | reverse complement strand
TCTTGACTTCTTTGATGGCGCCAAAGCTTTGGGTCACGACTTGAAGACGGTGAGTCCAATGCTGAAGCCAACGTTGGCCATGAATTGTCAGTACGCGGCGCGCAGCAGAGTAAAATATGCCGCTGACCAGAGCGAGGAGCAAGAACACCCCAGCCGTCGCCACAGGCTCAACGACGATCATCAGCAACAAGACCAGAGCCAAGACGACACCTTCGCGTATTAGCCGTAGTCCGGCTCTGACGAAGTGCACGGCGTAGAAGGCCTCTTCTGTGACGATCCGAATCAATTCGGCGGGATTACGTTGGAGGAGGAATTGATACGGGCTCTTCATGTACGCGCAGAACAATCGGTTGGAGACCGAACCGGCGAGATGCTGCGCGAAGTGGGTTTCCGCATACACGAGCACAACGACATAAAGGTTCTTGAACAAAAAGATCCCGCAAATACAAGTTGCTCCCCATATAAGCAGTTCGGACCGAGTCTTATGTGTCCAAGCGGCGCCTATTCCTCCGGGCAGGAATGAGAACAGCCAATCAGGGTCGATTAGAACCCCGACAAAGGCTGGTATGGTGCCGACCCCGAGCATTTCAAGGAGGCCCGCGATCAGCGTACCTATCAGTACCAACACCAACCGCCGGCCCGGGGTTCCGTCCAACATTATCGAGAGCTTGTCTTTTAGTGTCATGCCTGCGGGTAAGTGATATCGACTTTGTAGAGCTCCGCCCTCTCACTTACAGAGGGTCGATTACACGGCGGATCCTTCGCGAAACACTTACGCGGCAACACCTGCGCGACCATTAAAGAATGTGCGTCGCAGATAAGAGGGTTAAGCATGCCGCAGAGGTCCGATTGTCAATACATCACAGGGTCACACGCCCGGCAAGAAAAACAGAAAAAGATGCGTGGATTACGTAGCGTAAAAATACGCAGTCGTGATGTTGCGTTTTGCGATTTTGCTTGGAGATGAAATCTCGCTGGACGAATGCAATTGTGCAGAGAATCGCAGAAAGCCGAATCACCTCGCTGCGGCTAGCTGCTGCTTCAACAGTGTAGACCGCGGCTATGCAGGTATTGTAAAGTTCCGCTGCGTTTCCCCATCCGCCAGCCTTCAATGAAACGAATCTTCTCGACGGTAGGTCGAGGCAACCGTCAGACGCGATATGCAGAAAGTGATCGAGTGAGATGATGTCCGCCGCAGCGAAACTGGCTCGTGTCTTTCACGAAACGCACTCATTCAAATGGGATCAGGAAAAAGGATTTACCCTCGCCTCCGGCCAGAAGAGTCCGTTTTACGTCGATTGCCGCGCCTTGATGGCCCACCCCTCCGCCCGTCGCTTGGTCGGCCAACTCGCTCATCAGGCATTGACGGGCGTAGAGATCGATTGCCTCGGCGGACTGGAGATCGGTGCGATCTCAATCGCGACGACGATCTCCGATTTCGCCTACGCCGCTGATCCGAAGCGGGAATGGCGAACATTCGTCGTGCGGAAGCAGGCGAAGGATCACGGGTTGGGAAAGCTCATCGAAGGCGCCTTCCACCCGGGCGATCGTGCCCTCATCGTCGACGATGTTCTGACGAGCGGAGGGTCGCTGCTCAAAGCCATCGCCGCCGCGAGGCAGGCGGGACTTGTCATCGGCCACGCGCTTGTGATTGTCGATCGAAAGGAACAGGAAGGACGGGCCCACGTCGAACGGGAGGGCGTCACGGTGATCAGCTTGCTGACGATCGACGATTTGACCGCCGCACAGGGGCGGCGGGAGGATTAGCCGAGCCGCGTCACTTACAGCGGAATTCGATGCCCCACCGCCGTTCACGGACGACCTCCTGCCCACCTTCAATGCCTCCGACCACCCGTCCACGACCTTTGGCTTCGC
Source organism: Nitrospira sp. (assembly GCA_035495295.1). Taxonomy (GTDB): domain Bacteria; phylum Nitrospirota; class Nitrospiria; order Nitrospirales; family Nitrospiraceae; genus Nitrospira_C. The sequence goes on along the minus strand of DATJGE010000065.1, from coordinate 50,235 downwards.
CTTCGCGGACGATCGTGTAGCCGGATCCACAGCTGTCCTTCATCAATGCGAGCGCGTCCTTCCGAAACGAGGACAGCATAGGACCTTGCTCCCCTTTGAACGGATAGGTGACGACGCCGCCGGCGTCGTCGCGTTGCGCCAGCTTCGCACCTTCGGCGCATCCGGTAAGGAACAGCGCCAGGGCCCATCCGAGTCTTGACCAAGTCTTCATGCGGCTCCTATGATAATCAAAGTCCATTGTGTCCGGCGAAGTTCCTCAGGAGGTTTCCATGATGCACCGAAATGCCATGGCAGCGATTGCAATACTGTTCATGATCGGCATGACGACGGTGGTCTCGGCTCACCATTCCTATCTCTTGTCCGTCCAGCAACTGCGAGCGGGACTGAATAAAGCGCCGTCAATGGGACAAAAGGGATTTGTGCTCATTGATGTTCGTTCGCCGGAGGAACATAACGCGGGCTTTATTCCAGGCACCGATCTCAACATCGATTTCCGGGAGATCAAAACTCGTCATCGTGAAATCGGCGTTCCGCTGGATGAGCACATTGTCGTCTATTGCCAGTCTGGTCACCGGAGCAACATCGCGGCTGAAACGCTTGCGGATCTGGGATATACGCACGTGTACAACGTCCGCGGCAGCATGAACGCTTGGGTGGAGGCCGGCTACCCGGTCACACGTTGACCAACTGTTGCAAATAGTCTGCAGCTTCACGGATGCGGCGCGCTTCGCCTTGGGCTGATGCCGATAACCGCCGGCAAGCCGATGTGCCCGGTGGGGCCTCCATTCAAAAGCGGCCTCCACGAATGCGCGCCCGCCGTCTTCTCGATCGCGTGCTGCAACGTCGGACTGATTGAGAGGTCGGACGACGACCCGCCGTCCATGGCCATCGCCTGACGGATCTGCGGATAGGCGTCGTGAAGGCATTGGCCGATCGCATGCAACGACGCGGCCTCCGTCGTTTTCATGATGAGAATGTGCCCGTTCTGTAGTTCCCCCACGATGGTCTGCTGTGCTTGCTTGCCGGACTGTTTCACGCGGATTTGTCCGTTTCGATCCAAGAGCATCAGCGCTTGCGCCGCTTCGCCGTAGGACGGACGTTGCTCGTCGAACGAATCGACGGACAGATCCAAAATTCCGGCCTGTGCGACGCCTCCGTCGATCGGTTCGGCGACAAAGAGTCCCATCCAAGACGCATGACGCTTCCCTCCCAGCGACTTTCCTTGCCCGTACAGGAGTCCCAAGTACGAGAAATTCTCGCGAAAGAGTCCGGCGTTAAACACGAGATCATGCCCGGTCCGCCTCTGCCATTCATGGATATCGGGCGGCTCCGCAAAGCGCTCATTGCGAAAATAGTGCACCGAGACCCGGTAGCGGAGCGGATCGATGTCTGAGACGAGCAGCGGAGGCACGTCCTTGCAGTGCGGTGCCGGATCCCAGACGCCGATCGCGAGTCCGTCAGCCAGGCGGTCCCATGCGATCGATTGCGCCGATGCCGGATGGCCGAACGATCCAATGACGAACAGCAACGCGACAATGGCGAAGCCGCGGGCATGCGTCCGATCAAGGCGTAAATTCATCGCGTGTGAAACGGAGTATAGGGAGGCGGTGCCTCACCGTCAAACCGAGCGGAGGAATCGGCAGGCTTAACGCGGGCCACGTCTGGAAGCCGCTTGCGGAGAGCTGTTCGACGGCGCGTCGAGAATCTTTCTGACCGTGCGGGCCAGCAGTTCCGGCGTAAACGGCTTTTGCAAAAAACCGCTGGTTCCCTGCTCGTGCCCGGCCAGGATGCCGACATCGTCCGTAAAACCGGACATGAACAGGATACGAAGGTCCGGCTTGATCGTCATGAGATGCTGGGCCAGTTCTCTTCCGCCCATACCGGGCATCACCATGTCCGTCAGCAGCAGGTCGAGATGATCCAATTCTTGTGAGGCCAAGACGCAGGCCTCCAAGCCCTGCTTGGCCTCGATGACACGGTATCCCAGCTTTCGCAGCGCGTCTCGAAGCAAAATGCGCACGCTCGCATCGTCTTCCACCAGCAGGATCGTTTCGTGCCCTCCGAGCGGCTCTGCAGACGCTTCCGAGGAACATGCCGGTTGGAGATCGGCCGCGATCCGAGGAAAATAAATATCGAATCTTGTCCCCTGCCCGACGCGGCTTGTGACGTCGATCCCACCGCCGGATTGCGTCACGATGCCGAAGACGGTCGAGAGGCCGAGACCGCTGCCCTTTCCTTCTTCTTTCGTGGTGAAGAAGGGTTCGAAGATATGCGCTTGCGTATCGCGATCCATACCGCTGCCCGTATCGCCGACCGACAGTTTTACATAGGGTCCTGGCAGGAGCGGATCGACGTGATACAACGGGCTTTTAGCGAGCTCGACCTGGGCGGTCTCGATGCTCAGGGTCCCGCCGTTGGGCATCGCATCGCGGGCATTCACCACGAGATTCATGAGCACTTGTTCCAGTTGCGCTTGATCGGCCCGAACCTGACTGTTCCCGGAATCAAGCCGGATGACGAGGCGAACATCGGCACCGATCAATCGCTGAAGCATCCCTTCCAAATTCGATACGACGTTGTTCAGGCTCAGGTGCTTGGGTTCGAGAGGCTGCTTCCGGCTGAACGCCAGCAATTGGCGCACGAGCATCGCCGCGCGCTCGCCCGCCTTCTGGGTCTCTTCGACCTTTGTGTACAGGGGATGCTCGCGCCCTAACTCCGTCGAGAGCACGTGGCCGTAACCCATAATGACGGTGAGCAGATTGTTGAAGTCATGCGCAATCCCGCCGGCGAGGCGTCCGACCGCTTCCATCTTCTGCGCCTGCCGAAACTGCCGTTCGCTCTGGGCCAGCGCCTCTTCGGCCCGCTTCCGTTCACGGCGCTCGTCGCGTTCGCGGAGCGCCCGCTGCACCGAGGGCACGAGTCGGCCCAATCGCTGCTTCAACACATAGTCGGTCGCGCCGTGATGCATGGCGTCGATGGCCAATTCTTCCCCGATGGTCGCGGAGACGAACAGAAACGGAATGTCCGGCGCCCGCTTACGTGCCTCGGCGAGCGCCGTCATGCCGTCGAAACCGGGGATCGAATAATCCGCGAGGATGAGATCGTAGCCGCCGGTCTCCAGAGCGGCCAGAAAGTCGCTGCGTGTGTCCACGCGATGGGCGATGCAGGAGAGACCCGCCTCCGATAGCGTGGCGGCGACGAGATCAGCGTCGACGGGATCGTCTTCGAGCAGGAGCAGACGGAGCGGGGTTTTCACGGATCCTCTTGGGCGGACTCCTTTCGTCCTGCCTTAGGCCTACAGGGACTCAGTTCCCTTCCGGCGGCGGTTCGTTGATCACTCCCCAAAAGATGCCGAGCTCCTTCACGGCCGAGATGAACTGCTGGAACTCGACCGGCTTGACCACATAGGCATTGGCGCCGAGCGCATAGCTTTGCGCCAAATCCCGCTCCTCCCGTGAGGAGGTCAGCATGACGACGGGAATCGGCTTGAGATTCGCATCACTCTTGATCGTTCTCAAGACCTCGATGCCGTCCACTTTCGGCATTTTGAGGTCCAGGAAAACCACGACCGGGTTGCCGCATTGCCGACTCTTGAAGGCGCCGCGACAGTACAGATAATCCAAGACTTCGGCGCCATCATGACAGACGACCACTTTGTCTGCAATGTGGTGCTCCTCCATTGCGGCCAACGCGAGCTCCGCATCGCGCGGGTTGTCTTCCGCCAATAAGATGGGTTTCACGGTGGTCATGAGGGCGTCCGTTTTACCGGAAGCGACAGATAAAAGGTCGCGCCCTGATCGAGCGCTCCTTCGGCCCAGGTGCGCCCGCCGTGCCGGTGGATGATCCGCCGGACATTGGCCAGCCCGATGCCGGTCCCTTCGAATTCATCGTTTCGATGCAGGCGCTGAAAGACCCCGAACAGCTTATTCACGTACTGCATATCGAAACCCACGCCGTTGTCCCGTACGAAGATTGTCACCTCGCCCGCCGTGTCGCGCGTCGCGCCGATTTCGATGCGCGGCTTGGCCCTCGTCGCCGTGAACTTCACCGCGTTCGTAAGCAAATTCATGAACACTTGGCGCAGCATGGCCGGATCGCCCGGCACATCCGGCAACGAGCCAATTGTCCAGGAGATCGTCTTTCCTTGCAAGTCAAGACGTAAATCATGGATGACCGTTTTGACGAGCTGATTCAGATTGACGGTGCTGCGCAGCATCTCCTGCCGTCCCATCCGGGAGAAGACCAGCAGATCGTCGATCAGTTGACCCATCTGTTTGGCCGAAGCGGAAATCGTCTCTAAATACCGCTTTGCTTTGTCGTTTAAGGTCTCGGCGGCGCTCTTCGAGAGGAGCGCCGCATACCCGTCGATATGCCGCAAAGGGGCCCGCAGGTCATGCGAAACGGAATAACTGAACGCTTCCAACTCTTTGTTGGCGGCTTGCAGCAGCTCGCCCTGGCGCCGCAGTTCGGCGGCGACCCGCCGGCGGTTCGTAATATCGTGATGGATGAGAAAATAGACTGACCCCAGGAGGACGAGCTGCAGCACCGCGCCCAAAGCGAGCAGCGCGATCGTGTTGCGGGTCGTGCCCGCAGATTTCAGGACTCGAGCGCGAGTTGCCTGCTGTTCCGCGCTTTCAAGGTCTGCGATCAGGCGATGAACGTCGTCGAGTTCGCGCTTCGCCACGCCGGGCAGCGCCAGGTGACGTACGGCATCGGCTCCTTGGGTGCTTCGCTGATGGATGGCATTCGTCTCGATCTCCAATTGCTTCTGAATGAGCCGTTCCATTTCCGTGATTCGCTCGCGTTGGCCCGAAGGATCCGCCAATGCCTCGAGGTAGCGTGAGAACTCGGGCATCTGTTCCATAAGGGCACGGTACGGCTTCAAATATGACTCATCACCTGTGACGAGATAGCGGCGATGCCCGCTTTCGGCCGCGATGAGCGCTTCCTCGATCGAGCTGAGCAACTGGACGAGCTCATGGCTTGACGTGTCGAGTCGACTGTTCTTCACCACGACCGCCGTGTTCCGGTACGACATGATGCTGATCGCGATAATGCCGAGAAAGACGAGTCCGAAGCCGGCGAGCACCCGCTGTTCGATCGACCACTGGCTCATCCATGCCGTGAACCGTTGCGCCCTTTCTCCGAAAAGGCGCAGCCAGCCAGGCGCTGGCTGCACCGGCTCCGGCAGCGGCGGCACGGCTGGGGGGCTCGTGGAGGGACGGTCCTGTGTGGCTGATTCCATAACCTGACAGCGTGGAAGCCGTAAAAATGGTATGAAAACCTAACAAACTCTACTCTGGCCTACCACGGGCTGCAAGCAATATATCAGATGAGCGTGCGCGGAAGATCAGTGGCCGGTCGTAATGAGGGCAGGGTTTGGCAGAGCCGCTGAGGTGCTGATGTTCGAGAACATCATGGTCGCGGCAACGACCCAATCGGCCGCCGGTTGGGGATAGATGCCGATGAACAAGGTGCCGGCAAGTCCGACATAAATTACCGCCTTCATGGGACCCGATACGGTGACGGGCGACGGGTCGTGCGGTTCTACGATATACATCTTCTTGACGACGATGAGGTAGTAATACATCGAGATGACGATGTTGACCAGTCCGACGGTGATCAGCGTATAGAGACCTTCCTTGACGGCCGCGACGAAGATATACAGCTTCCCGATGAAACCGGCCAAAGGCGGGACGCCCGCCAGCGACAGCAGGAAGATCAACATCGAAAAGGCCAGGAACGGCGACCGCCGTCCTAACCCGCTGTAGTCGTCGATTTCTTCGCTGCCGATCGCCTGAGCGACTGCAATGATCACGGCAAACGCGCCGAGGTTGGCGAACAGATAGGTCAGGAGGTAGAACATAATGGCGTCGTTGCCCATCTTTGTTCCCGCCGCCAGTCCGATCAGCACGTTGCCGATTTGCGCGATGCCCGAGTACGCGAGGAGCCGCTTCATGTTCTTTTGGGCGATGGCCACAATGTTGCCGTACGTCATCGACAAGATCGACGCGCCGATCATCAACAAGACCCACGTCGGCTTAAACGTCCCGAGGGCCACGAAGAACATCCGTAAAAGGATGGCGAAGGCCGCGCCCTTTGGCGCGATGGAAAGAAAGGCCGTCACGGGTGTCGGCGAGCCATGGTACGTGTCCGGAATCCAGGAATGGAACGGCACGGCGCCGATTTTGAATCCGAGCGCCCCGAAAATGAGCAGAAAGCCGATGATCAGTCCTGGCGTCGGCTGCAGTGATTTCATATCGGAGAACACCAATTGACCCGTTTCGCCGTAGACGAGACTGATGCCGTAGGCCAGGAGGCCTGCGGCAAAGACGCCAAGAATGAAAAATTTCAATCCGGCTTCGTTGCTCGCCACGTCCTCCCGCAAATACGACACCAAGACGTAGAAGCCGAAGGTCGAGAATTCCAGCGTAACGAAAACGGACAAGAGATCGTTGGCCGACGCCATGAACATCATGCCCAGGGCCGACATCACCACAAGGAAATAGTATTCACCGCGGAAGAACGTGAACTGGTGAATGAAGTCGATGGACGCCAAAATGACCAGGATCGTGGAGGAGACGATGAAGATTTTAAAGAACAACGCCATCCGGTCGACCACGAACATGTTCGAGAACAGCGTTCCTGAAATTCCCGACACATCGAACCAGGCCAGGCATCCCAGTGTGGCGATGAGGCCTGCCACGCTCAAATAGCCCAGGTTTTCCTTGGGCAGGCGCGGGAACGAGAAGTCGATGATCAGGACAACGCACAGCCAGCAGGTCAGGAAGATTTCGGGGAGCAGCAATAGAAGGTCCGACGACGACATTGTGAGCGAAAAGGTCATTCGGACCTCCGTGCCGGCGCAGCAGTTGCGCGGGAGGCGGCGAGCGTAGATACGACCTCCGCCTGAGCCGGATCACCGGCGGTGACCGGGTGGACCTGCGTGATTTTTGCCACAAGCGGATCCACGCCGGAGCGGACGACGTTGTACATGTGCATCGGAAACAGACCAAAACCGACGCTGACGACGATCATGATCAACAACGGCAGGCGGTCGACCACCGCGACGGCGTCGTGTGAGTGGCTGTACTTTTGATCCATCGGACCGTAGAAGAGCCCTCGCATCATGCGGAACAGATAGGCCAATGTGATGACGATGCCGATCACGGCGATAATCACTTGCAGCGGATACTTATTCCAGCTTCCCACGATGATCATGACTTCGGCGATGAAGTTCACCGTGCCCGGCATGCCCACGGACGCCATGCAGGCAATGACGAAGCAGCCCGCGATGAACGGCATCCGGTTCGAGAGCCCGCCCAAGGAGGGTATGTCGCGGGTGTGCGTCTGATCGTAGACCCACCCGGCCATGGCGAAGAGCATGCCGGTGGCCATGGCGTGCGCAAACATGTAGATGACGGCGCCGCTCAATCCAATGTAATTGAGCGCCGCCATGCCGAGAAAGACGTAGCCCATGTGGCTCGAGCTCGAGTAGCCGATCACGTACTTTGTGTCCTTGGCGTAGAAGGCGACGAATCCTCCATAGATGATGCTGAAAATGCACAGGACCGCCGCGATCGGCATCAGCTCACGGGTCGTATCCGGCAGGATTTCGAAGGCCACCCGAATGATCGAGAAGTGCCCCAGCTTCATCAAGACGCCGGCGTGCAGCATGCTGGTAGCGGCGGGGGCGGCCGCATGACCGACCGGAGACCAAGAATGCAGCGGCCACAGGGGTGCGATCGATGCGAAACCGAAGAAAATCAGGACCCAGATAATCCGGTCGAGCGTGGTGCCCAGCACGGGGATATTCATCAACTTGGCATGTTCCCGCAGCTGCAAGATGTCGAAGGTGTTGAGGCCGGAATACCGATAGATCAATAGGATGCCCATCAATGCGACGACCGCCCAGGCCGAGAGAAAGAGCACGAGCTTCATGGCCGCATATTCTTTGCTGTTGGCGGCAAAGTTGAAGATGAAGCCCACCGAGTCGCGGAGCTTCACCCCCTCTTGATCCGTCATCTCGAGGTACTTCTTGGTATGGCTGCCCCACATGCCAAGCAACAGGTACATCGGAATGACCGACATCTCGTAAAAGAAGTACAGAAAGAAGAGGTCGAGCGACATGAAGACGCCGATCGTGGCGGCGGCCAGAATCAGCAGCCAAATATAGAATTCCTTCGTCCGGTCCTTGATATGCCACGACACGAAAATCCCGGCGAACAAGAGGATCGACGACGCCAGCACGAGCGGCGTGCCGATGCCGTCCACGCCGAGATGGAGGGCGATGCCGAGCTGCCGCGACCATTCAAATTTTTGAACGAATTGATACCCACCTTTGACGGGATCGTACGCGTAGAACAAATACAGCGAGGCAAGCAGCGAGACGCCGGCGGAGACGGCAGCGATGCCTCTGACGAGCGTGGCCTGGCGATTCGAAGAAAAGATCAGCGCGATGGCGCCGGCGAACGGCGCAAAAAGAATGTACAGCAGGATGTAGTCGCTCATCGTCGATCCCTGGCCAGCGGCTCAAGGCGATCGGCCAAGGGTTCCGCGGCTGACTCGCTTCTGAGATTCGTTGATTTCGCCTCCAGCCTCTTGCCTAGGGGCTCTGACCGCTCGGTATTCCCGCCGGCAACCGTGCCATGATCGAGCCGGTCGACGAGGGCCTGCACGGAACCGTTCATCATGCGCAGGAAGGGAGCAGGGTACAGTCCGATCCAGAGAATCATGATCGACAGCGCCACCGCGATGACGGTCTCGCGGAGATGCAGGTCGGTGATCGATTCGCGGACGGCTTTGCCAACCGGTCCCAGGATCGCCCGTTCGTAATACCAGAGAAAATACGCCGCGCCGGTGATGACCCCGGTGACGGCGATCGCTCCATATACCCAGTACGCCTTGAAGGCGCCCAACAGAATTAAAAATTCGCCGACGAATCCATTGGTGCCCGGCAGGCCGATCGACGCCAGTCCGATCAAGAGGAAAAACGCCGCGAGCAGCGGGGTATGCTTGGCCATTCCGCCGAAGGCCGCCAGCTGCGTGGTTTGCTGACGGCTCTGGAGAAACCCCGCGATGAAAAAAAGGCCCGCCGTGCTGAAGCCGAGGTTGATCATCGTCAAGAGGCTGCCTTGCAGGCCCTGGTAATTCAGCGCGAACAAGCCGACCACGATGAATCCCAAATGACTGATGCTGCTGTAGGCGAGCAGGCGCCGGAAGTCCGGTTGAATCAAGGCATTGATGGCGCCGTAGACGATCGCCGCGAGCCCGAGGCCCATCATGACGAGGACGACCGTCGGACTCTTGGAGGCCTCGGGCAGCAGCGGAATGCTGAAGCGCATAAACCCGAAGGTGCCGAGCTTAATGCCCGCCAGGATGACGGCCATGGCAATGGGGCCTTCCAGCAAGGCATCGGGCAGCCAGGTATGAAACGGAAACACAGGCGCCTTGAACGCGAATCCCATGAACATGAGCCAGAAAATCAGAACCTGCTGCGGCAGAGGAATGGGGATGGCCAAAAGCTCGAGGAAATCGAACGAGTAGGCTTGGTCCATGTGATGCAACGTGGCATAGGTATGGTAGTTGATATTCAAGAGCGCGATGCCGACGAGCATGAATACGCTGCCCAACAGCGTGTAGAGGACGTATTTCAATGCGGCGTAATGCCGCTCGGCACCGCCTCCCCAGAGTTTGATCAAAAAGTAGCTGGGAATCAGCATCAATTCCCAGAACACGAAGAAGAGAATGAGATCGATCGAGATGAAGACACCCATCGTCGTCGTTTCGAGCGCCAAGAGCGCCATCATGTACAGCTTCGTCTGGTAGCGAATGGTATCCCAGGAATAAATGACCACGAGCACGGTCAAAAAGGCCGTCAGGCCGACGAAGAGCACGCTGATTCCGTCGACCGCCAGGTGGTAGCTGATACCCAGGGCCGGAATCCACCGGACGTGCTCGACGAACTGCATCGCGGGCGAATCGGGAACGAAGCGCATCAAGACGAATACGGCCAAGGCCATTTCCACCAATGCGATGGTTAACGCCGACGTCCGCACGAGATCTTCGTCGTCGAACAGCCACAGCACGGCGGCGCCGACCAGCGGAAAAAAGAGCAAGCAGCTGAGGATGGGAAATGTCGAGTCCAGTTGTTCTAACATCATGCCGCTGGATTACCGTTGTATGAGCAGTTGAATCACGACCGCGAGCAGGAACAATCCCGCGACAATAATGGCTGCATAATGGTGGACCATCCCGCTCTGCAGCTGGCGCCACTGCCTGGCCATCACATGATTCCCGTAGCCGACAATGTTGATGCCGCCGTAGATCACATGCTTTTCGATCCAGGTGGAGCCGGCAGCCCCTAATTCGGCCATGTGCCCCACGCCGCGCACGATGCCGTCCAACACGACCCGATCGAACCAGTCCAGTGCACGTCCGAGTTGTTTCGTTGGTTCGACAATGAGCAGATCATAGAGTTCGTCGACGTAATACTTGTTCAACAGCGCCGTGTACAGAGCACCGGCCTTCGCGGCCCATCGCTCAGGAGCTGTGGGATTCATGCTGTAGAGGTAATGAGCCAATGCCCATCCGAAAAGCGCGATGCCGCTGGCGATCATCATGAGCGACAGGACGACGCCGGTGCTGACGTCGTGTTTTGCGCTGGCCCCCGCTGCCGGCGCCAAAAACTCATGCAGCCATCCGTGGTCCGGCGGGAAGCCGAGAAATCCGCCCCCGAGCGACAGCATCCCGAGAAGCATCAAGGGAGCGATCATGACCATCGGTGATTCATGGACATGTTCCTCGGTGTGATGGTCCATGCGGGACCTCCCGTAGAATGTCAGATATGTCAGACGGAACATATAAAAGGAGGTGAGAAGGGCGCCGATGGCAGCCATTCCGTATAAAACATAGTGATGATGCGTGAACGCATGCGCCATGATCTCATCTTTGCTCCAAAATCCGGCAAAGGGCGGGATTCCGGCGATGGCGATCGTGCCGATGAAGAAAAGCTTATGGGTCCACGGGATCTTCTGACTGAGCCCGCCCATTTTGCGAATGTCTTGCTCGCCCGACAAGGCATGGATGACCGAGCCAGCCGACAAAAACAGCAGGGCTTTGAAGAAGGCATGCGTCATCAGATGAAAGATCGCCGCCGTGTAGGCGCCGATGCCGGCCCCGAGGAACATGTAGCCGAGTTGGCTGACCGTGGAATAGGCCAGCACGCGCTTGATGTCGTTTTGCACGAGGCCGATCGTCGCAGCAAACAGCGCCGTCACGCCGCCCACCACGCCCACGACTTCGAGCGCGACGGGCGACAAATCGAAGATGGCATGGTTGCGGACGATCATGTAGACGCCGGCCGTCACCATCGTGGCGGCGTGGATGAGCGCGCTGACCGGTGTCGGGCCTTCCATGGCGTCGGGAAGCCAGGTATACAGCGGGACCTGCGCCGACTTGCCGATGGCCCCGACCAGGAGGCACAGCGCGATGGCGGTGGCCATGTCGGGCGACAGGTGGCCGACTTGGGCAAACACTTTTGTGTAGTCGAGCGTCTTAAAATTGATGAAGACGAGAAATATTGCAAGAAGAAAGCCCGCGTCGCCGATACGATTAACGACGAACGCCTTGGTGGCCGCCTTGGCCGCCGAGACCTTTTCATAGTAGTAGCCGATCAAGAGATAGGAGCACAGGCCGACGCCTTCCCAGCCGATGAAGAGCACCGCGTAATTGTTGCCCATCACCAGCAGCAGCATCGACACCATGAAGAGATTCATATAGGTGAAGAAGCGCGTGAAACCGTCCTCACCATGCATGTATCCGACCGAATACACATGAATGAGGAATCCCACGCCCGTCACCACGAGCAGCATCACGCAGGTGAGCGGATCGACCAGATAGGCGAGATTGATCGTGAGATCTCCGCCGAAGATCCACTGATAGGCGACGACCTCGTGTGCGGTTCCGGTGCGGAGGACGTCGGCGAAGACTCCGATCGTGCACAGGAACGACAGACCCACCGAACCCCACGCCAGACGATGCGCCCACTCGTGAGACCAGAAGTACCGGCCGAAGACGCCGTTGGCGATCACTGCAAGGAGGGGAAATACCGGAATGAGCTTTATGAGGAGATCCGTCATGCCGCCTTCACCACTTCAGAAGATTCATTTCGTCCACGTTCGTGGAGATTTTCCCCCGGAAGACGACGATGATGATCGCAAGTCCGACGGCGGCTTCTCCGGCGGCAATGGCGATGATGAACAGCGCGACGAGCTGTCCGGCCATGGACTCGAGATAGTGCGAAAAGGCGACGAGATTAATGTTCGCCGCGTTCAGCATGATCTCGACCGCCATCAGCACGATGATGAAGTTCCGTCTGATCAACACGCCGAGCAAGCCGGTGATAAACAGCACGGCGCTGACGGCCACATACGCGCTTAGAGGGATCATACGTTCCGCGATCGATGCCCGGCGACCGATGACCTGTGACGAATCCGCCCGACCGGCAGCCCGTCACTGCTCACAGATCACCGTTCGCTCTCCCGCTGATTGGTTTCGGTGTTTTTGCCAGCACGATTGCCCCGATGATGGCGCCCAAAAGGAAGATTCCGACAATTTCAAACTGCAACAGGTAATCACTGAACATTTTCATGCCGATCGCGTAGGTGTCGCCCTCCTGCAGCACGGCGCTGGTCGGCACATCGCCTTTGGCGCCTGCGTAGGGAGACTTGAAGAGCAGGGCCAGCACGTAGAGAGACCCCAGGATCGTGGGAACGACAAAATACAGATACGTGCTGTGAAAATAGCGCTCCTCGGTCTTGAGATTCAGCAGCATCAAGACGAACAGATAGAGTACGAGAATGGCGCCGGCATAGACGACGACTTGGACGGCCCAGAGGAATTCGGCGTTCAGGAGCACGAACAGCCCGGATACGTGCAGCAGCAACGCCAGCAGCGCCAGACCGCAATGAACAGGGTTCCTCAATGCGACGGTGAGGACGGCAGCAGCCATACTCATCAGGGCAAAATAGGCGAAGAACACGACCATCATGGCGTTCAGCTCAGATGTTTGGGTGCCGATTGGGTCGGTTTGACGACGGATTGCGGGAAATAGTAGCGGTACTCACGGCTTTCTTCGAGATTTTTTTCCTGATTATGCGCATACAAATATTTCTTGGCGTCATCAAGGTGGCGCTCCCCGATGTCGTACAAGCGCTTTTTGTCGAACAAGAGCGTCCGCTTGTCGTGCGTGGAAAACTCATACATCTTTGTCATGGCCAGGGCGTTGACCGGGCAGGCCTCGACGCAGTAGCCGCAGAAGACGCATTTCGTAATGTCGATGTAGAACTCTGTGGCGTAGCGCTGAAGCGGCCGCTCGGGATCTTCGGCGCTGAGGACCTTAATGCAGCGAGATGGACAGGCCGCTTCACAGAGATCGCAGCCGACGCAGCGTTCGCGGCCGTCGTCGTAGCGCAGCAGGCCTAGCGCACCCCGGTGCGTATCCGGGAGCGCCCGCTGTTCCCGCGGATACTGGAACGTAATCGGCTTGTGAAACATGTGTTTGAAGGTCACCTTCATGGCGTCCCAGATCTCATAGAAGAGCGCCGCATGAAGGAATTTTTTCGTCAATGTTCCGACGCTCATAAGAGGGCCGTTCATACCTTTTCGATCGTGACGCCGGTCCGCTTGAATGCCGGCACGCCGGTGATCGGATCGATGTGAACCGCCATCAAATCTTTGACCGGCGGTTCGTTGAAATGCTCCGGGAAGAAGCAGGTGTTCGGCGCCACGCTTTGATCCACTTGCACGCCGATCTGCAGCGAGCCCCGCTCGGAACTGAGTTTCACCATGGCCCCGTCCTGCAAACCCAGGCGCTCCATATCCGCCGGGTGCATGCGAATCCGGCCCGTGTTCGGACCGATCTTGATCAAGCCTGGGGCGAGCGTGGACAGTTTGCCCGAATGATACAGCAACTGCCCCATCTGCAACGTGAAGGGCGCGGCGGTCTCCGAGCGAACACCCTTATAACGGCCGGCGACGGCCGCCGCATACCCGTTCGAGAGATAGTGGTCGGCGGTGGGCACGATCTTTTTCGGCTGGCCGAGATTGTAGTACCCCGGAATCAGTTTCATGATTTCGGCCTGGATATCGTTGGCCGAATCATACTCCCACTGGCAGCCCAGCCCGTTCGCCAGCGCCGTCATGATCTGCCAGTCCGGCACGCTTTCCCCGATCGCGTCCATGGCTTGGCGGCAGCGAAGGACGCGGCCTTCAAGATTGGTAAACGTGCCGTCTTTCTCGGCGGAGGTGGTCGCCGGCAAGACAACATGGGCCATCTGTCCCGTTTCCGTCAGGAAGGGGTCCTGAACAACCAACAGCTCCAAGCGGTCCAACCCGGCCCTGACTTCCATGGAAGCCGGCAGCGTGGCCAATGGGTTTTCTCCGACCACATACAGCGCACGGATTTGTCCGCTGCGGCAGCGCTTGAGAATCTCGGTCAGATGTGCGCCGCTTCCTGTCTGCGGCAGCGTCGCATCCCAAGCCTTGGCCAGCTTGTCGCGCATGGCCTGATCATCAGAGAAGGCAAGTCCGGGCAGGAACTCGGGGGCCACGCCCATGTCCACCGCGCCTTGTTCGTTCGGTTCTTCCGTGACGGTGTTGACGCCGCACCCGGGTCGTCCCAATTTGCCTGTGATCCAGGCCAGGTCGATGAGCTTTAAGACGTTCTGGTAGCCGTCCGGCTGCCGGACGATGCCTTCCGCGCACAGAATGATCGAACGGGGCGATTCCGCAAAAATGGTTGCCACTTCTTTAAACTGCTCAACCGTGACGCCGGTCTTGGCCGCCACCTGCTCGAGCGAGATGGAACTGACGGCCGATTTGAGCGCCGCAAACGCCTGCGGATGCTTTTTCACGCTCTCCTCGTCCACGAGATCCAGGTTGATCGCCGTTTTCACGAGGCCGTCGATGACGAGGCCTTCCGTGCCGGCCTTGATGAGGAACGGATGGGATGCCAGTTTGCCCAAATTCGTGATGGCTGTATCGAAGACCGCGACCTGCGCCTTGTACACACGGATGGCTTCCTTGATCCGGACGGAGGTCAGCGGGTTCGTTTCGGTCAGGTTCGAGCCGATCACGAGCACCGCTTTGGCTTTCGTCAGATCCTCCCAGTCGTTCGGCGTGCGGCCGATCCCCAACGCCGCTTTCGAGGCGCGGACGAAGTTCATGTGGCCATAGCGCGCGCTGCTGTCGAGATTGTTCGTGCGGAACGCCACGCGCATCAATTTTTGGAACAGATACAGCTCTTCATTCGTGCAGCGCGCCGTGATCAGCCCTGCGATGGCTTCCGGTCCATGCTTCTTGCGAATGTCTGCGAAGCGGTCAACGGCGGTATGCATGGCCTCCAGCCACGGCACTTCCACCAATTGGTTGCCTTTTCGGAGCAGCGGCCGCTTGAGCCGATTCGATGAATCCATGTATTCGAAGCCGAACCGTCCCTTGACGCAGAGACCGCCATGGCCCTTGCCGGTATCCGCTCGATCGCCCCATTTGTTCTTCCAGGACAAGGGCGACGTGACACGGATCACCTCGGTGTCCTTCGTCTCGAGATACATCTGACAGCCGTCTCCGCAGTAGTTGCAGGTGGTCGTGGTCTTTTTCATCTGCCAGGGCTTATAGAGATATTTCGAGAACTTGTTCGTAATCGCCCCGACGGGACAGACGGCCAGACAGTCGCCACAGAACTCGCACGCCAGCGGGAGGTCGCCCTTGGCCACGACCTGATTGAATCCGCCCTTCTTCATGAATTGCAGCGCGTCGATCATGAGCACATCCTTGCAGACGTTGATGCACTCGGCGCAGGCAATGCAGCGGTTCATGTTGAAATCCAGCACGGGGCTGCGCGTGTCCTCGGGAATGAATTTCTGTTTGGCGTTGGCGAGATTGGTCACGCCGTGCTGAAAGGCCATGTCCTGGAGCTCGCAATGCCCGTCGGCGTCGCAGACCGGACAGTCCAGTGGATGGACGGAGAGATGCTTTTCCACGGCTTTCTTTCTCGCCTGGAACAGGTCATCGCCTTCCGTGCGGATCATCATGCCCGCCGCGGCCTTGGCCGTGCAGGAACGTACCGGCGCCTTCTTGCCCTCCTGCATCACGAGACACATGCCGCAGGAGCCGAAGGGATCGAACGTATAGTGGTAACACATTGCCGGGATGATCTTGCCGGTGCTGGAGATCACGTCGTACAGCGACACGCCGTCTTTGGCCGTGACGGTTTTCCCGTCGATCGTCAATTCAATCGTCGCTGCCTCGACATCCGGATTTGTTGCTGGTTTCAATCCCATGTTCCTCTACAATCCCCTGTTCCTCTCATGATCAAGGACCATTCCATTCATCCTAATCTTTTTATCGGTCGCATTCCCCCATGACGATGTCGTAGGTGCCGAACAACGTAATGGCGTCTGCGATCATGTAGCCTCGGGACATGTGGTCGAATGCGCCCATGTGGATGAACGAAGGGGAGCGGATCTTGAGCCGGTACGGTTTCCCCCCGCCGGTGCTCACGATGTAGAACCCCAGCTCACCCTTATGCGCTTCCGTGCCGCAGTAAATTTCTCCCGGCGGGGCGTTGAACCCCTGAGAGAAAAGCTTGAACTGCTGAATCATGGATTCCAGATTCGTAAATACGCGCTCTTTCGGCGGCAGCGTCACGCTCGGCACATCGGCCATAATGGGGCCGTCCTGGATCTGCGCCAAGCACTGCTTGATGATCTTGACGCTCTCATACAGCTCCATGACGCGGATCCAGTACCGGTCATAGGTGTCGCCGTTTTTGCCGAGCGGGACGTTGAACTCGCATTTGGAATAGGCGGAATAGGGCTCCGTCTTCCGCAAATCATAATCCACTCCGGAGCCGCGAAGCGTCGGACCGCTCAACCCGAAACTGACGGCATCTTCGGCCGAGATCACGGCGACGCCTTTCGTGCGGGCAAGCCAGATCCGGTTTTTTTCGAGGAAGATGACGTACTCATCGATCTTGGGCGGGAAATAGTCCAAAAATTGGTTCAGCTTTGCGAAGAGCGACGGCGTAAAATCCCGCTCGACGCCTCCGATACGGTACCAGCTGGTGGTCAGACGCGCCCCGCACAACTCGTCGAACCAGTCGAGGAGAATCTCGCGGTCCCGGAAGCAATAGAAGAACACCGTCATGGCGCCGATGTCGAGGGCCTGGGTGCCGAGCCAGAACTGGTGGCCGATGATCCGCTGTACTTCCGCGACGATGGTGCGGAGGTATTCGGCGCGGTCCGGCACCGTGATGTTCATGAGCTTTTCCACCGCTCGGCAATAAGCGAAGTTGTTGTACATGGCGCACACGTAGTCGAGCCGGTCCGTGTGCGGAATGAACTGATGGTACGTGCCGTCCTCCGCGAGTTTTTCGACGCCGCGATGCAAAAAGCCCATCACAGGTGTCGATTTGACCAGGCGTTCGCCTTCGAGTTCGAGAATCACTTTGAGAACGCCGTGCGTGCTCGGATGCTGCGGCCCCATGTTGAGCAGCAGTTCCTCCGTCCGCAGCGTGGGAAGGGTTTCACTCTCAGGGTGAGTGGGGTCGACCTTATAAACGGTGGTTCTTTGATCTTCAAATGCCATCGTCGATGCGCTTATCTGGTTTCGTCCAAGAACTCGAACGTATCGCGCCACCCCTTGCCCCGAACCGGAAAGTCTTTTCGCAAGGGATAGCCTTCCGCGTAATCGTCCGGCATGAGGATGCGGCGCAGGTCGGGATGCCCCCGAAAACGAATTCCCATCATATCGTAGACTTCGCGCTCCATGAAGTCGGCGCCTTTCCAGAGATCGGTGAGCGACTCCACAGTGCAATCGGATTCGGTCACGCGGGTCTTGAGCCGAATACGATGCCGCTTTCTGATCGAATAAAACTCGTAGACTACCTCGAACCGCTCTTCGTCATCGGGCCAGTCGACCGAGCTGACATGGACGATATAGTCGAAGTCCATGGCCGGGTCGTCGCGCAGGAACTGGGCGACCTCGTGCAATTTCTCTTTGGTGACCGTGATGGCCAGGTCGCCTCTCCACTGTACGGCCTTGACGAAACCCACGGGGAAGTGTTCTTGGACCCGATCTGCCAACTGCTGCAGCGACATGCTCAGGCCTTCAGCCCCGCTTTGACCTGCTCCGGCTGCTTGACGAACACGCGTTTTTGCATGATGCGTTCCTGCAGCTTGAGCACTCCGTCGAAGAGCGCTTCCGGAGTCGGAGGGCAACCAGGCACGTAGATATCCACCGGAACGAAGCGGTCGACCCCCTGGACGACGCTGTAACTGTCGTAGATATTGCCCGAGGTTGCGCAGGACCCCATGGCGATGACGTATTTCGGCTCCGGCATCTGGTCGTAGATCTTCCGGATGACGGGCGCCATCCGTCGGCAGACGGTGCCCGCAACGATCATCAGATCGGATTGCCTGGGCGAGGCGCGGAAGACGCCGGCGCCGTACCGGTCCATATCGTATCGCGACGAGACTGCGGCAATCATTTCGATGGCGCAGCACGCCAATCCAAAGGTCATCGGCCAGAGTGAGCCCTTCCGTGCCCAATTGACCGCCTTTTCAACCGTCGTCGTGATGACGTCCGGCGCACCGTCCTTGTCGCGGCGACCCAGCTGGATCAATCCCATTCCAATGCTCCTTTTCGCCAGGCATAGACATAAGCGACGAGGAACAAGGCGATGAAGATCAACATCTCGATTAGCCCGATCACGCTCACCTTGTTGATATCGTTGAACACGACCGCCCAGGGATACAGGAAGATCACTTCGATATCGAAAATGACGAACAGCATGGCGAAGATGTAATAGCGGACCGGAAACGGCATGCGAGCGTCAGAAAACGGTTCGGATCCGCATTCGTAGGCTGAGAGCTTTTCAGGTTCCGGATACTTGGGCTGGACGAGATAGCTCAGCAGCAGAGTGACGACGCCGAACCCCAGCGCGACAAAAATAAACAAGAGAACCGGAAAGTACTTAGTCAGATACTCCAGGAGTAACTCAAGACCGCTCGCGGAGGTCATCATTCAACACCTTGAGTTGCAAAGGAGAAAGCGATCTTAGACGGCGGGTCGGCGCGATAGCAAGCGGACAAAGGACCTACATTCAAGACCCGGAAGTCCTACCTTTAATCCGTTGGGGACGACCGGCTGCGGGGGCCATGAGCGCGGCGTCCATCCGCAGATGGACCGGAGCAGTCTCGGCAGTTGTTTCCCATTCCGCCAGAAGGGGCGAGAACGCCTTGGCTTTCTTCCGGCGATGAATTTGTGTGTTCAAACGGGGTTGAGATCGACGTTGTGATGGTAATTGAGCCATGGACGGCCGGGGGTCAGAATTAAGGACCGGCGACTATTTCTCACCCGCCCACCCTGCGCAGTCGTTTCGCCTACCCGAGCCACCGCTCGCTTCCCGAGCGATTTCGCGCGATGGGCACTTTCCCAGGATCACCTTAGCACCGGCCTGCAAGCCGGTCAACAGTGGCAAGACCGCAATATTCTTGACACTATGCGACGATTTGCTATGGTTTTTTAGGCAGACTTTGCCCTAACCAGAAGGACACGCCATGACCATTCATCCACACGGGATCTTTTCGGGCTGCGTACTGTTTGCAGTCATCGCCGCAACCGGGCTTTCGCCGGCGTCTGCCGATGACTTGGACAGCATCCGCTACAATGAAGCAGCCCGGACCTATGCTGCCGGGTCGATTCAAAAGTTTACTCCACAGGACGGGGCCGTGAACGTGGTCACCGGCGACAATCAAACGGTCGGCAATCGCATGCGGCTCGGCATGCATGATGTGTTCTATTTGAAGATGAAGAATCCCGCCGAGGTGGCCGTCGGCGATCTCTACACGGTCTACCAGCGGAGCCGAAAGGTGTATCACCCTGCGACGGGCCAGTACCTGGGATATTTGATCACGCGCCTGGCCATCGTCCAGGTGGTCCAAATCGATGGCGAGCTGACGACCGCTCGCGCCCTGCGTTCCTTCGGCCCGGCGTCTCCCGGCGATCCCGTCGCCAGATTCGTTCCGCCGACTGCCAATGCGCCGGTCGGTGAACCGGCCAGCGGCGAGATTACCGGCATGGTGATCGAACTACAGGCGGATATTAATATGAGCTTAGTCGCGCAACGGAACATTGTCTATCTTGATCGTGGATCGGAGGACGGCTTACGAGTGGGGGACCGCATGGAGCTGGTGCGCTATGGAGGAGGATTACCGCCCCGGATGGTCGGCGAGGTGAAAGTATTGTCGACGGAGTCCCGCACCTCCACCGCACTCGTCACCAAATCTACATCGCGCATCCTCGCAGGCGATCAATTCAGAGCGAAGTATGAGCCGGATGTCGTCCCTGCGGCGCCGCCGACCATCACGCCTTCACCCTCTATGAAGGAGCCGTCTACGCAGCCGTCCGCAGACCCGTCGATCGACAAGCGAACCGTGCAGGATGCCTCGCGCGAGGTGCGGTATACGTTGAACGATCTCATGAAGCAGCTGCATTATGAATCCGGGGAAGCCACGATCAAGCCCGAAGGCTACCAAACGCTCGATCAACTGGTCGAGCTCGTCAAAGCTGCGCCATCTGAACAGCTGATTCGCGTAGAGGGTCATGCGGACAACATGGAAATCGGGCCTGCGCTGAAATCGCGCTACGCGACGAACTGGGATCTCTCGAAAGCGCGCGCCAGCGGTGTCTTACGGTATCTCGTGGAAAAAGGCGGTATCGATTCGGCGCGGGTCTCCTCCATCGGCTACGGCGCGACGAAGCCTTTGACGAGCAATGCGACGGAAGCGGGCCGCTCAAAAAACCGCCGGGTCGAGGTTGTTCTGTATTCTTCCAACGCCGCACCGGCTGATCCGGAGCCACCGACGGTGCCTGCCGAAGCCGCCGCCGATGACGGCTATCATATGTCTGGCCTTCGGTCGACGCCTCCCGAGCCGGCCACTTCGTCCGTCGACAAGGCCGTTGCTCCGCCAGTGGAGAATGCCGACAAACCGGTGCCTGCTCCTCCCGTCGCTTCCGATAGTACTGCTGCAGACAGGCAGGCTGTGCCGGCTCGCTGACAAACAGCGCAGCCTGATCTTGCCTTCGCCGGCACATGCTCCAATGAGCATGTGCCGGCGCTCAAGCCTCTTGGTTTCCCCTGTCGACTCCTGCTGCTACAATGCCGCATGCTTCATGAGCCGCGGGCGTTGAGGACGCCGGAATCAGAGCCGCCGCTCTTTGCTGACGTCATAGTTCCGCGGCATTTCGCCGGCCCTTTTACGTATCTGGTTCCCGCCTTCTTACGGCCGATCCTCCGTGTCGGTCACCTGGTGTTCGTCCCGTTCGGGCGCTCGCTCGTTCACGGCGCCGTCATCGCGCTCACTCCCGAGCAGCCGTCCGCCGTGCTTCTTGGACGGCTGAAAGCCATCCGCGCGCTCGTCAGCGAGGGGGCGGCCGTCGATGTTTCCCCTGCTCTGCTTGAGCTGGCGAAATCCGTAGCAGAGTGCTACGTGGCTCCCTGGGGACAGGCCCTCAGGCTGCTGCTTCCGCCGAAAGCGACGGCCGCCGACAGGGGCCGGATCATTTTGACGAAGGAAGGCGAAGACGTGCTGGCCGCTAAGGGAGCGACCTCATCAGAGATTCTTCAACTCCTAACGCGGCTCAAGCGTCGTCCGCTGGGGATTGCTGTTTCCCGACTTGCTCTGAAGGCTAGCGGCCAAGAGGACGCTCTGCCGTCAATTCTCGAGCGGGGATGGGCGCACAAAGTTCGCGCCTGCAAGACTCATCGGATTGAGGGAGCCGGACAGCCGCCAGCACTTCGAGAGATGTTTGAGTTTCGCGAGGGCGGGGCCCCAGAACCGCTCGGCACCCCGACGCACGTCCAGGAATGGCAATTGCGGGTCGGACATGCGCTTGAACGGCGGCAGTCCAATCGCCTGATGGTGCAGGCCGGTTCCGCGGAGCGCCTGATGCTGCTCCGCTTTGCCGCGGCGAGGACAGTGAAGCTCGGCCGGAAGGTCCTGGTGATCACCGGGGAAACCGCCCGAGCCGAATCGCTCGCGGCTGCGTTGAACGCTCCTGCGCATCCGACGGCCGTTCTGCACAGTGCGATGCCGGATCACAAAAGATCGCAAGTATGGAACCGCATTACCGAGACGCAGGTGCCAGTCGTCGTCGGCACGAGAGCCGCGATTTTTTTTCCACTGCATCCCATCGGCATGATCTGGATCGATCGCGAAGAAGATCCGGCCCTCAAAGAACCGATGGAACCGCGGTACCATGCACGCGAGGTCGCATGGATGAGAGCACAGGAAGAGCGAGCGCTTCTCGTCGTAGGGTCTTCACATCTCTCACTGGAGGCCTCGAGCCTCGATCCGCCGGACGATGTCTTGAAAGCGCCTCTGCAACCGGATGCCTGGCCACACATCGACGTCGTCGACCTTCGTCATGAAGACCGACGAATGCTTCTCAGTTCGCGGCTTCAGGAGGCCATGCGAGATGTTCTCGGCCGTCAGGCCGGCGTGCTGCTGTTTCTGAACCGAAAAGCCTATGCGGGTGCCTTGGCGTGCCGGGACTGCGGTCATGTGCCGCGCTGTGCCTCCTGTGCGGTGGCATTCGCCTTTTCCCGCCAGAAGCAGGTGTTAGCGTGTCATTACTGCGGCGGCACGCAGCGCATCCCGGAGATCTGCAGCGGCTGCGGCAGCGCTCGCCTTCAACCGGTGGGGGAAGGCACAGAGCGGGTCGAAGAAGAAGTGAAGCGACGCTTCCCCTCCGCTCGAGTATTGCGAGTGGATGGAGAGACGCTGCGCAGGCCGAAAGAGGCTGACGGCATCTGGAGCCGAGTCCGGCGGCGGGACTGGGACGTGTTGGTCGGCACTCAAGTCCTCCTGAGAGAGGGCGTCTTGCCGACGCTCGGCCTTGCCGGCGCGGTGCAGGCGGACGCAGGACTGAGCGTTCCAGACTTCCGGGCCGCCGAACGAACGTTTCATTTGCTTTGGGACGCGGCCAATCTGGTGCAGCCGATGGGAGCGGGGGGCCGACTTATTATCCAGACGTGTCTTCCCGGACACTATGTCATTGAGGCTGTCGCCAAGCGGGATGAAGCCATGTTCCGATCGGAGGAGATCAGCCACCGCATCGCATTGGGATTTCCGCCGGCCGTGCGCCTGATTGTGCTGCATGTGTCTGGCGCCCAGGAATCAACCGTTGAACGCGCTTCCCACCATTGGGGAACTGCATTACATCGCGCGGCGAACGCTGCCTTGACATCCGGAGCACTCACGATGCTCGGACCGGTTCGCTCGCCCATTCCGCGGATTCGCGGCCGTCACCGCCGACAGATCCTGATCAAATCCCGTCCGGGGTTTCATAACGTGCAGCAGATGATCCGATCGACGCTTACTGAGCTTGAGGCCGCCTATCCGCGCCGTACGGTAAGGTTTGATGTCGATGTGGACCCGATCGAGATGTGGTGAGGGGTTACGGTTTTTGCGCTGCCCCAGAGGATCCCTCCGGCTGGACTGCAGATTTCGCCCGCTTGAAGAGGCCGTAGGCGAAGGCGATCCAAAACACCGCCGAAAAGAGACCCATGAGGGTCGCTGAGAGGATGGCGCCCATCTCGTCGTCGGAGGGCTCTCGGCCCGACGACCGGACGTGCAACAATGTCGCGATGGGCCAGGCGAAGCACTCCAGACCCAGGAAGAGTGTGGACCAGGCCCAGACAAGCGAGACCGTTGTGCCTCGCCACGATAAAAACGCGGCGGCAGCGACGAGCACGAGTGCCGCTTGCACGGTCGACAACGCGTTCGAAGCCAGCCACGCGCCGACCGCGACGACGACAGCACCGAGCACCGCGTTCACATAAATTGTCCAAGCTGACGGCATGGTCAGTGTTGGCGGGTGACGGCCAGTCTGTCCCGATGTCTGCCGAATCCGTCGTACGGACTAGGCGGTCCGTTTCACGAAGAAGGCCGCCGCCTGAGCTCGGCGGGAGATATGGAGCTTCTGAAACATATTGGCCAGGTAGTTCTTGACGGTCTTGTCGCTCAGCTTCAGCGTTGATGCAATTTCTTTATTCGTCAATCCATCCGCTACGAGGGCCAACACCCGTTCCTCTTGCGGTGAGAGTGAAGACGGACGCGCGGTGCCTTCGGCGGTTGGAACGGTCTTGATCCATTCGAGCGCTCGTTTGGTCACGGCAGGGTCGAGGATCGAACGGCCGGTCGAGACGGTTCTGATGGCTCGGATCAGCGCTGCGGAATCGATCTCTTTCAGCACGTAACCATACGCTCCAGCCAGGACAGCGGCAAGGACCGAATCATCATCCGTGTAAGAGGTCAGGAAGATCACCCGAGCGGTCGGTTGTTCGCCTAAGATCTCGCGGCAGGCCTCGACGCCCGACCCATCTGGGAGGCGGACGTCCATCAGGATCACGTCCGGCCTGAGACGGGTGGCTTCCGCTGCCGCCTGGGCCTTACTGTCGGCCTCTCCGACAATCGTGATGCCCTGGTTGTTATGCAGGACCGTGCGGAGTCCGACACGCACGACTTCATGATCGTCCACCAGAAGCAGCCGTATTGACGAGGGTTTGCTGGACGAAACACTGCGTCGGCGTGTAGAAGTCGCACCGGCAAAGGACACTGTCGCTCCGTGGCTAAAGGTATGATTTGGTGCCGAAGGCGGGACTTGAACCCGCACGGCTTGCGCCACACGCCCCTCAAACGTGCGTGTCTGCCATTCCACCACTTCGGCCTATGGGCTGCTGAAAATGCCTTCCACTGTTTTCACCTGCCCGCCCGGACGCGCTTTTCTCCAGGCGTCGTTCTCACATCGCTCGGGTCCTGGACGTACCGACAATGAGTTCGGACCCTCACTCGCTGCGGCCTAGCTGGAAGCCATTCTGAGCAGCCCTAATCAATGATTACGGCTCAGCTATGCTCGTCGTTGTCAGGGAGCGGCATTATAGAAGTAGGCCAAAATCCTTGTCAATCAATAGCCTGTTCTGTAAGATTGGCCGTCTATCGCTCGCCGATCGATTCAACTACCATGCACGGCTATCACGACCTTCACCCCTCTCTCATTCCGGCCGCTGCGACCGCATCTCCGGCTTCGCTGGCGGCATTGTTCGACGTTGACAATACGCTTATTCCAGGGCAAGCCTGCGAAGTGCGATTTTTTCGCTATTTGTGGCGTAGAGGTCTGGTGGGTTGGCGCGAATTGGGGCGGAGTCTGTCGTGGCTGAGACGGCAGGGGCCGTCCATCTCGATCCATCCGCTCAGAGAACGCAAGGTGTATCTCGAGGGCAAAGACGCTGCTGTGATCGAGGCCTGCGCGAAAGAGTTTTTTTACGATGAGATGCTGAAGAGAATGTCCGAGAAAGCCCGCGAACGGCTTGAAGCGCACCGCCAATCGGGCCATCAGCTGATTCTCATCTCAGGGGCACCCGACTTTCTCATTACGCCGCTTGCGGCTGCGCTGAACGTTCCCACCTTGTTCGCCGCTCGGCTGGAGCGGTCTGGTGTCTGCTACACGGGGGCGGTCATCCCTCCCCTGCCTTACGGAATGGGTAAACGCCAACTCATCGTGTCTCATGCTCAGGAAAAAGCTCTTGAGCTGGCCAACAGCTTCGCGTACGGGGATAGTCCAGGCGACACGCAAATTCTCGAACTCGTGGGATACCCCGTCGTGGTCAATCCAATCCGGGGGATGCGGCGTCTCGCCCGTCAACGGGGTTGGCCCGTGGTGAATTGGGCGTGATACGCGTCACGGAGATCTTTCACAGCATTCAAGGCGAGTCGACGTACGCCGGGCAGCCCTGCGTCTTCGTGCGGCTGACGGGCTGTCCATTGCGCTGTACGTGGTGCGACACCGAATATGCATTCTACGGCGGAAACGAGCTGTCCGTCGAAGACATTGTAGCGAGGGTCGAGTCCTATGGTTGCCGTTTGGTTGAGATCACGGGCGGCGAACCTCTGGCTCAGTCCGAAGCCCTCCTCCTTATCTCGAAACTTTGCGATCACGGGTTCGACGTCCTCATCGAAACTAGCGGGGCGATCGATACCGCTTCCGTCGATCCGAGAGCGCATGTGATTTTAGACGTCAAATGTCCGGCCAGCGGCATGTCCGATCGGATGCACTGGCCGAACTTGACCCGCGTCACCGCGAAGGATGAGGTCAAATTCGTGCTGGCCGACCGGTCGGACTATGAGTGGGCGCGCCACGTGCTGACGGAGCACGAGGTGGCGAACCGCTGCACCGTGCTGGTGAGTCCGGTCTTCGGCCTCTTGGATCCGCGACAGCTCGCAGACTGGGTCTTGGCGGATCGCCTGCCCGTCCGGGTGCAACTCCAGCTGCACAAGTTCATTTGGGCTCCCGACATGCGGGGTGTGTGACGATCGTCGACGATCATGGAGTCGGCGGTCAGGTAACGACCATCTGTCTTCTTTGACGGATAACGTCGATGTAGGAAATATGGAATAAGGAGCGAGGCAATGAGGATGATGCAGATCGATACGAAGATTGGGGCGGCCGAGGCGGAAATCACAGAACTCCTCGTCGTCATGCATTGTGAAGGCGAACAGTTGAGCAAGCCGGATGCCTCGGGACTCGACAAGGCGCTCGCTGGGTCGTTGCGCGATCTGCTGCAATCACGCGAGTTCGAAGGGAGAACCGGTGAGGTGTTGCTCTATCATACGCAGGGCAAACTGCCGGCAAAGCGAGTGCTCCTCGTCGGCTTGGGCAAAAAGTCACAGCTGACATTGGACGCCGTCCGTCAAGCATTGGGGCATGCCGTCAAACGGGTGCGTCAGTGCAAGGCGACGTCGTTTGCTGCTGTCGTGCCGGCGGTGATGCCCAAGGGGCATTCGCCGCTCGACGTTGCCCAGGCCATGACGGAAGGCGCAATCCTCGGAAATTATCAGTTCACCGTCTATCGGAGCGACAATGGGACGCCGGTCAACGTCGAGCGCATGACGATCCTCAGCCAGCAAAAAGCTCAGCTCCGGCACTTGTCTGAAGGGATGCGGCGAGGACAGGCGACCGCGGAAGCCGCCGTCCTCGTCCGGGACCTCTGCAATCATCCATCGAACGTGATGACCCCGACCCGGATCGCGAATGAGGCCAAGAAGATCGCAAAAGACGAAGCGCTGAATCTCAAAATCCTCGAGCACAAAGATTTGGAACAACTCGGCATGGGTGCGTTGCTCGGGGTGGCGCGGGGAAGCCATGAACCGCCGAAGTTCGTCATTCTCGAGTACAACGGGTCAAAGAAGAAGGACGAGCGTCCTGTGGTCTTCATTGGAAAGACGATCACCTTCGACACCGGAGGCATTTCGCTCAAGCCCGCCGAAAATATGGAGCACATGAAAGCGGACATGACCGGCGGCGCTGAAGTACTCGCGGCGGTGAAGGCGGCCGCCCGGTTGCGATTGCCGCTGCGGCTCGTCAGCATTTTGCCGGTCGCCGAGAATATGCCCGGTGGACGGGCCATGAAGCCGGGGGACATCGTCAAAACGTTGTCCGGCAAAACCGTCGAGGTGCAAAACACCGACGCGGAGGGACGACTGATCCTCGCCGATGCACTCGCCTATGCCCAACGCTACAATCCCGCGGCCTTGATCGACATTGCGACACTCACCGGCGCCTGCGTCGTCGCGCTCGGCCAATTCGCCATCGGGATGTTCGGCACCGATGATAAGTTGAAGGCGCAAGTTCAAAAAGCAGGCGAAAAGGCGGGCGAACGGGTCTGGGAAATGCCGTTGTGGGAAGAGTACTTTGAACAGCTCCGCAGTGACGTCGCCGACATGCGAAACATCGGGGGACGAGGCGGTGGCATGATCACGGCGGCCCTCTTTTTGAGCAAGTTTGCCGGCGACGGTCCATGGGTGCACATCGACATTGCCAGCACCGATTGGAGTGAGCGCGAGCGCGCCTACATTCCGAAGGGGCCGACGGGCATCGGTACGAGGCTCTTGATCCAATACCTCATCGATCGGAGTCTGTAACGTGGCCCGTCTCGAACTGACGTCGCGCGAGAAAATCGGGCAGCTCTTCATGGTAGGGTTCATGGGCACGAGCGTGACCCAGGATTTGGCCGCCTTCCTGAAAGAGTACAAGCCGGGCGGTGTGATTCTCTTCTCGAGGAATTTGGAATCCGTCGAGCAGATCGTCGAGTTGACCAACGACCTTCAGCGCTGCAGTCCCAAATTCCCGCTCTTAATTGCCATCGATCAGGAGGGCGGGAGGGTGTCCCGTCTGCCCAAGGGCTTTACGATCTTCCCTCCCTGTGAATTGATCGGCCGGTGCCATTCCGGGGAGCTGGCATACGCCGCCGCCGCAACCATCGCCAAAGAGTTGAAGGCCGTCGGCATCAACATGAACATGGCGCCCGTCTTGGACGTGAACAGCAACCCGGACAACCCGGTCATCGGCGACCGGGCCTTTGGCTCTTCGCCCGACCGTGTCATTGAGATGGGGCTGGTCACCGCGGCGGCACTTCATGATTACAATGTGGTCGCCTGCGGCAAGCATTTTCCCGGGCACGGCGATACGACTGCCGATTCGCACAAAGAACTGCCGGTCGTGGAGGCGCCGCGAGAGCGTCTCGAGGCCGTCGAATTTCCGCCGTTTCGACGAGCGGCTGACGCGGGCATTGCCAGCTTGATGACGGCTCATGTGCTGTACAAGGTGATGGACGGCCGGCTTCCTGCGACGCTTTCTCCCGAGATCATCACCCACCTCCTGCGAGACCAGATGCAGTACGATGGAGTCGTTCTGACCGACGATCTCGAAATGCACGCGATCGTCGACCATTACGGCCCTGGAGATGCGGCGGTCCGCGCCGTCGTCGCAGGGTGCGACATCCTGCTGATTTGCAAGGAGCGCGATCGGGAAATTGCCGCGTTTGAAGCCCTCGAGCAGGCCGTCGCCTCTGGCACCATCGATACGGCCCGTCTGGATCTCTCGGTCGCGCGAATTCAACGGATGAAACAGCGCTATTTCCTTCCCTATCGGCCTGCGGTCGTCTCAGAGGCAAAATTGATCGCCGGTTGCCGAACGCATCAGGCACTGCTCGAGAGCATTCGGCACGCGCACGCTCGGATGCAGAGAACTTCGGCCGCGAGGGCTGTCTAATCATCAACGGGAATGTGAGCGCGCGGCCGATGGCAATCAAGAAAGGCGATCTCATCGATGAACGCAAGCGGCATCCTGATTCTTGTGGCCTCGTCCTTAAGGTCATGGGCGGCGGCGAGGGCTTCGAGAGGATCATTTGCTGCGACCATGAGTTGACCGCCGAGGATGTGGTGCCCGCCCCGGCAGTTTCCAAAGGCCGCAAGCGGGGGAGTATGCCGGCGGCCATCGTCCTGGATGAAAAGAAGCTGTACCCGGACTCATGCGGGCTCCGGGTCATGATTATCGAGGGAGGGGCGGGGTTCAAGGAAATCCGGTGCTGCGGCCATTCATTGACGGTCACGTCGAAGCGCGAGCTCAGCTATAACCCGATGCGGAGATCTGAGCCGCCGCCGAACGCACCGGAAGGGAACGCATAGTGGACATCAGGGGGTGCCGATGCAGGACCGTAAGGAAGTAATGAAGCGCTGGTGCGGCGTCATGGAATGGCTCGACCGGCTGGGATATTTGACCGCCGGATTCAGTCTGCTCGTGCTCGGCATGCTGATCTTTGCGAATGCCTGGTATGTGTTTATGACAAAAGCCGGTCATGCAGGGCTCCTGCCCTCCGGACTGAAGCTATTGAATGATTTGTTGCTCGTGATCATTCTGCTTGAGCTGTTTCGGACGGTCATCCGGTTTCTGCAGACCGAGGTGCTTGATCTGGAACCCTATTTGGCGGTCGGCATCATCGCGTGTACCAGGCGCGTGCTCACTGCGAGTGCGGAACTTTCGCACCAGCTCGCGCTGACCGAGACGCAGTTCTATCAATATCTCATGGATGTCGGCTTGAACGTGACGGTCATCATGGTCCTCGTCATCGGAGTTTTCCTCGTGCGAAAGCGCCCGGCTCAAGCCTTGGCGGTCTCGCCCTAACCGGTTCGCGCCGCCCCCGTCAGCCCGCCGCTCCTTGCCTCGCTCTGCCGGTTGTGGCATCATGCCCCCTCCCTGGAGGCCGCATGGCGCAGTTGCTTGAATACGTCGGGTGCGTCCATATCTACCTCGGACCCTACAGGGGAAACCCGATCGCGCTTTATCTCAAACGATCCGACGGCTCCTGTCAGATCGGGCCGAAAGTCTATCCCTGGAACGGCGTCATAGGCGTCGGCGAGTCGCCGAACAAGGCGGCGGCGGATTTTGAAGAGAAATGGAAAGCCAAAGGGCTCTCGGCCGACATGTATTCAGGTCCCTCGTGGGAGGGCGGGATTAAGCCGGAAAAACCCGCTCCGCCGAAGCCGCCTGCCGCTCCCAAGCCGGCTTCCGCCGCGGCTGGTGCGGCGCCCAGCGCTGCGCCGCCAGGATCTCAGCCCGCTCAGCCCCCACCAGCCTCCGCTCCTCCCGCTCAGCCAACCGGCGAAACCAACTAAGCGGCAGATCCAACGAAGCGTGGCGAATTTCGCCCACATCAGTGGGCGACAACGCTCTTTGGACTGCGCGCTGACATGGGAGGAGAGCGATAGGGGCGTCGAGCGGGTCATCCTCGAGAAGCGGGTTCGGGCAGTACCTCCGTCAATCTGCTGTGTTTCATGCCGTACGCCAAGTAGACGACGATACCGACGACCGTCCACACGGCGAACCGGATCCATGTCAGTTGCGGAAGCTGCCACATGAGAGCCAAGCAGGCCATCGTTCCCAAAATCGGCACGACTGGCATAAACGGCAGTCGAAACGGCCGTGGATGCTCGGGCCTCGTGTAGCGCAGCACGATGACGCCAATGCACACGAGGACGAACGCAAAGAACGTCCCGATATTCGTCATGTCGGCGGCTTCTCCGATGGGAATGAAAGCCGACAAAATGGCGACGGCAATGCCGGTGAGAATCGTGGCTCTGTGCGGCGTGCCGAAGCGCGGATGGACCTTCGAGAGCCAGGTGCCTAACAGCTGATCGCGCGACATTGCGAAAAACACACGGATCTGCCCGAGCATCATGACCACCAGCACGCTGGTGATGCCGGCCACGGCTCCGATGGCGATGACTGCCGCTCCCCACTTGAAGCCAACGAGTCTCAGCGCCTCAGCGACAGGCGCATGAATGTCAATTTGTGAGGATGGGATCAGCCCGGTCAGCACGGCGGCGACCGCGATATAGAGGACTGTGCAGACACTCAGAGAACCAATAATGCCGATGGGCACGTCGCGCGTAGGATTCTTGGCTTCTTCCGCGGCAGTCGAGACCGCATCAAACCCGATATAGGCGAAGAAGACGATGGCGGCCGCGGCGCCCACTCCCGCGAACCCTTGGGGCATAAATGGCGTCCAATTCGCCGGCTCGATCGATGTGCTGCCGATCGCAATAAAAAATAGAATTACCGCAAGCTTGATCAGCACCACCACACCTGTCGCCCGTGCGCTTTCCTTGATGCCGACGACGAGGATGACCGTGACGAGAAGCACAATGATCGCTGCTGGGATGTTGGCGATGCCCCCTTCAGGCCCTCCCGGGGGCCTGGTCGCCCAGATCGGCAAATGGATGCCCGCCAACTCCAAGAGATTATTGAAGTAGCCGGACCAGCCGATGGCCACCGCCACGCAGGCGACGCCATATTCCAGAATGAGATTCCAGCCGGTCAACCAGGCCAAGAGCTCGCCGAGCGTGGCATAGGAAAAGGTGTAGGCGCTTCCGGCGACAGGAATCATCGCGGACAGTTCTGCATAACACAGCGCCGCCAGCGCACAGGTCAGCCCAGATAGGACGAACGACAGCACAATCCCCGGACCGGCTCCCGGCCGATGGGCATCCCCCACGATCGCCGTGCCGATTAAGACGAAGATTCCGGTTCCGATGATGGCGCCAATGCCGAGACACGTCAGATCCCACGCCGTCAAAGATTTCTTCAGTCGATGGGTCGGATGGTCGGCGTCGGCCAGGATTTGTTCGATCGGTTTCGTTCGGAAGAGATGTGCGATCACCGAGCCTCTATGCGCGGCGGGGCGGGCGACGGGCGGCTGCGTGAGCACATCCTCATGGTCCATGTGTCTCAAGTATAGCAGGCGAGATGCGAGTTCGTGCCAGGAGAACGATATCGGTCAGCCATTGCGTCGCCGTCGCCGCGCTGCCTCAAGAAACGCCTCAAAGAGCCGGCGATGGCGGTGATGACGGTCGAACAGAAACTCCGGGTGCCATTGAATCCCTAACAGAAACCGCCGGTCGGGTGACTCAATCGCTTCGATGATGCCGTCCGGCGCGACCGCACTGGCCGCCAATGAGGGCGCCACCGTCTTCACGGATTGGTGGTGCGAGCTGTTGACGCGCAGGGAACCGGTTTTGACGATCCGGTGCAGCAGGCTCCTCGGGGCGATCTTCACTGCATGACTGAGCTCCGTGGCGGGTGCCGCTTGGCGGTGGCGAAGCGCGTGCGGCCGCTGCGAGTCGATGTCTTGGTAGAGGCTTCCGCCGAACGCCACGTTGAGCGATTGCATCCCGCCGCAGATGCCGAGTACCGGAAGATCCGCGGCCTTCGCCAACTGCGCGATCTCCAGCTCGAAGGCGGTCCGTCGGTGGCTCATGACATGAAACTTGTACCGCTGACGTTCGCCGTACAGTTCAGGTGCGAGGTCCGGACCGCTGCCGGTCAGGAGCAGACCGTCGATGTGGCTGAGGAGACGGCGACGGGCGCCTCGATCCGCCACGAGCGGAAGGACGATGGGAATGCCTCCAAGGTCTTCGATTGCGCGAATATACCGGGCGCGCAAAAAGTAGGTCGGCTCTCGGCCACCCCATTCCTTTCGATCACCGGCGTTGAAATCAGGTGTCACGCCGATGAGCGGTTTCATCGGTCAGCGAACGGGCTCCGCCGGTGCGGGATCGAGAGGGGCGATCGCCGTAGCCGAGTTGTCGGGTTCGGCGACGCCGAGAAAGCGAATCGGTCTGTCTCCGCGCAGGTGTTCGGGTGTGATGATGTAGGTTCCGTACATGCTCGTCGTCCAGATGCTCTTCGCGGCAGTCTCATTTCCCCCTGAGAAGGCATAGGCCAAACCGCCGACGAGCCCGCCGCCGATGGCGAAGGCCGCTTTCAACGGAAGATAGAGGATGGTCGACAACCCGGCCGCGGCACCCATGCCGGCACTAGATGCGCTGCCGCCTTCCGTACTGTCAGTGGAGGCCGGCGTATAGGGCTCCTCGCTCCTAGCTTCGGGCACGGTCAGAATGGTGCAGAACGTCACGAGAAGTCCGAGCGCGACGATCCTGAACAGAGCCGCAGAACCCGTTGGGGTGAACACGTGTATTTTCACGGAGGGTCCTCCTTACAAAAGTGAGCCGATTGCAGACGACGCCAGAGACGCTCGATGAGGATGCGGCGCGATGTGGCGTTATAACAAATTCGACTCTACTTGCAAACCCCCTACCACGCATTTGAGCCCGTTGCTCGTCAATGGGGGTCTTGCGGGAGAAGATCAAGCTCTGCCGCGACATGGCAGACGACGAAGTCGCGCTTTTTGGGAGTGGTGTCATCTAATTCGGCGACGAATGTGTCGGCGGTGAGACATTGGTTATTCTGAGTGATGCCAGATTGCAACAATAGATCGAGCTTGCACCATGAGAGCGCTTGAATCAGCAGCTCCTGAGCCCGCTCCTGATAGTCCTGACGTTCTTCGTCGGGAACCCTGGCGAGCGTCTCCTTCAACCATTGGGGGAAGCCGATTGCCGTGCTGAGCCGATCAATGTGCGGTTGCTCCAATTCAATCGCCACCTGAACGCCGCCTTTCCAACTGCGCTTCTTGACGTTGAATACGGTGCACTGGATGAAGGGTTTTCCCTGCACTGCTTGCGGCCCAACGAACAAGGTCACGCGAAACTGGGAGGGCTCAGGCACAGGATCCATGGCCATGGCGGGCATTGTACCATGCGATGGTTCGGCTGGTCCCTTCGTTGACCCTCATCCATGCCGACGATAAGATGCCGTCCATGTCGAATGCGCACACAGACCGAGTCGTCGAAATCCAACGGGTGCTCCGCGAACAGGGCATCGACGGATGGCTGTTCTACGACTTCAGGGTCAGTGATCCCCTCGGCTATCGCGTGCTGCTGTTAGATCAGACCATGCATGTGACGAGGCGGTGGTATTACTGGGTTCCTGCAGAAGGAACTCCGCAGAAGCTGGTCCATCGCATCGAGCCGCATGTGCTCGATGCGCTACCCGGCAACGACAGCCAGTACATTTCGTGGCAGCAGCAAACACAGCTGCTCAGACGGCTCCTGACCGGCAGCCGCCGGATCGCCATGCAATATTCGCCGATGAACGCAGTTCCCTATGTCTCGCGAGTGGATGCCGGCACCCTGGAGTTGATCAAAAGCTTCGACGTGCAGGTGGTGAGTTCGGGAGACCTGATTCAACTCTTTGAAGCACGTTGGACCGACCGGCAGCTCGAGTCCCATCAATATGCCGCGTCGGCGCTGAGGCGCATCGTCGACGAGGCCTTCGGTCATGTGGGCGAGGCGCTCACGACGGGGCGGAGGCTGAGTGAGTATGGGCTGCAGCAATTCATTCTCGCCCGCATACAGGACGCCGGCATGGTGACGTCGAGCGCCCCCATCGCCGCCGTGAACGCGCATAGTGCGGATCCACATTATGGTCCCCCTGCTGCCGGTTCGGCGACGATTACGCGGGACAATCTCGTGCTGATCGATCTGTGGGCCAAACAGGCCCAGACCGGCTCTGTCTATGCAGATATCACCTGGACTGCCTATGCCGGCTCGACGGTGCCAGAGAGACATCAGACGGTGTTCGGCATCGTGAGGCAAGGCCGGGACGCCGCTTTGGATTTCGTGCGCGAACGGATGTTGACAGGAGAGCGCCCCTTCGGTTGGGAAGTGGACGCCGCATGCCGGAGCGTCATCGAAGCGGCCGGCTTCGGCTCGCACTTCATCCATCGAACGGGCCATTCGATCGGCGAGGAGGTCCACGGCAACGGGGCGAATATCGATGGACTTGAAACGCAGGATACCAGGCGGTTGCTGCCGCGGACGTGCTTTTCCATCGAACCCGGCATCTACCTTCCAGGCGAATTCGGCATTCGAAGCGAGCTGGATGTGTTCGTCACGGACCGGGAGGCACTCGTGTTCGGGTTGCCGTTGCAGACCGAACTCTCTCCTTTATTGTAGGCTTCGTTTCTCGATTCGCCCCCCCATTCCTTGACAGTGCGGTGAACAGGCCTATAGAGTGACTCGTGGGTCAGAACTGAAGAGCGAAAAATCCTTTTTTTACAAGGACTCAGACCATGTTCGGAACGATGGGAATATCGGAACTGATCATCATTCTGGTCATCGTGCTCATTATTTTCGGCGCCGGAAAACTTCCTCAAATTGGAGAGGGCGTCGGTAAAGCGTTGAAGGGGTTCAAGAAGGAGGTGCATGACATTCCTCCTCCGGAAGCGGCTCAAACGGAAACCAGCCAGCCGCCGCCTCCAATCACCCAGGCCAGTGCGCCTCCCCCGGCTTCCCCCGCTCAACCTGTGGCCATGGCGCCGCCGCAACACCCGGCGGGCAGTCAGAAACCGACTGCGCCCTACACTCCAGGACCCGAATTGACTCCGGGGACCACGGCGGCCGCCCTCTATAATATGGGACCTCAAGCCGCTCAGCCGTCGCGCCCGCGGGCCGCGGTTCAAGCGGCTGGCGCAACGACAGGACAGGCGCCTCCGACCATGGAGGAACGAGCGGCCGCTCCGACGCCGATGATGCGGGGCCAATATCCTCCGCTTCCAGCGAATGCTCAACAGAAGCCGCAAGCCAAACGTCCTTCGGCGATCGTGAATAAAGATGCCGTGGCGCGTGTCCAAGCACAGCAGGCGGCGCTGAAGGCCAAGGCCGCCCAGCCCGGCGGCGGGGTGACCCCGGCCGATATGCAGCACTTGGGCGAGGGGTTGGGAGACGCTCTCCGAACCTTCAAGCAGGCGGTGGCCGACGTGCGCAATTCGGTCGACCCAGAAATGCGAACGATCCAGTCGGAAATGGACGCGGCACAGAAAGAAATTCAGCAGTCGATCGAGGCCGCGCGTGAAATGCCCGCCGTCCAGGAAGACCCACCAAAGCCCGCTTGATCATGCGGTTCCGCATGGACGTCCGATTGCTGTTGCTCCCCTGGTGTCTTCTCACGTCCTGGCCATTGCTGGCCGGCTGCGTTCAAGAGGCTCCACCCGCCATTGACCGAGGCACGGCGGTCTTAATCGCTCTCCTGCAGGATGACAACGCGGAAATCCGACGGACCGCGGCTGAATCGTTGGGCAAGATTGGGGACCGCTTGGCCATTCCCATGGTGGTGCCGCTTTTGACGGATCCTCTGCCCGCCGTTCGCGCGGCCGCGGCAAAGGCGTTGGGACGGATCGCGGCGCCGGCCGACGACGACGTCATTGCCGCTCTCATTCATGCGCTCGAAGATCCATCTGATACAGTCAAGCAGGCGGCGGCGGTCGCCATAGGGGACATTGAACCGCCATCGAGCCGCCTGGCTGTCGCGCATCTGCTGCGGTCTTCGGATGCGCGCGTAAGACGAGCGGCCGTTCGTGCGCTGCTGTTGTTGGACACCGGCCAAGTGGCCGGCTGGTTGTTGCCTCTCCTGGAGGATCCCGATGCCGACGTTCGTCAAGGCGCTGTCGCCGCCTTGGGCGGTTCAGGTGATCCACGTGCGGCCGCGGCGCTGGCGATGCGTCTCGCGCATGATCCCTCTGCCGGTGTGAGGGCTGAAGCGGCCTACCATCTCGGAGAGTCGGGTGGACGCCACCTGCGCACGGTGCTTCAGAGGGCAGTGGAGAAAGAAACGGATCGGGGCGTTCGGCGGTGGATCGAGGCGGAACTCAGGGCGTTGCCCGCGAACGATTGAGGGCGGCGACGAGATCGACGAGATCGTGACGCGATTTGTCGTCGATGTCGATGAACTGAATGCCCATCCCCGGAAAAAGCAGGAAGCGCTCCGGCTTGTTGCGGGTCCACGCCACCTTGGCTTTGGCCTTGTGCTTTTCCC
This sequence comes from Nitrospira sp., assembly GCA_035495295.1. Taxonomy (GTDB): domain Bacteria; phylum Nitrospirota; class Nitrospiria; order Nitrospirales; family Nitrospiraceae; genus Nitrospira_C. Next base: position 13,062 of record DATJGE010000065.1, on the reverse strand, counting down.
ACGGACGATCCGGAAGCGAGAATTCGACGGCGAGTTCCGTCCCCGGCGCCAAGGGTTGACTGCTTTCGATAAAGAGTCCGCCCCCGCCGATTCCCCCCGTCAGGCTATCGAACTGTTTCCCTTCGGGCGTCGTGTATTTCACTTTGACCGCTAACGGGGCGCGTGCATGGGCGCGCGCGTGTGAGAAGCGAGCATCATCGTCCGCATGGACGATGCGCTCGATGACGTCTCCCCAGGACACCGCTCCAAGCACCGCTCCGTTGCCGTTATGCAGTGAAATGATCTCGCGGGCCGGGTCGATGTCCAGGCTCTTTCCCTCATGTTCCGGAATCGTCGTGACTGGAAATTTCATGCGGTCCTGCCTAGGGCGATCATGATGCGATGCGCTATGCGGCCGATCGGCCCACCTGCTGTAACGACTTCACCAACTCGAGGACGCGATTACGGATCTCGGCGGCGATATCGGTGAATCGGACGCCCATACCCGGGCTGAAGGTGTATTGATCCGCTTTTGGACACACCCATGCCACGACGCCTTTTGCGGCGAGCCATTCGTTGGCCGGGTCTGGCAGAGAAAACTCCAATGAGAGTTTGGTGCCGACAGCCAGCGGTGACTGGCTTTCGATGAACAGCCCGCCGCCGCCGATGCCGCCGGCTCGGCTCTCGAATTGTTGCCCTTCGGGGGTCCTGTATTTGACTCGGAAGGCGAGCGTGACGCGGGGCTCGGTCCGGGATTCGCGCGACACCGGCGGTTTGCGGTACGCCAGAATCTGATCGATGACAAAATCCCACGAGAGATTACCCATCGGCTCCCCATTGATGCCGATGAGCGTGATGATCTCCCGCGTGGCGTCCAATTCGATCGTCTTGCCTTTATGGCGCAGACTTGAAACCACCGGATATTTCACGCGCGCTCCTTACCACTCACCTGGCAAGTATAGCGCAGCGTGTCGCCTTGTCGAGCAAAAGCCAAGAGTTTTCCGGGACCTCTCAGGCTGGGGCACCTGCGACTGCAGGAACGGATGTCAGCGTGCGACGGGAGCACTGCGGTAACCGGGAGCGCTGCGGCCCGGCCGGCCGGGCCGCAGCGTGAAAAGCGTGAGCGATGTCGAGCATTTAGGCGGTCTTCACGTCTTTGTCCTGCTCGAAGATGCGGATGGGAGGATGCTTCCCGAGGATGGCGTCTTCGGTAATGAACACTTCCTTGATCTGCTTCTGCGAAGGCGCGTCATACATGACGTCCAGCATCACTTCTTCAAGGATCGCCCGAAGACCGCGGGCGCCGGTCTTCTGCGTGAATGCCTTGCGGGCCACTGCGCCGAGGGCTCCGTCGGTGAACTTCAGCTTGACCTTTTCGAACGACAGCAGTTTCTCGTATTGTTTCGTCAGGGCGTTTCTCGGTTCGGTCAAAATCTTGATCAGCGCGCGTTCGTCAAGCTCATCCAGCGTCGCCACGACCGGGAGACGGCCGATGAACTCCGGAATCAGGCCGTATTTCAAGAAATCTTCCGGCTGCACCCGCTCGAACAATTCGCCGAGCCGGACATCGGCTCGCCCGCGAATTTCGGCGCCGAACCCCATCGCTTTGCGGTTCAACCGCTGCTCGATGATTTGTTCGAGGCCGACGAACGCTCCGCCACAGATGAAGAGGATGTTACTGGTGTTGACTTGGATAAACTCCTGATGCGGGTGCTTCCGTCCGCCCTGCGGCGGCACGTTCGCGACCGTACCTTCGATCAGCTTGAGCAGCGCCTGTTGAACGCCTTCACCGGATACGTCTCGCGTAATCGAAGGACTGTCGCTCTTGCGGCTGATTTTGTCGATCTCGTCGATGTAGACGATGCCCCGTTCGGCGCGCTCCACGTCATAATCGGACGCCTGAAGCAGCTTGAGAATGATATTTTCCACATCCTCGCCGACGTACCCGGCTTCGGTGAGCGTGGTCGCGTCCGCGAGGGTGAACGGAACGTCGAGATACTTCGCGAGCGTCTGGGCGAGCAATGTCTTGCCGGTGCCTGTGGGGCCGACCATGAGGATGTTGCCCTTCTGCAGCTCCACGTCGTCGACGTCTTTTTCCTTGGCGGAAATCCGTTTGTAGTGATTGTGAACGGCGACGGAGAGAATCTTCTTCGCCCGTTCCTGTCCGACGACGTATTGGTCGAGGTGATGCTTGATTTCAGAGGGCTTCTTGAGCTTCGAAGAAATTTCTTCCTTGGCTTCTTCCCAATCCTCCGCAATGATGTCGTTGCACAAATTGACACATTCGTCGCATATGTACACCGTCGGTCCTGCGATGAGTTTTCGGACTTCATCTCGGCTTTTCCCGCAGAACGAACAACGAAGGTGTCGATCCATCTTTTCCTGCTTGGCCATGCGTCCTCCCGGTATTACTTGTCCTTGGCCCCGTCCTTCTCCGACGCCACCTTCAACGATTTAGGCGCCCGCGTGATCACCTCATCGATCAAGCCATAGCGCTTTGCTTCCTCGCCGGACATGAAGTAGTCGCGCTCCGTGTCGAGGGCGATCTTTTCGATGGGCTGCCCCGTATGTTTGGCCATGATTTCATTCAGCCGTTCACGAATCTTGAGAATCTCGCGGGCATGAATGTCGATCTCGGTCGCCTGTCCCTGAAATCCCCCCAGTGGTTGATGGATCATCACCCGTGCATTGGGCAAGGCAAATCGCTTGCCCTTGGTTCCGGCCGTGAGCAGCAGCGCTCCCATGCTCGCAGCCTGACCCAGACAGATGGTGTTGATCGGCGGTTTGACGTACTGCATGGTGTCGTAGATGCCTAAGCCGGCCGTCACGCTGCCGCCGGGAGAATTCACATAGAGATTGATGTCCTTTTCCGGGTCCTCTGCTTCCAGAAAAAGGAGTTGTGCGATGATGAGATTGGCGAAGATATCGTCGATCGGCGCCCCCAGGAAAATGATGCGGTCTTTGAGAAGCCGAGAATAGATGTCATAGGCCCGCTCGCCTCTATTCGTTTGCTCAACCACGATGGGAACTAACATGCCGGTTCTTTCCTTTCCCGAAGTGACATGGGAACGATCGCGTTGCTCTGACGCGCTATTTCTGAATCACGGCGTTTCGGTACACGAAATCCAGGGACTTGTCCGCCAAAATCCGCGCCCGTAACTCTTCAATAGAATCCTGTCCGCCCGCTTGAATCATTTTCACGAGTTCCGCCTGGCCGATCTTCAATTCCGACGACAAGCGGCGAACCTCGTTGTCGAAGTCTTCCTGCGTGACGCCGAGGTGCTCCTTTTCAGCGATGGCCTCCAGAATCAGCCCAACCTTGACGCGCCGCCCGGCCTCTTCCCGGTTGTCCTGGCGAAGCTTGGCCAAATCGGCGGTTTCCAATGGCGAGGCGCCTTCCGCGCCTCCTCGCCGCTGCCGCTGCTGCACATGCTGCCGGATAATCGTTTCCAGTTCGCGCTCGACCAGCGTTTCCGGGAGATCGAAGTGATGAGTTTCCAGCAGGCGCTTGACGATCGTGTCCTTGTACCCCTCCTCTATCTCACGCTGGAGGGCCTTGTCCATTTCCGACCGCAGCCGTTCTTGCAACTCGGCCAGGGATCCATAGGCGCCGCAGTCCTTGGCAAATTCATCGTCCAAGGCGGGCAACGTCTTGATTTTGACCGCATTGACCGTCAGCTTAAACGTAACGGTTTTTCCGGCGACGCGCGTGTCGGGGTGGCTTGCCGGGTACGGTTGGGGAATTTCGACCGTATCCCCCTCCGATTTGCCCAGCACGTCTTGGTCGATCTCCAACCCGAGCACTGAAGCCTTCGATCCCAGCTTATGGAGATGGCCGGTCTTCTTGCTTCCCTCGAGCGGCTGGCCGTCGAGAAAGCCTTCGACCGACAGGATGACGAAATCGCCTTCCGCGGCCCTGTGGCCGGCAGGCGGCGCTTCGAGCCGGGCATGTTGCTCGCGGAGCACGTTCATCCCTTTGGCCACCTGCTCCTCGGTCACGGTGCGCGTATCGGGTTTCAATGAAATCGGATTCGGCGCTTTATAATCGCGCAACTCAATTTTGGGCTTGATCTCGACGGTGGCGGTAAACGTGAAGGGAGCGTCGCGCTTGATTTTGACGCGCTCCAGCGGGGGAATTTCGACGAGCACCGGTGAAATTCCCGCTTGACGGACAGCACGATCGTAGTAATCGGGAACGAGACTTCGAAGGACATCCTCTTCCACTGCTTTCGCGTACCGCTGTTCGAGCAACGCCTGGGGCGCTTTCCCAGGACGAAAGCCCGGAACCCGAACCTGCCGGTTGAGCTCCTTGTATGCCTGGACGAACCGCTGGGCGACTTCTTCAACCGGCACCTCGATCTTGAGAGCCCGCTTCATTGGTCCGAGCTCGGTCATTTCCATCTTCATCTGTCGCGCGATGTCCTTTGTGTTCCCGGCATAGATTGATGCTCGCTGCCGGATCAGGTGTGGTGCGAGAGGGGGGACTTGAACCCCCACGGTTGCCCACGAGATCCTAAGTCTCGCGCGTCTGCCAGTTCCGCCACTCTCGCACGGCGGGGAGTGCTGGAATACGGATTCCCAGCTGAGACAGCAAACCAGCGCAACTATACGGCGATGCTGCTATTTTGTACAGTTGGATGCGTCCAACTGTCAACCCATACTCCTGCGGGGATGACCGAGCGTTGCCGGTCATATTTCATCTCCGTGGAGAGGGATAAAATCCTCTCGACAGGCTGGGACCGCAGGCATCGAAAAGTGGCCTCGAATCTTCAACGTCAGTATAATAAATGAGTCATCACATCGTCGTGTGCCAGTAGGGAGGTGCAGCATGCGTATCCGCTTCCTGCTCATCATCCTGGCTCTTCACTTTCCGGCCTTGTTTCTGCCCTTCTCGGCTGAGGCTTATCGGGACTACTTAACCGCCGAACAAAAAAGCCAACTTGAGAAACTCCAGACCGTCCTCGTCGAGGCGATCGCCTTGACCGACAAAGGTGCCGTCGATCCGTCTCCGATGGCAGAGGTCGCCTCGCGGCGGTTGGGTGAGTTGGGCTACACCGTCGTTCGGGACTCCACGAAGCCGCACGACGCCACCGTGAAGCTGAAATGTGAGGAACGCAAGACATGGGAGGGCACCGCGGTGGCCGGCGGTGATGCAGATCTTCCCGACGCGCCATCGCGGCTCTGGAAAGGGCCCGCTTGCCAGCTGACCTATCTACTGGGGGACACTAAAATTAAGTGGCAGAAGGAGGTCCGCACGGATTTCGAGGACGCCGCCACTGCGGCCACCTCGGCCCACGCCGGTGATCCAGGCGCGTATGCGATGGCAAAGTTACGTGAGAAGCTCGAACAATACGATTTTCCGATTCTCTTTGCCGCCGAATGGGGCCATCCCGACCGGTTATTGAAACTGTTGGATGCCTCCGAGACCCCGCAAGTGCGGAAAATCAAAATCATCTCGCTGTTGGGCGAGATGCAAGCCGACGAAGCGCTGCCGACTCTGAAGGCGGCGCTGAAGGACAAGAATCTGTCTCAAGAGGCGGCCGTCGCGCTCGGCAGCATGGGGAAAGACGGCATTCCGATCCTCGTGGATATTCTAAAGCACTCCAAACAGCCGGAACTCCAAGCCGCCGCCGCGAAAGGCTTGGGCGACTTGGGAAACACTCACAACGACTCCTCGGTCGTGCCTCCGTTACTGGAAATGCTGGATGCGCCTGGCATCGACATTACGGTGCAGACGGAGGTCGCGTGGGCCCTTGGCCGAGTCCCTGATCGGCGATCCGTCCAACCGTTATTTGATCTCGACAAGAAACTTCAGAAAATCCGGAACGATCCTCCCGACCCGAAAATCAAAAAGCTGAAGGAAGCGGTGTTCTGGTCGATCAAGCAAGTGTATACGGAAGACCAGTACAGCTAAACGCACACGACTCACTCAAGAGGGCTCGAGATCACGGCGACTTCAACGGCCGCTTTCGCTCGTCGATGGCTGCCCGCCAATGATCGAGAGCCAAAGGAACGGTCGCCGCCTCGGCTGCCCAGCTTGAGTCAAGGGACGAACTATGGAATGATGGGTCGCCCGTCCAAGGATTTCACCTAAGAGGAGATGCGCATATGTTGCCGCACATGTCACGCCGGCGCTTCTTGCAATGGGCCGCGGTCGCGGGCGGGGCACTGGCGTTGGGAAGCGTCACCGGCCGCGGGATGCCGATCGGTGTCGGGATTCGCATTGCTCGCGCCGACGAACCGATTAAGATCGGCATCATCGATCCCTTGTCCAGCCCCTATAAGACGTCGTCCATTCATGACGTTCACGGCGCAAACGTGGCAGTCGACCTTTTCAATAAGAAAGGCGGCGTCCTCGGACGTCCCGTCACCATTCTCGAGGCCGATGACGCCTCAAACCCGGACCAGGCCGTCAAAGCGGCCATCAAGTTCATCAAGGACGACCGGGTCGATGCCCTCATGGGAACCTTCAACGGCGACTGTGCGCTGGCCGTCAGTGCATTAGCGGCAAAGGAAAACAAACTCTTCATGGTGACGGGCGCTCACATTCCGGAACTCAGCGGCGCCGCCTGCAATAGCCAGACGTTCGTGTTCATGCCCAATGCCCGCATGCTGGCCCAGGCGGTGGCGCCATCGCTGGTGAAGGCCTACGGGACGCGCTGGTACATGATTACCGCGTCCACGATCGACGGAAAATCCTGTGCGCAGGCGCTCATTGACGCGGCGCTTGCCCACAAGGTCAACATTGTCGGAGAGACCCTGACGACGTTCGGATCGACGGATTTTGTTCCGGCGTTCGCCGCCGCGAAAACGAAGGACCCTACGGCGGTCATCTTGAATCTCTACGGCTGGGATCTCGTCAACGCGCTCAAGGCCTATGCCAAACTCGAGATGGCCAAGGAGAAGATCGGTGTCGGCGGACTGATCTCGGGCGAACAGATAGGTCGTCCATTGGGCTATGCGAGTAACGGCGGCATTTGGGGTTTGATCTGGGACCCGAAGATCAATACGGAGAGTTCCAGGCGTTTCATTCAAGGGGTCATCGATAAATATAACCACACGCCAACGTCGCGCTGTTATCTCGGCTATGCCGCGATGACGCAAATCTTGGAAGCCATGCAGCGAACCGGGACCACGGACACCCCCGCATTGATCAAGGCGCTCGAAGGGCACGAGTTCGACGGCCTGAAAGAGGGTACGTCGGTCTTCCGCGCGTCGGACCACCAGCATGTCCAGGATGTGCTCGTTGGTGAAGCCTACGGGAAGGAACTCGGGCTCGGGCACTATAAAATTCTCACGACCGTGAGGGGCTCAGTCAACCCTGGCGCGGCCGATCAACAGCTTTGTGCGCACTGAAATGACCGGGACGCCTTGTCGCGCCCCGGTCACATCTGGATCGCTTACCTCGTCACCCGCACTTCGACCCGCCGGTTTTTTGCCCGCCCCGAATCGGTGTTGTTCGGCATCACCGGCTGAGTGTCGGCATAGCCATGCGTGGTGACGGCGCTTAATCCGCCGTCGCCTAGAGCGAGGGCCGCATTGGCCGCGCGCGCTTCGGAGAGCTCTTTGTTCGACGGATATTTTCGTTTGAGTTCGGTGCGGAGGGGGCGATTGTCGGTATGGCCGTCGACGCTGACTTTATATTCGGGAAAGTCCTTTAAGATCGCCCCGACCTGCTTCAGCGCATCGGCCCCGGCAGCTTTTAACTGATCTTCCCCTGACCCGAACAGATACCCTGAGGCCAGATTGATAAGCAGGCGCTCATTATTCAGGTCGACCATGATGTTGCCCTTCTCGATTTGCGGCCTGAGGGCGCGGATCACACCTCGTTCGGCCTCTTTGAGCTTGGCCATTTCGGCCGAGAGATCTCCGCGAAGAGCAGCCATCTGCCGGTCTCTGTCGGCGATTTGTTGTTCTAACTCGGCCGTCCTTCCCTGCGCGGCGGCGAAATCCGCTGCTAACTTGTCCCTGTCCGCAGCAGCGGCATTCAGCGCCGAGAGCTGGGATTCCAGGTCCGAGTTCCGCGTCTTGGCCTGTTGGAGTTCCGCAGCGAGCTTGTCCTTGTCGGAGGCGGCCGCATTGAGCGCCGCAAGTTGCGATTCGAGCTCCGAGTTCCGTGTCTTGGCCTGCTCGAGCTGTGCAGCGAGCTGGTCCTTGTCAGTCGCGCCGGCTTGGAGGGCCGCGACCATGACCTGAGCCGCGGCCAATTCGGCGGCGAGTTTCTCACTGTCCCCTGCGCCTGCCTGTAGGGCCGACACTTGAGACTGAGAGGAGGCCAGCATCCTTTGGGAGTCCGCCAGCTGCCGTTCAAGGTCGGCGCTTTTGGCGCTGGCCTGACTCAGCTCTCGTTGCATCGCATCCGTCTTGGCCCGGGATGAAGTCAGTTCCCGGTCGCGATCGGCTACCTGATCGTCCAGGGACCTGCGTTTGGCGGAGAGGGCCTCGTTGTCGTTTCTTGCGGCCGCCAGTTCATCGTTGAGGCGTTGTCGCTCCCGCTCGAGCGCAGCGATGCGGGCTTCCGTTTCCTTCTCCGCCGCGAACCGATCACGAGTGCGGTATTCGTACCCGCCGTCACAACAAATGGCGTCCTTCAGCGTCTGGATCTTTTGACCGCTGCAGCCGGCAGCGATACTGAGGGTCATCAACGCAAGCACAATTCGAGTCATGAGCTTCGACATAGATACTCCTTACCTTGTGTGAATATAACGCACCCATTGGCCATTACACGGAAGCGGTGCAATGCGCGCACTTCGTGGCCTTGATCGGAATCGTCGACAAGCACAATGGACAATCTTTCGTGGTTGCAGCAGCCGGAACGGCCGGTTTTTTCAGGCGGTTGACTTGCTTCACGATCATGAAGATGACGAACGCGATGATGATGAAATCGAGCACCGTTTGGAGAAAGACCCCGTAATTGACGGTGGGAGCCCCGGCCGCCTTCGCCGCGGCCAGCGATGGCTGCGGGGTCCCGGAGAGGTTCAAAAACAGGCTCGAGAAATCGACCTGGCCCAACACGAGCCCGAGCGGCGGCATCAGCACGTCGCTTACGAGCGACGTGACGATTTTGCCGAAGGCACCCCCGATGATCACCCCGATGGCCATGTCGAGGACATTGCCCTTCATGGCGAACTCTTTGAACTCTTTCAACATACGTCCTCCTTTCGGAAGAAGGGTGAAAGGCACTCGTTTAGCGTTTCCTCGTGGTATCGAACGCGTAGCCCAATGTAATCAGGTACAGTTCGTCGGTGTCGCCGGTTCCCGGAGCCGGACGGGTGTTGTAGCGCGTCGTGATTTGAAAGCTGGTGATGAAATTCTTCCAGATTTTGAAGCGCACGCCGTTGTCCATCGTCAAATACACATCGGACGTGTCTTGAAGCGACGGAAATATTTCGCTGAAATGGTAGACCGTAATGGCGTCGTCGAACATCGGCCAGAGCAATTTGACCGAGATGCGCGCCCGGAAACTCGCCTTGTCGGGCGCGTTGTTGAAATTTTCGTTAAAGTAGGCCAAGCCGGCTTCCGTGTAAAGGGTCATATCTTTGGTAATGCCCTCATAGTCTCCACGGTCGACCCACTGGTAGCCGGGACCGGTGGCGAGCGCCGTTCTCAAACTCAGGTCCTGGAAGCGATCGCTTTCAAAGTAGGCCGAGGTGAACCAGAAAAACTTTTTCGTGATGAAAAAGTCGAGTTTGATCGTGCCGCGGGCGTTCCTTGCGATGAGCGCGCCCGCGTTATCGCCGTACACGTACCGGCCGTTCATGGTGAGGCGCAACAGGTCGCTCCGCGCGACCAACTCGCCGATCAAACTGGCATTGCGCAGATGGCTGTTTCCGGTCGTTTGCGAATACCCGCCGGTGAGGTTTCCCACATAGATGACCGACGGTTGAATCAAGGGATTGACGGACTTGACGTCGCTCATCGGCACTTCCAATGTGCCCTTCAGGGGCTCCGCATGAATGACCAGCACACCGTCCGGTCCCTCGCTTGTGGTGCCATTGAGGATGGAGCCCTCTTTCAAATGAAAGGGAATCGGATGGGTAATCGTGAGCTTGGCCACGCTGTCCCATTTCAGCTTGATCAGATTATCGGGATTGGCCGCATTTTTGAGAAGGAGAATGCCGCCGTCCATTTCGAGCACTTCGCCGTAGATGACGCTGCCGTCCTTCAAGGTGACCGTGTCGACGGGCGCCGCACCGGCAGGCGGCGGCGCAGCTTCTTCCGCTGCTGTCGTGGCGGCGAAGGCGACGAGAAGCGCCAACACCAGCAGAACGCACCGGCACGACGTCCGCATGCTCTTCCCCTCTCTCGAGTTTCAATGAGACGAACCGCCCGCAAAAAATAGCTTAGTTGTATAACCGAATGTCGCCGGCTTGGCAATAAAGAAGGTCGCGCAGAGACGGTGCAGCCTCGAACCTACAGGGCTGTCACAAAATGCGCGCTGCTCTGGTGGGCGATCGATGGCGGGTATCTCAGCGACCGAGCAATCCTTTCAACAGATTTTCGCCTTCCTTCTTGAGGTCGGAGGGCTTGGTCGTGCCTTGCAGCAGCCCTTCGACGGCTGCCTTGGCCTTTTCCTGTGCCTGTTCCTGAAGCTTTCCCGTGAATGCTTTCGTGTCCAATCCATAGGAAGGATTTTGCACGGTGCCCGTCATCGTGAGTGGCAATCGAAGACGACCATCTTTCAGTGCGACCTTTGCGACCGGGGATGATCCCGCAATCTTTTGACTCAAAGCCTGAGAGAGGTTGAGATTGACGGCGACGTTCAACGCCTGATCGAAGCCGATCGTGCCGCTGCCTGTGGCCTGAAAATCGTGGCTATCCGCCAGCAGTTTTTGCAGCGTGAGCACTCCCTGCCTGATCATGAAATCGGTTTCGAGGGTCGAAAACGCCGTGGCGTTCACCTGATCGAGAGAGACGCCCGCGACCTTCAATAGCGCAAGCGCTTCGCCGGTCAGGTTGACTCCGTCGATCTTGCCGTCTTTGATCTCGAGATGTCCTGGCCCCTCCAACGCCCTCGTCAAATCCGCCCGAGAAAACCCGCGGCCGGCGACCGCGATGTCGGCTGCCGCCGTGCCGCTCATCGAGAGCTTGCTGTCGGGAGCCAGCGCCTCGAGGGCCGGCTTCAGTTGAAGGTCTCGAATCAGGACGTGGCCGTTGAACGGCGGAGAAGAAGAGCCCAACGACATTCCGGCCTGGGCTTTCGTCTCTCCGTTGAACAGCACGAACGAGAGGTTGGACAGCCGCGCGTCTTGTCCTTTGAGATCGGCATTCAGGTCGAGATTCTTCAATTCGACCGGCTTCTTCAGTCCTGTATCGATTGGAAGGTCCGCCGTATTGACCAAGGCCGACGTCGCACTAACCTTCGCATGACCAGCCAGCATCGTGCCTTTGACGTCCACCGCGGAGCCGCCCGTCTGGATCTTCAGACCGAGCTCCGTGACATCCGCCAATTCCATCGGCGGAACGCCCTGCTTGAGTGGATAGGGCGCACGGGCGACGATGCGGAGATCTTTGACCTGGACCGGCTTAGTCAACGGCAGCGGCATGGGCAGATCGGTTGAGTCGAGCGACAGCGCCGAGACGGTGGCATCCAACGTTCCTCCGACCAGTGCGCCTTTTATGGCCACGGCCATTCGCCCGATCGCAAGCGTGAAATCGTATTGCTGAAGTTCGAGCGTTTGCATCAACGGTCCGAAGCGCCCATCGAGCGAGACGGGAACGTTGTAGGGAAGGACCGTGGCATTCAGATGCAGCGTCGGAATCTCCCCGAGATGCACGGCCGTTAGTGTGAGAGCGAGATCCCGGATCTCGTATTCCTTATTGGATGCGTTGGTCAGATCCCGGTACACGAGCGTCCCCCCATCGATGGTGAGACGGTCGACCGCCAGCAATGCAAGGGCCTGCAGCGGATCCCCTTGTTGAGTCTCCGGTTTCGCCGGCGTCGATGGAGCGGCCGTTCTCGGACCGAGCGTCGACAGATTGGTGATGCGATCCTTATTCTTAATGACAGTGATCACCGGATGACGCAATGTCAGCTCCTCGACATCGACCTGTCCGCTCAGCAGCGGCAGCAGCTTGACGCCGACGTCGAGCGAGGTAAGGGAGGCAAAAGGGCCGGCACTGAATGAAGGATCGTCCATTACGGTAAATCCAACGACCCGGGCGCCGATACGCGGCCAAATTGTCAGCCTAATGCCCTGGAGCTCGATTTTTCGGTTCAGCGCGTTCTCGATGAGAGGCTTGTATTGGTCTTGATAAGCGGCGAGATCGACGAGAAACGGAAGGGAGAGCAGACCGATGCCGAGGAGGATGATGAGGGCGAGGATTCCGAGCAGAATCTTCATGGTGATCTGTTCGCGCAGTATAAGAAAGCCCAACGGACCGGTCAACGCGCCTTGCCGGTGCAGGGAGTGCATGTTAGAATTCGCCCTTCGACCAACGCGGAGAGGTGCGAGAGTGGACGAATCGACATGCTTGGAAAGCATGCGTCTCGGCAACGGGACCGTGGGTTCGAATCCCACCCTCTCCGCCATACAAGAGCCGTGAGAATTGTGAATGGAGTTCATATTGGGAATCGCATCGCAATACGACTAAGGGAGAGAGGGTGGGATTCGAACAGGGGTTGTGAAGGGGATCGTCCCGTCCGAGGACGAAATAGAGAACGGTGAGATTCGAACGAGTCGATTTCTGATCAGGCTGCTCAAAATGTTGTCCGGCAAGGCCGCAGGGAGACTCAGGCCCCGAGGCGTACGGCTGGGTGGTACGTCGAGTGGGGCGACCGACCGAGAACGACGCCGGAGAACATTTTCAGCAGCCCGAAAAAGGGGCTGGGCCCTGTGCAACAGAACCCTGTGAACCCCGCCAGGTCCGGAAGGAAGCAACGGTAAGCGGTCCGTTCTGTGTGCCGCAGGATCACCTGGCCCCACTCGCTTGAGGACGAGGTTTACCTCCAGGCGCATGACGCGTAGGGTATCGGCCGGGCGCCTCCGCCGGGGATCGTTGCAATAAATGGATTATCAAGTCTCCGCCAGAAAATATCGGCCAGGAACATTTGACGATGTAATCGGTCAGCCGCACGTCGTC
>DATJGE010000064.1:0-2480 GCA_035495295.1 Nitrospira sp. | reverse complement strand
CGCGAGCTCCTTGAGCACCGCAACGGTTGAGGCCATCCGCTCGTCCTCCCTGAGCGGCGGGCCGACGCTGGGGTCGATATAGCTCCGACCGAGGCAATAGACGATGTAGAGGCCTGACAGAACCAGGCCCGGAATGACCGCGGCCGCAAAGAGATCGGTCGTCGGCACGCCGACCACCGGACCCATCACGATCAACATGACCGACGGCGGAATCAGGATACCCAGCGTGCCTCCCGCGGTTATCGCTCCGGCAGACAGGCGCACGTCGTAGCCGCTCCGGGTCATGCTTGGCGCCGCCATGACGCCAAGCAGCGTCACCGAGGAGCCGACGATGCCGGTGGCAGCGGCAAATATTGTCGCGGTGATGAGAACGGCGAGATAGAGTGAACCTCTCACATTGGCGAGCAGCTGCTGGATGCCGCGGAACAAGCGCTCCATCAGTCCCGACTGCTCCAGAAGAAATCCCATGAACAGGAAAAAAGGGACGGACGCGAGCGACGTCTCCTTCATCACCGCAAAGAACTGGATGGTCATGAGATGCAGCGCGATCGACCCCAGCGCGACGTAACCAACCCCCAGTGCAATCGCTATCAAAGTGAATGCGATCGGAAAGCCGATGAATATGGCTCCGAACAGCAGCGCCAGCGATATGATGCCGATCCATTCCTCAGACATCGGCCATCATCCGCTCCGGCGTCAAAGACGGGGCCCGCAGCCACTCACCCGTCATTGCGGCGTGCAACGAACGCAGAAACTCGGCGACGCCCTGGAGCAGCAGAAGGATACAGGTCACCGGCATCGTGAATTTCAGCGGATAGATGATCGGCATCCACGGGCTCGATACGACCCTTTCTCCGCGCATGAACGAAACCAGGAAGTAGTCCCAGGTCACATAAAGGAGTGCAATCAAGGGCGGGAAGAAGAGAACGAGATAACAGACGGCATCGACCAGTCCCTGGCGGCGTGGCGACCATTGTCCATAAAGGTTGTCGGTGCGGATATGTTTTCCGCGCAGCAGGGTGTAGGCGGACCCAAGCATGAAAAACGAGCCGTAGAGCATGTATGTCATGTCATAGGCCCAGATGGTCGGCGCGTTGAAGAAGTAGCGCGCGACAACCTCCCAGACTAGGCTCATGACCATCGGAATGATGAGCCATGCGACGATCCGGCCCGACCACAGACTGATCCCGTCGAAAAAGTTCACCGCACGCACGAGACCAGGCGATGCCTGCGTCGTCATGAAAAGGCCCCCGCGCCTATCCGAAGAAATTCGGAAACCCGCGGGCGCGGGCTTCCGGAGGTGAGTTACTTCTTGAGTGCCGAGTTTCCGAGCTCGGAATAGAGATCCAGGATCTTCGTCCAGTACGGCACGACGGTCTTGGCAAAGTTGCGCTGGCTGTCGAGCACTTCCTTGAAGAACGGATCCTTCGCCGCATAGCGATCGAGCACAACATTGGTCGCCTTGACGAATTCAGGATAGAACTCTTTCGGAGTGTCGAGAATCTGCACGTTATATTTTTCGCGCAGCTCCACCACGGCCTGGGCGTTACGATAGACGTTGAACGAATACGTCTCCATCATCGAGGCGAGTGCCGCGCCTCTGAGAATCTCCTGCACATCCGCCGGCTGCTTGTTCCACCAGGTCTTGTTGAACAGCACCTCGCCGATGTCGGTCGACTGGTGCAGGCCCTGCAGGTAGTAGTTCTTCCAGACCGTGTGCAGGCCGAGATTGCGGTCATCGGCCGGGCCGATCCACTCGGCGGCGTCGATCGTTCCGCGCTGTGCCGCCGGCACGATTTCGCCGCCCGGCAACGCGACGGCGGAAATTCCCATTTCTTTAAAGATTTCGCCCGTAATTCCCGGTGGAGAGCGGTACTTCATGGTCTTGAAGTCGGCGACATCCTTAATGGGACGCTTGAACCAGCCCAGCGGGTCTGGCCCCATCGGCTGCACCATCAAGGGCACGACGTTGACCTTGAGGACCTCGGCGTAGAAGCGCTCGTAGAGCTTGTTGCCGCCGCCTTCCAAGAGCCAGGCAACGTGAGACAGTTGGTCGAGACCAGCGCCCGCGCCTGCCATCGGGTTGGAAAAGATTCCCGCGGCCGGGTGCTTGCCCGACCAATAGTGCGTCCAGGCATAGCCCCCTTCCACAATGCCCTTGTCCACGGCGTCGAGTATTTCGAATGCCGGCACGATGGCGCCATCGGGAAGAACCTCGATCTTCACGCGCCCGTTCGACATCTTGTCGACGCGGTCGGCGTAGCGCTTGAGCAGCTCAAAATAGATGCTGGCCGATGGCACAGCGGTCTGCATCCGGACCTTCTGCTGCGCCAACGCAGTGCCTGCGTAACCGACAAGAACCAACGCAACGAGCGCAGCCAACGCTTTTCGGAACATCATTGTGTCGCCCTCCCGTACACAAGCGCAAAGCCTCCTACTTTTGCCAGAGACACGCAAGCGAACCTGCGGTTGTCTCACGC
>DATJGE010000063.1:0-4669 GCA_035495295.1 Nitrospira sp. | reverse complement strand
CTCGCCTACATGTTCATCGGCATTGAAGCGATCGACGAAGAGGGCCTCGCCCTCCATCGCAAACGTATTACGCTCAGCAAGAACTTTGAAGCGCTGGAGTTCGCCAGGTCTCTCGGAATTACGGTCGCCATCAACTTGATTGCCGACCCCTCGTGGGATCGCCGACGTTTTGAAGTCATTCGCCAATGGTGTTTGGAGATTCCGGAAATCGTCAATATCAGCGTCAATACTCCGTATCCGGGGACGGAGACCTGGCACACGGAGGCGCGGCGCGTGACGAACCGCGACTATCGTCTCTACGATATTCAACATGCGGTGCTGCCCACGACCTTGCCTCTGCGCGAATTCTATGCAGAACTGGTCAAAACGCAGCAGGTCTTAAATACCAAACATCTGGGTTGGACGGCGCTGAAATCCACGGCTCGTATTGCCGCGGGACATTTGCTGCGGGGTCAGACCAATTTTGTGAAGATGTTGTGGAAATTCAACAGCGTATACAATCCGGATCTACAGATGGCCGACCACGCCCGGCCGGTCACCTACCAGATGCCCATGCCGCCGGAGCCGGTTGCCGGCATCGCCCCTCACCTCCTGTACATTCATCGCAGCCAGGGGCGAGCCGGCCGCGTGCTGGACGATGCGACCGAACAGTTTGTCGAAACCACCCGTATGCGCAGCACCGGCTAGTTCGGCGGGTCGTCGCTCCTGCGCCGTTACGTGCGCTGCTGTTCGGCCTGGCCCTGCCAGAGCATGTCGTAGCCCAGTTCCTTCGTGTCGGCGCACATCGCGGCGAGTGCGGCAAACTTGCGCGTGAACAGTTCGTTCGCATGAGACCGTTCGTGATCGTCAAACGAGCGCCAATAGGTCACGATCACGTAGTGATTCTCCGCGGTCTTGGAAGCCGACAGCGTTCCCTCTTCCGACACGAACCCCGAGAATCGAAACACCTGCCCGGCGAGAAATCCGCCCTTGTCTCCTCCGTACGTCTCCTTGACGACACTGCACAGTTCTCCGACAGCCAGTTCGATGTCTTCGAAGGTAATTCCAGGTTTCAGGGTGACCGTGTTGAATAGCATCTTGGCCCCGAATGGCAGTGTGATTGGTCCAAACATGTGCTCCTCCGAGATGTGTAAACCTAGGTCCGCAGCCAGTATGTCCGTGTCTGCGCCGACAGCGGCAGCGGCATCGGCACCCAGGATCGTTCAACCGCGCTATGTTCCATGCTCTCGTGTCACACGGCGCTCGCCGATGCCCACACGAAGGGCTTCGACGTCCAGCTCATGTTCGAGCCGATGCAACACGTCGTCGCTGATCGTGCCGTTGTTGCGCATGCCGATCAACGCCACCCGCTCGGCGGTGAGCGTCTCATGTCGCAACCGCCGGAAGGCCTCCGCCGTCTCGGCCGCACATTCGGGGTCCACGGCGCCATTGTTCGCGAATCGCTGGCGGCGTCGGGTGTAATGCTCGCGAAGGCGGTCCACATGCTCGGCGGGCGACCACGGCTGTTCCGACAATTCTTCCAGCCGCGTCAACGCCATCGCCGCGGCATGTTCACGAGCCAGCATCTCTTCTCCTTCGAGCGTTCGATTATCATCCTCGAGTCGCAGGGCGCGAATCAGAGGCGCGAGCGAGAGTCCTTGCACCACGAGCGTGGCCAAGATCACCGAAAAACTGATCAAAATGATTTCCGCGCGAAAGGGCAGCGGCACGCCGGTGCTCGTCGTCAGCGGCAACGCCAGTGCCGCAGCGAGTGTGACGATGCCGCGCATCCCGGTCCAGCCGATGAGAAAGATGTTCGGCCAGGGCGGAAGCGGATCCCGCGCTCGGATCGTCCGGCTGACCCAACGGGGGATGAGAGCTGCAAGGGGCACCCAGCCAAGACGGACCAGGATGGCCGTTAGGCTGATGATCGCACCGGTCGCCAACAGCGTGCCCAACCGCTCGGGAGGAACGGCCTGGCGAAGTGCACCAAGTTGTAAGCCGATCAGGATGAAGATAAATCCGTTCAACACAAAAATGAGGAGATCCCAGACCGCCCGGGCTTGGATACGAGTGACCGGCGAGACCGCTTCGCTGAAATATTGCCGGACGTATAGGCCACCGGCGACACACGCCAGGACCGCCGACGCGTGCGCCTGTTCCCCCAGCACCCAGGCCACATACGGAGCCAGTAACGTAATGGCGATCTCAGTAAAACTATCCTGTGTGGCACAGAGGGCCCATCGCATCGCTATCCCGACGGCCAGACCAATCGCGACCCCTGCCACACCGGCAAATAGCACGTCAAAGACCGTCGGCCCGAATGCAAGGCTTCCGCCTACTGCTGCGCCGACCGCCGTGCGGTAGAGAACGAGCGCTGTGGCATCGTTGACGAGGCTTTCTCCTTCAAGAATCGTTACGATGCGTCGAGGAATGTGTAGCCGCCTTGCAATCGCGGTCGCGGACACCGCATCCGGAGGCGAGACAATGGCGCCCAGGGCAATGGCCTCAGCCCATCCCATCCCCGGCAACAAGAGCCGCGCCACGAATGCCACGGCCGCGGTGGTGGCCAGCACGAGTCCGACCGCCAACAGCGAGATCGGACGGATGTTGTAGCGAAATTCCCGCCAGGAGGTGAAGTACGCTGCCGCCCACAAGATCGGCGGCAGAAACACCAGAAATACGAGATCGGGCCTCAGTATGACGACCGGCAACCCTGGGATCAGCCCCAAGACCAATCCCCCGATGACCAGCAGAATCGGATACGGAACGACGAGTTTTTGTGCGAGCGTGGTGAGGGCGAGCACGACACCGAGGAGGAGAATGACGACTTCGAGTTGATGCAACCCATCCATAGACGTCTCGATTTCGTCTGCCGCAGCGGTAGGCTACGCGGCCGAAGGGATGGAGTCAATTGGAGGGAAAGTCACTCCCGCGGTGTCACGCAGTCTTCTCGTCGCTTCACATCGGAAATCGCAAAGGTGTTTAGGACGCGACATGAATTGCGCGTATGCATTTCCAGCACCCTGTCAACCGAGGGTCTGGAAGCCGGCAGAACCCCCGTTGATCAGCGGACCGGCGGTCCAATGTCCGGAATCTGCAACGTGATCGAAAGCGCCGGTCCGTCGGGAGCAACTTTTGCGGCGATCTTGTCTCCAGTTTTGAGCTTGCCGGAGGCGCCTTGTATCTTGGTGTCCTGGGTCACCCGTAGACGCACTTCGTGCCCGGACATTTCTCGCACCACCAACTCGTCTCCTTCCCAATAGAGTACATCGCCCTTAATCTCAGACCCAGCAGTGGTGGTTGGAGTAGTGGTGGTTGGTGAAGGTTCTGCCCAGGCCGAATGCCCAACGCCCGAAATCAGGAGCCATAATGTGAACAGAAGCGTCATACCCTAGCCTCCTCCCTAGTGTCAGCCTACAAATCCTCACGACCCTTGTCAAATCGCGAGAGCACTGGCGGAGGTCACCATGGCATCACCCTCTCATTCAGGGAAGGAAGCCACGGAAATCTAGGGGTCGGACGAGAGGCCATTTTCCGAAAATCACGCAATCGTAACCGGTATGCGGTCGATGCTCCGACAAGCCGCGGCGGGTGGATTGTGGCTGATCATTGGCACGCTTCCCGTCTTCGCACAGGCCGACAGGATGGGCGGACCAGTCGAGTTCCGTTCCGCTGATCGACCGATTCCTGCACCAATGCTCAGGTCTGCTGACTCAGGGTCATCCGACCCCAGCAAGTCGTTCACGATCGGTCCGCCGCCAGCCGATGACGTCCTCAAGCAGATCGACCGAGAGCTTGGCCGAACAGGGACGAGAGCTGACGCCGAGGCTGGCCCTCAGGGCTCATCCGCAACGGCGGGCGAGGCTGCAGATAGACGCGGGTTGGGTGCAAGCACGTTCAAGTGACACGAGAACCCGAGCCGGAAGAGGAAGGCAAGGAGACGAACGGCAAATCAAATCTAAGGAGGCTTCATGAAAGCGTTGATGTACCTGATTGTCACTGTATTGTTGTCCTGGCCCGGGCTGCTCTGGGCTGAGGACGCGCCTCACAGCGGCTATCGTGGTATTGCCACGATCTATTACACATTGATCTGGGGAATCCTCGTCTATGGCTTATGGGACGCCTTCGGTAAGAAAGCGTTCTATGTAGGCGCCCCGGTGATGGCCGTCATCATCTATTTCCTCCTCCCGGCAACGTGAAGAGGCCCGAGTCAGGGGACTACAGACGAGGCCGTCGACCTTTGGGTCAAGCGATCGGACGGATCCAGCACGTCGTGAAACACGCTCGCCAGATCGAGAAGCGCTCGGCTCCCGTCTCCCACATAGACGGACCCATGCATGGTCGCCAGGGTTTTCGGGCTGAGGGCCGCCAAGCGTTTGAGGGTGGCATCCGTCAACGTGCAGTACGGCAGATAGTTCGCCATTGGTCCCTGCTGGTACTCCACGAGCACTTCTCGGCACCGGCCGATGATGTCCGACTGCGTCACGGGCTCCACATTGCCGAGTTGGTGGAATAAATCAGAACACAACAGCGTTCGCTGCGTCTCTTCGAACAGGAGGCCCGCTTCCCAACAGTGCGGGACATGCGGCGTCGCAAGGAACCGGAAGCGATAGTGCCCTGTGGTGAACATTTCGCCATCCGTCATCCCCTTGGCGGGACGCAGCGACAAACAGTCGTCGATGCTCAC
>DATJGE010000062.1:0-4567 GCA_035495295.1 Nitrospira sp. | reverse complement strand
GCCGGCCTTAACGCTGTGATGCCTTATGTGGGTGTATCCTGGTTTCTGCCCCGGTGACTTGTCCTCCCCCCTCTTTCCGTCGGATTGCGAGTGCTGCGAAACCAAACGTTGTCGGTCGATTCGATACCCGGTATGGGCGATGCCGGCGTGAACTTCTTCCTTGGCCTGGACGACCCGTTTTAGATCAACGTCAAGGGCTTTGACGGCGTGCAAAGTGGTAGAGTGCGCCTGGCGCCAGCGATGGAGCACGAAACTCCATCGCACCCGTCAATGAGGCACGCCATCGGCTGAGGAGGAACACCATGCGGAGTCTCGATCCGCTGATCTTGTCGCGCATCCAATTCGCCTGGGTCATCGCGTGGCATATCCTATTGCCCGCATTCACCGTCGGTGTGGCCTCCTACATTGCCGTGCTCGAGGGACTGCATGCGATGACCGGCCGCGACGTGTATCTTCGCGTCTCCAATTTCTGGATCCGGATCTTCGCCGTCACGTTCGGCATGGGAGTTGTCACCGGGGTCGTTATGCCGTTCCAATTCGGAACAAATTGGAGTCGTCTCTCCGATGCGACCGCGAATGTGATCGGCCCGTTACTGGCCTACGAAGGCCTGCTGGCATTCTTTCTCGAAGCCTCCTTTCTCGGTGTCCTCTTGTTCGGCCGTAAACTTGTTCCGCCGTGGATGCATCTCGTGGCGGCAGTCATGGTGGCAGCCGGTACCTTATTCTCGTCCTTCTGGATTCTCGCTACGAACAGTTGGATGCAGACCCCGGCTGGATACACGATCGTCGACGGGCGCTTTTATCCGACCGACTGGATGGAAGTCATCTTTACTCCCTCGTTTCCGTATCGGCTCGTCCATACTGTCCTCGCCTTTTACATCACATCCGCATTGGTCGTGATGGGCGTGGGCTCCTATACCGTCCGGTGTGGCCGCTTCCTCGAGGAGGGACGAGTGATGATGACGACGGCGTTGTCGTTGCTGACGGTCCTGGTTCCGCTGCAGCTGGTCGCCGGCGACCAGCACGGTCTCAATACGCTCAAGCATCAGCCTGCGAAGATCGCGGCGATCGAAGCCAGATGGGAGACGGTCGCACCGGTTCCCCTGACGCTTTTTGCCCTGCCTGAACAGGACGCCGAGACAAATCGTTACGCGCTCGATGTGCCGTATCTCGGCAGTCTGATTCTGACGCATTCGCTGGATGGGTCTATTAAAGGATTGAAGGACTTTCCGGCAAATGAGCGTGCACCGGTGGCGATTGTCTTTTTCGCGTTCCGGATTATGGTGGCTGCCGGCATCCTCATCCTTGCGCTCGTGGTCGTCGGCTCCGTGTTGCGGGGTCTGGGCCGCCTGTTTACGAACCACTGGTATCTGCTTGCCTGCCAACTGGCGATCCCGCTCGGCTTTCTGGCCGTCTTGGCCGGTTGGACGACGACGGAAGTGGGCCGGCAACCATGGACCGTGTACGGCCTACTGCGTACCGCCGACTCCGTCACCCCCTCGCTGTCCGGCGGACACGTGCTCGTGTCGTTGGTGTTGTATGCCGTGGCCTATGTGGTCATCTACCCCACCGGCGTTCTCATTCTCCTGCGCCTCGTACGCAATGGGCCGGGAGGAATGTTGACGGGGCCGGACGTCCCTGTGCAGGCGGGCCGGCCGGCGGTGCCTATCAAGGAGCTTCCGCGATCGCCGTATCCTGGAGGTCAGCCATGATCGAGCCCACGATCAGTTTCGTCGGAATTTGGAGCGTCATCCTCTTGTCCGGCGTATTTCTCTACGTGTTGCTCGACGGATTCGATCTCGGCGTCGGCATTCTGCACGGTTTCGCGCCGAGTACTGCGGACGGCGATGTCATGATGAAATCCATCGCGCCGGTCTGGGACGGCAACGAGACCTGGCTCGTCCTGGGCGGAGTGGCATTGCTCGCCGCCTTTCCCCTCGCCTTCGCGATCATTATCCCCGCTGTGTACTTTCCCATCCTCGTGATGCTGTTGGCGTTGGCGTTTCGTGGCGTCGCGTTCGAGTTCCGCTTTCAGGATCCGGCCGGCCGGGCCTTTTGGGATCACGCCTTTCATTATGGGTCACTCGCCGCGACCTTCGCTCAAGGCTTGGTGCTCGGCGCGTTCGTTCAGGGATTTCAAGTGGAGGGCCGGCAGTTCGCCGGCGGCGCGTTCGATTTTCTGACGCCGTTCTCCGCGTTCGTCGGCGCGGCACTCGTGTGCGGCTACGGATTGCTTGGCGCCGGATGGCTGATCTTAAAAACTGAGGGGACGCTACAAAATTGGGCCAGAGGGCTGGGCCAATACTGTTTGATCGGAGTCGTCTTCGGGCTCATTGTCGTCAGCTTGTGGTCGCCCGCGATCGATGCGTCCATTGCGACCCGCTGGTTCTCGATGCCGAATGTTCTCTTTCTGTGGCCCATCCCTCTGGTGACCGGGGCGCTTGTCTTTTGGGAATGGCGAGCACTCAGGAGCGGCGCCGAAGCCAGCCCGTTCGTTGGAGCGCTTTTACTCTTTCTCCTGGCGTACCTGAGTCTTGCGATCAGCCTTTGGCCGATGGTCGTGCCGTTTCACTTCACGCTCTGGGAGGCGGCGTCTTCGCCGCGCACGCAAGCGTTCTTGTTGGTCGGCACCCTGTTTATGTTGCCGGTGATCCTCATGTACTCGGGCTGGTCTTATTGGGTCTTCCGCGGAAAAGTGCGCGGCCGGTCGAACCACGAAGCGGCGTACGAAGATTAACGAGGCGGCTGCTTTGGGAGAACGTGGTCGGCACCCCATTGATGCATGGCATCCACGACGGGTTTCAGCGTCAGACCGAGCGGGGTGATCTCGTATTCCACTTTTGGCGGGACCTGCGCATACACGGTCCGCTTCAGAAGCCCCTTCTTCTCCATGTCCCTCAACTGCTGCGTCAGCACTTTCTGGGTGATGCCGGGGACAGCCCGCTGAAGATCGGAGAACCGTTGTACCCCTTGGAAGAGATACCATAACAGCACGATCTTCCATCGGCCGCCGATCAGCTCCGCGGTGACCTCTGCAGGACATGTGAGGTGTTTTGTCATAGAGCTCCGCTGTACGAGGCAGTATCCAATGGGTGCCTAGGGTACCACAGGGTGCCGTCTTGTTTTCGCCGACCCTCGCCTTATACGGAACCCGCGAGTACACAACCGGCGAAAGGAGTTGCCATGACCATTCAGCGACATGAGACCATTGGCGTCCGTCGGAAGGAAGAGCGCTTTCAGACGTACGCGGGTTGGCTCGAGTCCAGACACAGTTTCAGTTTTGCCAACCATTATGATCCCACGAATACCCATCACGGGTTACTGCTGGTGCACAACGACGATGTCGTCAAACCGAACACGGGATTTCGGACGCATCCTCATGAGGACATGGAGATCGTCACCTGGGTGTTAGACGGCGAGCTGGAACATAAGGATTCGGAAGGCAATCATGGAATCATCTATCCGGGGCTTGCGCAGCGCATGAGCGCTGGAACCGGCATCTGGCACTCTGAAATGAATCCGATGAGCGACAAGCCCGTCCATTTCATCCAGATGTGGGTCCCACCGGATACCGAACGAATTGCGCCCGGCTATGAACAGTTGGACATCAATGGCCAACTCAACGAGGGCGGGTTGGTGCCGATTGCATCAGGCCGTGGGCACGAGGCGGCCATCTCAATCAGACAGAACGGCGCCGTGCTCTGGGGCGGAAGATTGGGTCCCGGCAAGACGGTGACGGTACCGGATGCGCCCTATGTCCATGCGTTCGTGGCAAAGGGATCTGCGCGGCTTGAGGGTGCAGGTGTGCTCAATGCCGGCGATGAAGCACGCCTGACGCGGGCCGGCGGTCGCTCGCTGACCGCGGAGCACAATGGGGCAGAAATCTTGATTTGGGAGACCACCGGCACGCTGGAGCGGTAAGACGTTTGCGAATAGGCGGCCACTCGAATAGAAACCGAGTGGCCGCGCTTCCCTCTTCGTCCACGGCTATGCAAAGACCTCGTGGACGAGCCTCAATTAATTTCTTCTAAGACAGACTTAACCCGCGTTTAATTGCTGCCGGTTATCTGACTCCCATGAGTCTGCGAATCTACTGCTCAGCACTCGGGATGTTCGTCGCTTCGCTCTTTGCCCACCGCTATGCTGAACGCCGGCGGAAGACGAGAGGCTTTGGCAAAGCCCTTTGAGGTCAGAACGGGGCTTCGAGATTGAGCGCGATCACATCGAGGGACGCGCTTGAGTTATTCATGCGCGCCGGCAGGCAATGTAGAACCACTGAGGAGGACTTTCATGACACAGCAGCGGTTGACTTGGACGAAGGTGAAACCAGGCAGAACGGGGTGGTATTGGATGCTTAATCCCCATGGACAACCGGCTTTGCCGACAATCGTGCAAATTGAACGTGACTGGCAAAGCGGTCGCTTTGCAGCGCTTGTTCCAGGTTCTCACTATCCAAACGTACGGAGCACGGTTATAGATCCGGAACATGTGGATGCGCTCTGGGCCGGACCTCTGGTCCTCCCTTCGGTGTCTCGCGCAAACGATCGCCATTTCCCCTTTCGTCTGG
>DATJGE010000061.1:0-4289 GCA_035495295.1 Nitrospira sp. | reverse complement strand
TTCGGCCACGACCGTGCGCGTGTACGTGAGGCTTTGATCGATCAGTTGATCCGCCTCCTGCAGCACGGTACATGCGGGATGTGGGGCGATCATCTGAGACGCATGATTCATCTTCAGACGCGTCACGACCAGCATTTGCGCGAGGTAGTCGTGCAGTTCTCCGGCAATTCGCTGACGTTCTCGTTGCTCTGTGAGTGTTAAATCCTGCGCCAGTCCGCGGAGGCGGTCGTGCGTACGGACAAGCTCTTTCGTCCGTTCATTGACACGACGCTCCAATTCCCTGGTCCATTCTTGCCGCTGCATATCCGTCTGCTTACGTTCAGTGATGTCGAACGTCACGCCGACGAAGCGCATGGGACGTCCGTCGCCGCTATAATGGATACGTCCGTAGGGAGCGAGCCACCGCAGTTCGCCCGTATCGGCCCGACGGATACGGTGCTCCGCCTGGTAGAGGCTTCCGCTGTTCCTGGCATTTTTCATCGCCTGTCGGACGGCCGGACGATCGTCTTCGTGCACGAGCGCCCACCAGCGCTTGATCGAGGCCTGAGACGCTTCCGCATCGTACCCAAGCAACAGCGCATTCTGGCGGTTCCACACGACCCGTCCGGTCCGCAAATCCACGTCCCAGGTACCCATGCCCGCTCCATCCGTGGCAAACCGGAGGCGTTCTTCCTGTTCCGCAACTTGCTCAGCGCGTTGCCTGGTCTCATGTAGCAGGCGCCGGCGCTCCTTCGCCATCGCCACATAATTGGAGACGGCCTCCAGCAATTCCAGGTCATCTGGATCGAACGCTTGGCGGTGGCTGCTGGCGAACGCCAGCGTGCCGAGAAGCCGATCGCCGACGATCAGGGGGAAACAGGCATAGGCCGTGGAGCCGACGGCTTGCATGCGTGACGCCTTGGGATCGGTCGAGGACTGCAAGCGCTCGACGATCACCGGCTTTCGCGACACGGCCGACGTGCCGCAGAGCGCCTGTCCAAACTTGAGGAACATCAAGGGTTCGAGCGCCTCTTCGGGAATGCCCGCCCAGGCAGACATGCGAATTCCGCCGTTGTCCGGCGTCACGTCATAATCCAAGAACGTATCCAGCCCGACGCTGGTCCGCAGGGAGGCAAAGATGTCCTGCATCACGTCGGCCGGATCGTCGACTCGAAGCAGCTGGTCCATCGTTTTGCTCAGCAGCTGCTGGCGGGCGGTATGCGTCCTGAGCTCAAGTTCTGCCCGCTTACGCGCATCGATGTCTTCGACCACGCCGATCAAGGATTGGATGCGGCCTCCGGCGTCCCATTGAATCGACAGCGTGACCGTCACCCAGATGGTGTCTCCACCCGGCCGCATGAGACGCTGTTCAAGCGAGACCTCGGAAATACCGCCGAGCAGGAGCGTTCCCACCTGGCTTTCATGTTCAGGACGATCGTCCGGGTAGGTCAGATCACGCAGTTCCTGCTTCATGAGATCATGCTCGGTGCGCCCGGTGATGCTGCACAGTTTATCGTTGACGCGCAACAGACGTCCGTCCGACCCGACGACGCACATCCCCACCGCCGCTTGTTCAAACAGACCACGGAACAGCTCTTCACTGCGGCGAAGGCGAGCCAGCAGGCCTTCGTTTTCCTGCTGCCGTTCCCGCAAGCGCAGGAGCGATCGCACGGCGGCGTGCAATTCCTTTTCATCGATCGGCTCGATCAGGTAGCCGTCAGAACCGACCTCGAGCCCCGCCGCGCGATCCGTTCCACTGACGCGAGACGCCGACACGTGCAGGACCATCATGTCGGCGAGTTCCGGCCGACTCTTGATGCGCCGGCACAGATCGAATCCGCTGATGTCCGGCAAATTCACGTCCATCAGGACGAGTTGCGGGCGCACATTCTCAAGCACGCGCCAGGCATCCGCCCCGCAATTCGCATCGATGACGCGATAGCCGGCGCGCTCCAGCATGCGCCGCCGCGCATACCTCCCGGGTTCCTGATCGTCGATGTTGAGGATCGTGGCCATCTCTGCGGTCATACAATGCCCCTCTCGTCGTTCAGTGAACGACGTTCAAATCCTTCATGTCATGGGTAAATCGGTCGCGCTGACGGATTGCGCCCCCTGGTGTAGTACCCACCGACACGGATGTGGTGCACACCGACAAGCACGGAATAGGCGAGCACACTATGGCCGGGTCGCCTCTCCTGCCTACTAGGGAGACCCCTAGTACGACGACCCGCATTTCAATATTCGAAAAGACTCATTCTAAGTCCATCATACCATTCAGGAGTATCACGGCGCCTCTTCCAAATCGGTGACACGGAACGTAAAGAAGAAGAAGAAGGTGTACTGATCGTGATAGGTGCGGTGGCTATGCCAGGGCGTCGAATAGAAAAGGCGACCGGACGCTCGTTCGATGACTTGAACGCCATACCGGACATACCCGTCCTGAGCGAGATTTTGATAGATCGTCAATTGCGGCAACGAAAATGGAATGATCACGCTTTGGACCGGCGGCATGCCGAAGAACGAGATTGATTGGCTGGTGCCGAACGATTGCACGACCACACGCACAAGATAGGACGCCTCTTCTTCCCGCTTAGCAACGCGGTAGCCCAACACGCCCAGGTGAGCGGCGACTGCATCTTTGACGAAGGCGAGATCACCGGCCGGTGAAAAATATCCGCTCGTGGACGAAGTGATCGTACTCGCTTCCCCTGAGGATGATACGGATGGCAGCGGCACGAGCGGAGACATGTAGCCCAACTGGAGGCCGCTGACTTCCATGTAGAGAGGTTCATCAATGGGGAGCGGTAGCGCGACGTCGAGCAGACTTCGGTTGAGAGCTTCCGCCAGAAGCAGTTGTTCGATGGCGCTGCGGGCGGTCCTCGTGATTTCGCGTGGAATGGTACAGGACGCAAGCAGCGGCACGATCGACGCCCACAGGATTGCCCGTGTCAGCGTCCGCACAGAGGCTCCAATCCTATTTGGCGGGAGGCGGCGGCTCATGCACTTCCGCCGGCAACGTCTCGATCACTTTGAGCACACGTCCTTCCTCGTCGAGCTGCATCGTCACGCGATCTCCAATCGACAATCGCTCGAACAGCTCGGGGCGATCGAGGCGGAAAAAGATCGGCTTTTGCAGATCGGTCATCAGCATGCCTTTGCCCGCCGACAGGTCCAATTTGGCGAGCGTCCCTGTGACCTCGAGCTGAGCCGCGGGTTGTTCGAGCGCGACGGCACGCTCAAGAAAGGTCAAGGGGAACATGGACCACACGACAACGATCACCATCAGACTCACAGTCACGTTCAACACCCGCTGTTCCAGCACGAGCCTCTCTCGCATGAGTCCCCTCCGTCGGGCAGCCTTCGTGACCCCTGATTTCACTACACCGTATGCCTGCCGCATCCTCCACTAGGCGATCCCCCAGTTTTGGAGGATGCGAAATCGGCCTTAGGGTGTCATATGCGAGGGCGCGGTCATTATGGCTTATGGGTGCTTGCGATCTGTGTCGCCGCACAGGCCTGTGCCAGAGAACCTATCGTACACGCGCCGACCATGATCAGAATTCTCACGAAGGAAAGCGCAGCAAGCGAGACGGGTCCATCGGCCAGCGCCCCGTTGGTGAGCGATGTGCGCATCCTTGAACCGGCCGTGCGGGTCGCCTCGCGCCTCATCGCAGCAGCACGGCGGTCGGACTACTATGGTTCGCGAGCCCGTGCCGTGTGCTGGGTGATTTCCGTCTACAACACCCCGACGCTGTCCCGTTCATTCGTGCGTTCGGACGGCGGGATTGTGGTGTCTACGGGCACGTTCCGCCTCGCCGAAACCGAATCTGGATTGGCCGCCATCCTGAGCCATGAACTGATACATGCACTCGGCCAAGACGAGATTCCGGTGTCACCGGTCTGCGTCAGTACGACGGGCCAGCCGCCGCCACTGCTCACGCGCGAGGAAGAATCAAAGACGGACGAAATGGGTCTCAAACTGATGGCGGATGCCGGTTATGACCCACGCGAATTATTGGGACTCTGGGAGCGGATGAAACGAGAGCAAGACGGCACCCGTGATGAAGTACTGCTGCACTTCACCTACGATCATCGTATGGAGCAGATTGCGCAGTCGTTACCGCAGGCACTCAGGCGTTATGAGCATGCCAATCGAGCACCGCAGAATATGCTGCCGATGGACTGAAGTATTGTGTCGTGTTACGCGGCCGGAAGCGTGACGGTGTACTTTCCGGCCCGCTTGGAAAACAAACGCAGTTCACCGGTCCGGCTCAAGCGGTCGACTTCGAGGAAGACTTGATTCCACGTGT
>DATJGE010000060.1:0-48070 GCA_035495295.1 Nitrospira sp. | reverse complement strand
ATCCGCGACGCCTTACGCCTACTGCTCTTATCTTATGGCGATATTGAGGTGATCGGCGAGGCAAGAGATGGCGAAGAAGCGATCATACGAACCGCATCGTGTCAGCCAGAAATAATCGTCATGGATATCAACATGCCCAGGATGAACGGCATTCAGGCGACGACGATAATTAAAAAATCACGGAAACAAACAGCGATCATCGGCTTGTGCGTGATTCAGGACACATACACCATAGAAGCGTTTCTGAAGGCCGGCGGCCTGGCAGTAGTGTCGAAGCAACGCCTGGAGGATCTTCGTCCAACGATCCAGCGCGCATGCGTGAATCGATCAACGGCTCCGAGCGGTAAACGGTAATCACATTTCATTTATTTGCCTTGCCGCATACGCCCGGCAGGAGCGACTTATGGATAGTTCTAGAAGTAAGTGACGGTACTGCCCGGACGAGAAGCCTCCTAAGCGCTTGCCTTCTACGAGGTTATGGGGAACGATGGTTTCAGAGCCTTCATAATGCTCGCATGCAACTCCTCAACAGCAGCTTCCTTAGTGAGCAAGTCCTCAGCACCGGCGCTCATCATGGCTTCGCGGTTATCCTGTCCCGCGTTCACGGACAAGCCGACTACAACGGTGTCTGGACACTCCTGTTTGATGCATTTCGTGGCCTCGATCCCATCCATGACGGGCATATTCACATCGATGACGACGACATCCGGCCGTAGGACTCTGACCGCTTCCAGCGCCTCGCTCCCGTCAACGGCTTCTCCTATGACATGCAAGTCTGGGTAGCCCTCTAAGATCGCTCGCAGTCCCTGCCGGACCAT
The DNA here is from genome assembly GCA_035495295.1 of Nitrospira sp. Taxonomy (GTDB): domain Bacteria; phylum Nitrospirota; class Nitrospiria; order Nitrospirales; family Nitrospiraceae; genus Nitrospira_C. The sequence continues at coordinate 47,252 of DATJGE010000060.1, read as the reverse complement.
GGCATGGTCATCGACGAGAAGGACCTTGACCATGCGATCTCCTTCCTTCGGGCGATACTCCTTTATTGCGTGGATGGCTCTCGTGGCCGACAGCGAAGGTGGTGCCTGCGTGGGTTTACTGAGCGGCAACAGGAGGACGGCTCTCGTGCCGACTTCGGGCGAGGACGTGATATGCAGGGAGCCGCCTAACGCGCTCATCCGTTCTCGGATACTAAAAAGTCCAAACTTGGATGACGTTTCGTTGGGTGCGCTCAGAGATGATGGGACAAATCCAACGCCATTATCCCTCACTTCAATGCGAAGGGCGCCCTCTTTGTGTTCAAGGGTAACCCACGCTTCGTGTGTCCCGGCATGCTTCGATGCGTTGAAGAGCAATTCTCGGATAGACTGAAAGACCAAGACCGCCTGATCCTCGGGCAGGCCGCTGACTCGTCGCTCAGGCACAGAGACGGCCACGACCAAGCCGTAGCGCTTCATATACTCACCCAGCCAGATCAGCGCCCGTCCGAGTCCCTGCTCGGACAAGACCGGTGGACTGAGCTCCGCGACGAGCGTTCGGGTATAGTTCAGCGCCTCAGCAAGAAGTTCATCCGTTTCAGCGGTGTGCCTGACCGATTCGTCGTCTTCCTGTCCCAGACGCTTGCCATGGGCGAGTTTGAGCTTCAGCTTACATGTGACCAGCAACTGTTGCAGATGGTCATGCAAGTCTGTGGCAAGACGTTTCCGTTCACGCTGTTCGGCCAAATTCAATTCGGTGGCAAGCCTGCGCAGTTGGTGGGCACTTTCCTCCAACGCCACCTCATTGAGCTTCCGTTCCGTAATATCAATGTTAATGCCCGTCATCCGCATCGGATCTCCGGATTCATCTTTAAGCACTCGCCACCGGCCAGCAATCCAATGCAGGCTGCCATCGGGCCAGATGACACGCCATTCGCCTTGAGCGGCCGCGCCTGTCCGCCGGGATTCTTCGACGAGGAAGAGTGCATGCACACGATCGTCAGGGTGAATGAGGCTTTCCCACGCCAGTTGGCTCAACGCAAATTCGCCGGGCTTTAACCCATACAAGGCTTCCAACTCTGCGGTCCAGACATCAACCCCTGTCCGCAGGTTCCAATCGAACATGCCGATGCCTGCTGCCTGTTGGGCAACCGCCAACCGTTGCTCAGATTCAAGAAGTTCTTTTGTACGTTTCGTGACACGCCGCTCTAGTTCTTGGCTCCACTCTTGAAGCCGTGTCTCCATTGTTTTGCGCTCGGTAATGTCTTGCGCAACGCCTGACATGCGGACGGGTTTGCCATCGACATCGAATTTCACAGCACCCTTCGATTGGAGCCACCGGATACTTCCATCAGGTAACGTTGCTCGCATCTCGACCTCGTAACCGGCCTTCTTTGCTAGCGCTTCTTTCACGGCGACATCAACGCGCTCACGGTCATGAGGATGGACATGCTGTAAGAAAAGGGCGTAGGTCATCGGCAAATCTTTGGGAATGCCAAAAATCGCTTTGCACGTCTCGTCCCAGACCACGTCACCGGTCAGGACGTTCCAATCCCAGCTCCCAAGATGACCAGCGGTCATGGCCATTCGCAGGCGATCTTCGCTCTCGAGGAGGGCTTCATTTTGGGCGATCATTCGTCGGTCACGATAAATGAACATACCAGCCATACCGGTGAGCAGCACGGCGACGCCGGCGAGGAATCCCATCCATTTAAAGGTAGATGCGACACCGGCGTCTCGAAGTTCCCTGCGAGAATGGAGTACCGCGTTCTCCTGCTCAATGAGGGCGCCGATAACTCGTCGAATGCCGTCCATGACGGCTTTGCCTTCGCGGAGTTTGTCAACATCCACGGCCCCGATCGACTGTTTTTTGGACACATTGCCGTTCAGAGTTCCCAACTTCCTCCGGATGAGGGACTTTGCTTCATCCCATTGGGCTTGGTATTCAGGATGCTTGCTCATGAGGCCGTCAAGGTCCATGATTTGCGCGGGAAGGGTCCCGAGTGCCTTGGAATAAGGCTCGAGATATTCAGCCTCGCGCGTGATGAGAAATCCACGCTGTCCGGTTTCGGCATCCTTGACATTCGAGAGCAGCATTTCGAAGGCATTGGTGAGTGCAAAGCTCTCCTCAAAAAGGCGATCTTTCGATTCCTGGTTATCCAGAGCCCGGAGAGCGAAGACAGCGAGGACTAGCAGGAGTAAGAGAGCGCTGGTGAGCACAACGAGAACGAGTTGCCGCTCACGGCGCACAGAAGAGGAGCCGCTTACTGTCATCCCTGTCATTCCATCCTCTCCTGGATGATTTGCGTCATCGCAGTGAGCGGAGAATAGTCTCGTGGGACGCAATAGTATATAGGGTCGTGAACGCCTAGGAGGAACCCTGGTCTCCCAATGGCCATCCGAGCGTAGATTGAGTCCAAAAGACAAAAGGGCCAGCCCTTTGACAGGACTGGCCCTTTGCTGTTCCTGACGCTGTTTCTACGACTACTACGCCTTGATGGCTGACCGTCTCCAAATCCCGATGCCCACTAAGCCGGCGCCGAGCAGGATCAAGGAGGTCGGTTCTGGAACGCTTCCCGGAATGTTCATCGATAACAGACTGCCAGTCTTACCGGTGATGGTGGCGACGCCATCGACAATCGAGGTCGTGCCATTCGTGGTGAACAACACTTTCAGACTGTTATTGGTCAAATCGAACGTGCCACCACTTTTTGTAATGTCAAAAGTGAAGCTAAACGCCCCAGCCGAATTAAATGACAAAGGGCCAGCGGTGCGGACGAAGCAGGCACCGTTCGGCACATTACCGTTGACGCACCCACCATCGGAGAGTTGATTGTCGATGGTCGTCCAGTTCGTCACCGCCAGACCGGTCAATCCCGTTCCGACGCTCGAGACTTGGAAAGCCGCCAAGCCGTTTACACCAGTCCAATCAGGGCTTACACCGGTGGTGCTCGATATTTTTAGTTCGAGGGTACTGCCACCGTTGATGATGTTCTCGGTGAAGGTGACACCTTGAAACGTTAAGGAATTTGCCAAGGCCGGCGCGCCGACCGAGCTGAGCGCCAGGGCCACAATAGCCATCGCGACAAGCATTTTACTTTTCATTTTTTTTCACCCCCTTCATCCTTCAGTAAAAGCCAGATGACAGAGAGCTATGCAGTTTGTTTGCCGTCTACGATCGGATCTAAGTACTTGCGTTATAAGTGGTTTTACAGTGTCAGGATTAGTCTGATGTAAGCTTGCTTTACAATGCCCGACGGCAAAACATTTTACAAACGTGTGTTGTCCAACGTTTATAAAGGCACAGGGATGTAAAGGTACTTAACGCAATTCTACGTATACAGGTTACAAACTCAGTTCCGTTCGAAGATCGAGATTCTGAGCGTTAATTTTTGAGCTTATGTGTGGTACGAACTGTTCTTCAGTGACCGCCAAATCAACATCCGGCGGATTCCGGCTTTCACAACGATTGCCCGATACACACCTTTAGTGCTCCTCTTACTCATCCACCCGGCGGCTCATCCAGCAAATTCGCGCGGCAGTGAGACTAGTGAACGTACCAGTGCCAAGTTCGGCCGACTTCTGATGGAATGAGGCCCATTCACCTGCGAGCCCAGAACGAGACGAAACAGGGTCGACCGTGATCCACAGGGCATGGCAGATAATCTCCCTCGCTCTGTACGGGCGAAAGAACCGCGCGCCAAGAAAGGGCCCAGCCATGAAGCCAGCTAAAGATCTGGATCAATCGTCGGCCAAGAGGTCGACCACCACCAGCGACGAATTGAAGCTCGTCTGCAAGAAGATCGCGGATGTGGATGCGCTCTGGCGCACCACTGACTTCCGCGAGCCACCTCCGTTGAAACGGGCGGCTTGATCCAATCCATCGCCTTTTCACTCTGCTCTCGCTGATCACGCGCCGAACTCGCCTGCTCGACAGAAGGCTATCCCAGCCACGACGTGCGACTCCTGCCACCTGACATGCGCAAGCATACGCGCGATTCAAGGCCCGCGCCTCGCAGACACCCTCGGCTGACTTGAATTCATCCCACGCCTCCAGTAGGGTTTCGTTCACATGGTCGACATCTCTCCTGTTGCCGGCGTGCCTTGGTGGCGATCCGCGGTTTTTTATCAGATTTATCCCTGGAGTTTTCAAGACTCCAATGGAGATGGAATCGGAGATCTCCGTGGCATCGAATCGCGCCTCGATTATCTCGCCGGAACGCCGGCCGCACTGGGCGTAGACGCCATTTGGCTCTCGCCGATCTATCCCTCTCCCATGAAAGACTTCGGCTACGACGTGAGCGACTATTGCGACGTCGATTCCCGCTTCGGCACGTTGACCGATTTCGATTCGCTGCTTCGGGAAGCCCACCGGCGCGGCCTCCGCATCATCATGGATCTGGTCCTCAACCACACCTCCGATCAGCATCCCTGGTTTCTGGAATCCAGGGCTTCACGCCGGTCGGCGAAAGCGGACTGGTACTGTTGGGCGGACGGAAAAGCGCTCTTCCGACGTCCCAGCAATTGGAACGCCCGGTTCGGCGGCTCCTCTTGGACGTGGGATCCGTCGCGCCGCCAGTACTATCTCCATTCGTTCTTAAAAGAGCAGCCCGATCTCAACTGGCAACACGAGCCGGTTCGGGCGGCCATGTGGAAAGTCGCGCGCTTTTGGCTGGATCGTGGCGTCGACGGCTTTCGGCTGGACGCGATCAACTGGCTTGGGAAAGACCTGCGTTGGCCGAACAACCCGCTGCGCTTTGGATTACGAGGGTATACAAGGCAAGACCACCGGTATGACCGCGATCAAGCGGCCGCCCACGAAATCATGCAGGAACTACGGCAGCTCGTTTCCGCCTACCCTGACGCCGTGTTGATCGGCGAAGCGGCCGCCGATACTCCCGGCGGCCCGGCCGCCTTTTACGGCCACGGCGGGGACGAACTGCACCTGGTCTTTGACTTCCGCTTGCTGAAATCCCCCTGGCGCGCCGATCGCTTCAGACGTTTCCTCAGCGAGTATGTACCGGCCATTCCCAAAGGCGGATGGCCAACGATCGTGTTCAGCAATCATGATCAACCTCGCCACATCGACCGCTACGGCAAGGATGGGGATGCCCTGGCAAGGGCACGAGCGGCTGCGCTTCTGCTCTTTACTCTCCCGGGCACGCCGTTTCTCTACTACGGTGAAGAGCTCGGCATGCGAAATGCCAGGCTGCGCTATGGCGAATTGCGCGATCCTTACACGAAACGCTTTTGGCCCTTTCGACCTGGCCGCGACCCCGCTCGCACGCCCATGCAATGGGATGGATCTGCCCAGGCCGGCTTCAGCACGGGACGGCCTTGGCTACCCCTGACTCCGGAGTACACCAGGGTCAACGTGGAACGAGAAATCGCAGAGCCCGATTCGCTTTTGCACTTATACAAACAGCTGATTGCACTCCGCCGGGCCTCGGCGGCGTTAAGCTGCGGAGATGTCTCGTTGCTTGAGACGAACGCTGCCGATTGCCTGGTGTACGAGCGGAGCGCTCGCTCGGCTGACGGAAGAACCGAACGCATGCTGATCATCGTGAATTTCTCCGGCCGGCAGCTGGACGTCAACTTACCAGAACGCGTGGGACAGACACGGCTCCTTCTGTCGACGTCTTGTTACGCATCTCAGTCAGGGCCGATGGGTAAACAGATGCGCCTCGGACCGGACGAAGGACGGCTCATCCAGCTCGATGTCTAGGATCCGGTATGTTTGAAGAACACTGCAGAGAGCGCGGGCAGCGTGAGCGTGAGCGAATGGTTCCGCCCATGCAATGGAACCGGCGCCGCCTCGGCACCGCCTAAATTTCCCCAGCCTCCGCCCCCATAGAGCATCGCATCGCTGTTTAAGACTTCTTTCCAATAACCGCCGTGCGGGGCTCCGATCCGGTAGTTCGATCGGGGCACCGGGGTGAAATTGCACACGACAAGGACTTGATCGCTGGTTGTGGCACCCTTACGAAGAAGGCTGATCACGCTCGATTCTGCATCGTTACAATCCACCCATTCGAAACCCGCCGGATCGATGTCATGCTCGTAGAGCGCCGGCTCAGAGCGATACAGCCGGTTCAGATCCGATACCCAGCGCTGCAAACTCGTATGGAGCGGATCCTGGAGCACATCCCAATCCAGACTCCGGTCATGTACCCACTCGCTCCACTGGCCGATTTCCCCGCCCATGAAGAGCAATTTCTTCGCGGCTTGTGCATACATGTAGCCGTACAGCAGACGGAGGTTGGCGAACTTTTGCCAGACGTCGCCGGGCATCTTGGCGAGCAAAGAACCTTTGCCGTACACCACTTCATCATGGGAGAGCGGGAGCACGAAATTTTCATGGAAGGCATAGAGCATCCGAAACGTCAGTTTGTTGTGATGATATCTTCGAAATAACGGATCCTGGCTCATATAGCTGAGCGTGTCGTGCATCCAGCCCATGTCCCATTTCAAACCGAAGCCGAGGCCGCCCAGGTATGTGGGCTTGGAGACCATCGGCCAGGCGGTCGATTCCTCGGCGATCGTTTGCACATCGGGAAACTGTTTATACACCTCCTCATTGAAGCGGCGTAGAAACTGGATCGCCTCGAGATTTTCGCGGCCGCCGTACCGGTTGGGAATCCACTGCCCCTCCTTGCGCGAATAATCGAGATACAGCATCGAGGCCACGGCATCCACCCGAATGCCGTCGATGTGATATTTCTCCAACCAAAACAGGGCGCTGCTGATCAAAAAACTCCGTACTTCGTTCCGGCCGTAATTGAAGATGAAGGTATTCCATTCGGGATGGAACCCTTGCTGGGGATCCGCATGTTCGAACAAGTGCGTCCCGTCGAAAAACGCGAGGCCATGCGCATCCGTGGGAAAGTGCGAAGGCACCCAATCGAGGATCACGCCGATGCCGTGCTGGTGCAAATGATCGATGAGCATCATGAAGTCCTGCGGCGTTCCGTAGTTACCTGAGGGCGCGAAATACCCCGTCGTCTGGTATCCCCACGACCCAAAAAACGGATGATCCATGACCGGCAGGAACTCGACGTGGGTGAAACCCGTCTGCTGCAGATATTGCGGCAACTCGAGCGCGAGCTCCCGGTAACTTAGCGAACGATTCCCTTCCCCGCCAATACGCCGCCATGACCCGACATGCATCTCATAAATGGAAATGGGCGCGTTCAGCGCGTTGTGGCGATGGCGGCCATGCATCCATTCGCCATCATGCCAGTCATAGGCGGTATCCCAGACGATCGAGGCGGTTTTTGGGGGAATTTCATTGAACAGGGCAAAGGGGTCGGTCTTGTCCACTTGATACCCCTGCACATGCGAGCGAATATGGAATTTGTACAACGCGCCTTTCCCGACCCCGGGGACGAACCCCTCCCAGATTCCGGACGATTCGCGCGGCCGAAGCTGATGGCTGTCCTTCGACCAATCGTTGAAGGAGCCCATGACGGACACCAGCTCGGCGTTGGGCGCCCAGACGGCGAAATACGTCCCTTCGACACCTTGCGAACGGACGATTCGCGCGCCGAGCTTCTCGAACAGGCGGAAGTGCGTCCCCTCGTTGAACAAATACAGGTCGTGCGGCGTCAGCACAGTGACCTGTTCCATCAGCTCGACCCCGGGCCGATTCTGGTGCATCGCATCACCTCGCTTAGGCCAATCATGCGGCGGCGCGGACTCCGCTCATGTGGACGATTTCCCTGATGCCTTTGAGCGGGATGGCCGCCCATTCCGGACGATTATTCAATTCGTATCCCAATTCATAGACGGCCTTTTCCAGTTCGTACACCGTCAGCAGCCGTGCGGCGTCTCGCGACGATCCCGGCCAGAATGGCGCGTGCCGCACCGCGGCCAGATAGGCGGAAAGAAACTGCGCCCGCACCCAGCGAGACCAATAGCTCATCCAGGGTCCGAGTGCCTGACGGCGATCTTTCGGTTGATGAGCCAGGGCGCTGGAGGCAGCATATTCAAACGACCGCAACATGCCTGCGACGTCATATAACGGTGAGTGCTTCAGCCGCCGTTCATGGATCGGTCGAGCCGGCTCCCCTTCAAAATCAGTCACGACGTAGTCGTCGCCGGTCCACAAGACCTGTCCCAAATGGAAATCGCCATGGCAGCGGATCCTCCGACCCCCCTGATTGACCTCGAGCAGACTCTGAAACACGGCAAGCACGCTCGATTCCTGGGCGAGCGGGTCTGCGGCCGCCTGCTCGCAAATCCCCGTCACCGATCGTTGCTGAAGCAACCACACGACCTGCTTCCATAACTGTCGCATGGAGGCGTGGCGCGCCTCCAGATACGCAGGCGTGACCGCCTCGGAGGTGAAAGCGGGATCGCTGCACTCTTGTCCAAGCGTCAAATGGAGGGCGGCCGTGCGGCGTCCCAAGCAGGCCGCGCTGTCCAACGCCGGGCCGATAAGATGCCGGCCTGCCTCAGAGAGCTCGGTTTTTGCCAGCTCCCAGAGCGAGCACTTGCTTCCTGCGTCGCTATCGACATGAGCTGCCTGCGGGACGCGAGCAAGATAACCCTCCGACGCTTTGAGCATCGCTTCCCACGCATCGCCCTGATTTGGCACGAACGCTTGAAGCAATGCCACAGTGGTCGTCTCACCGGAGCTCACATATTCGATCGCGCCCCCAACCGCCGGACTGTGCGCAAAGGCATGGGACGTCAAATAGCGCCCGATTTCCCAGTCCGGATTGATGCCCGCTTGAACGCGTCGATACAGTTTCAACAAAGCCTGTTCGCCGAATGCGACCGACGTATTGCTTTGCTGCGTCTGAAGGACCCGAGGCGGGAACTGCTGACTTGCCCCAGCGATGGAGGCATACGCCGTCGTCGGCGACGCCCGCAAAATCCCCCTTTCGCCGGAGAGTTGCGAACCGTCTCCGATGAAACGAAGAAGCCTGTGCACGACGTCAGGATGCCACATTGCGTCATACAGAATCCCTTCCTCATGACCATGGGCGTCAGCGGCAGGCAATGCAGCGAGGACGGCCCTCGGCATGTCCTCGACAATCCTCCGAGCAGCCTGCCCGACGGCCGCTGCGATGGCCAAGACGTAGGTCTCACGGCCGGTGTCCCGGTAGCCCACATCGATCAGCAACAGCACCGTCTGCATCTCGTCCAATGGAATCACCATCCGGTCGATGATCTGCGCACTGGTGATGTGGCGGGCTTTGCCGCCGAACCAGCGCTGTGCCCGCAAGATACTGGGCAACTGTGCTTCAAAACGTGTTCTGGCCGCACCGTTCAGAATGTTTACCGCCATTTCCATCTCATAAGAAGTAATCAAAGTCGCGTTCTGTCCGCATACGGTGCCGAAGACGGAAGATCTGCGCCGGCACGGAATGCGGGTCAACCTGGACGTAATTGCGCTCGCCTTGCCACAGGTAGTGGGCATCGGTCAGCAACTCATGAGCTTGAAACGGCCGGCTTCCGTCCAGCCCGAGGCTCTCGAGGTCAAGTTGCACCCAGCCGCTGTGAATGTGATGAGGACTGAGGTTCACAATAGTCACAATCGTGTTGGCCCCGTCCGGCGTGTGCTTGCTGTAGGCCAGCAGCCACTCATTGTCGATTGGATGAAATTTGAGGCTCCAGTCGTGCTGTAAGGCGGGATTCTCGCGTCTGATCTCATTCACGCGCGCGATGAATTCCCGCAGACTGTCAGGCCGGTCGATGGGCCAATGCTTGATCTCATATTTTTCGGAATCAAGGTATTCTTCGCTCCCGGCCTCCCGGGGGCGGCTTTCGCATAGTTCAAATGCCGGCCCATAGATGCCATAGCTGGCTCCCAGCGTGGCGGCCAAGACCAGGCGCGACATGAACATGGGCCTGCCGCCATGCTGTAATTGCTCTGTCAAAATGTCGGGCGTGTTCGGCCACAGATTCGGCCGTAAGTATTCCCGAACGGGCGTCTGCGTCAGTTCCGTGAAGTACGCCGCCAGTTCGGATTTCGTATTCCGCCAGGGAAAGTAGTTATAGGATTGGCTGAACCCCAATTTTGCTAGCTGATACATGACTTTCGGCCGCGTAAACGCTTCGGATAAAAATATCGTGTCGGGATGGTCGCGCTGAATTCGGTTGAGCACCCACTCCCAGAACGCCAGCGACTTCGTATGCGGGTTATCTACCCTGAAAATCGTGACTCCTTGGTCAATCCAAAACCGGAATACGCTTTCCAGCTCGTGCCAGAGCGCCTGCCAGTCCTGCGTTTCAAAGTCCAGCGGATAAATGTCTTCATATTTCTTGGGAGGATTCTCCGCGTACTGCACCGTGCCGTCGGGTCGGATGCGGAACCATTCCCGGTGTTCCTTCACATAGGGATGATCGGGCGAGCATTGGAAGGCGATATCAAGAGCGATCTCGACTCCATGTTCCTTTGCGGATGTGACCAGGCGCTTGAAATCCTCAAGCGTGCCGAGCTGAGGGTGCACGGCCTTATGCCCGCCGTCCTGTGAGCCGATGGCCCACGGACTCCCCGGATCGTTTGCGTCCGCTGTCGTCGCATTGTTGCGTCCCTTGCGGTGCGTCGTTCCGATCGGATGGATGGGAGGCAGGTACAGGACATCAAACCCCATCGACGCCACGTAGTCCAAGCGCGATTCGCAGTCCTTAAATGTTCCATGCCGGCCGGGCACGGAGCTGCAGGAACGTGGAAAGAGCTCATACCACGCGCTGAAACGCGCCTTCACTCGATCGACGATGACCTCCAAATCTCGCGTGTAGCTCGTCAGGCTCGACCGATCGGAGTACCGCTCCATGAGGAGCCGGAGATCGTCACTGAGCGCCAAGGTGACACGTTCGGCATCGCCGGCCGTCGTCATGCCGAGAGCGGAAGCCCACTGCTTCAGGCGAGCGGCATCCTCACCTCCGGCCAGGGCCACGGCTTTTCGAATCAGGTCGGCGCCCATCAGGAGTTCCATCGAAACGGATTGCGCCGCCTCGACTTTCTTCGCGAGATTTCTTCGCCACGTCGCAAAGTGATCGATCCAGCCGATCACCGTATACCGATAACGGCCAAGCTGCGACGTGCCGAACGAGGCGCGCCACCGGTCATTGCCTAGAAATTCCATGGGCGACTCGTTCCATGCCGTCGCTGACTCATGGCGATAGCATAGCCGCACGGTCAGCGCGTCATGCCCATCGGCAAATACGTCGGCTTCCACAATGACCGATTCACCGCAGGCGCGTTTGACCGCAAAACGTCCGCCGTCTAGCTCAGGCATGACGCGGTCGACGACGACGCGCCGGCGGCCGATTGTGTCCTCCATGCAACGCTCCTTGGACATGTTTCAAGCGGATCTCGTCGCTGCTTGCTGATGTGACTTGGTCGTGGGCGGCCTAAATATGCGTCAGCTCATCTTCCTCGGTTTCCTTGCGCCGCAGACGCCCTTCGAGTTTGTCGCGCGCAATATTCCGAGCGCCCAGACCCACGGCAATCGCCAAGGCCAGCACGATCCCTCCAAAGATGATGCAAAAGGCCGCAACCACGATTTCCTTCGCGATGCCGAGTTGTGTCAGCACCATCGCGCCCGTGAAGAGATACAGACCCCACCGCACGAACTGCGCAATGAGGCGGGCCTCTTGGACTTGGGCGTTCACCGCGGCGATCAGCGCGGCCTCCGCCAGGAAATTGCCGAGGAGCACTCCGCACAGCAACAAAAACGCCGAAGTGAGGACGTTGGGCAGAAACTCCAGCAAGATGCTCATCAGATTCGCCGTCGCCGGCAAGCTCAAGGCGTCGATACCCATCAGCGTAAATACGAGGAACACCGTCCAGAACGACAACCGACCGATGAGCGAAGAGGCCGGTTCCACGACGCCCGCTCTCGCCAGGGCCGGCATCAGCCGCATCCGCTCGCAGAATGCGTCGAACCTGAGCGCGGACAGCAGGCGCATCAACAGCATCTTCACCAACCATCCGGCGAGCACGCCCAGCACCAGAAACGTGAGCAGGGCGAGCAGCTTCGGCAGGAACAATCCCAATCGCCGGCTCGTTTCATGAAAGGCCTCGAGCATCGCGTCCTGCCACATTTCTTTCATGAGAACCTCCATCGCTCGACGAGATAGGGCTTCATTCGAGCAAAGCTGTCGCACAATTCTTCAATACAGGCTTCCACGTCTTCGGGTTTTTGATGCTGCGTCCGCAGTATCAGCGACGCCATCTGCCCCAAGTACAGCGGCGTTAACGATTTGAGCAGGTGTTCGCGATGCAGCACGTTTTCATGGAACGCCAACGCGAAGTCATAGACGGTCTGGGCCCAGAGCTGCGGCGGAAACCGAAACTCCTCTTTTTCGATCAGTCCTAACGGGAGAATGCCGGAGAGCGTCTCTGGCGAAAGAATGATCTCCCAGATGGGCAGGAGATCGCGCAGCCCCTGTCGGAAGCCGCGGAGCATTCGATCGAGGTTGATGGGGCCGCGGTCCGGCTGAGGACGATAGGGGATTCCAGTCTGGAGGACCGGCCGCAGCTGGGAGGAATGTTCCCATACGTCCTGATAGCGCTCCATGAAATAGAAGACGGCACCCACCGTTTGAGCGAGCACCGTAGAGACGTCATCGGCGCTCACCGGCGATGATAGAATTTTCTCTCCCAAGCCGGCCTGGCACAGACTTCGGCCTTCGGCAATCGCCACCGTCGTCAAACAAATGTCTACCGTGGATCGTGCCGCTCGCTCGTCCCAAAACGACTGGTTCACATAGACTTCGGCGAGCCGTGCAGACATTCCGCACCCACCGCCTGCGTGATAGCGCATCGCCGTCCCATACAACGCCCGGTTGAGCGGATACACAAGCGTGTTAGTGAGGCTTCCCTCATAGCGCGGCCGTAGAAACACGGGCGCCACATATTCAGCTCGTGACTCCATGAGCGGAGTCAGTAGCCAGGCAATCCAATCCGGCGTCACGGATCGCACAGCCGGATCAATGACCACACAGGCGGCGGCCCCGGCCTCCGTGGACGCCGATAAGAAATTATGGAAGGCGTCTTCGTGAGCCGTCGGCCAGGCGCCCGACAGGCGGGAGTCCATGCGGGATGCTCCGCCCGCCGCTGGATGCAGGAGCGCGATGGGAAAACGATCGTCGACGGTGCCTTTCATCAATTCCGGTGTTCCGTCATTCGACCCGGCATCCTGGTTGACCAGCAGTACGCTGGCGGCTGGAAATGTCTGGCGCAGCCCCGCCATGACTGCCTCGACGACCGGCTTCACGGTCTCGGCATTGTTGAAGCTCGGAAACCCGACAAGGATATCGGCCCGCTCGAACTGCGGCAGCTGCGCTCGAATTTGCTGCCAGGGGGCGTCCGCACGGTCTTGCGCCGCCATCATCCCGTCGTCCCCGTATACAGATTCAGAAGGGTGAGGTAATCCGTCAGATGCCGTGTGATCATGAAATTCCGCCGAACATGCTCGCGACCGGCGCCCCCCATCCGTTGGATCAAGGCCGGATTGTTCAACAGATGACGGACGCGGAACGCCAGGCCTTCTTCGGACCGCACGAGAAATCCGGTCACGCCGTCGATGATCTGAGCGCAGATTCCGCCGGCGTCGCTGCCGACGACAGGCTTGCCCTTCCACATGGCTTCCGACACGATGATGCCGAACCCTTCCTTGAGCGGCTTGTGCACGACAATCGTCGCGGCCCGCTGCAGCGCATTGATCTCGAGATCAGCCTCGGGCGGCAGCTGGAGTACGTGCACGTCGGGGTCCTTGGCCGAGGCCTCCTTGATTTGCGCAAACATCGACTCCCCCTCGGGGTTGTGCGCGACCCCGCCGCCGGCCAACACGAGCCGGCAGTTGTGGTGCTGCTTGACCAGACGATATGCCTTGAGCGTGCCGACTTGATCCTTGATCCGCTCGAAGGGGGCGATTTGCAGCAGAATCGGCTTGTTGCGCGGAATCCCGAGACGTTCCATGACCTGGCTGACCTCGGCCCGGGGCATTTCCCGGTTCTTCAGACTCAACGGATCGATCGAGGGATAGATAAGAAATTTTGGGAGCGGCAGTCGCTGGGCAAATCCGTTCAGCGAAAAAATCGCCGCGTCATAACGGACTACGAATCGGCGAATGAAGCTCCAGCAGCGCCGCTGCGGCTCGGATAAATCCAGATGGCAGCGCCAGATCCACTTGCCGTCTTTTCGGTGTTCCACGAGCGCCGCGGGTTGGGGGTCATGGACCATGACGAGGTCGCCGTCCAGGCTGAGGCTTTCCGCATTGCGCCGGTTCGTATCCAGATAGGCCTGCTGCATGGAGAGAGACAGCTCCTGCTCCTCGCCTTGCAGGGCGTTGACGAGTCGCCGATTCACGGCCAGGAACTCCTGATCGGCCGCGAGGACTTCCCAACGGGCCATCACCCCAAGATCGTTGAGGATGGGAATCATACGCCTCAGCAGTTCGGCCGATCCTCCGCCATACCGGACGGCGCTGATATGCACGAAATGCCGACCGCTGACCGACTCGCTCAGGCGGTACAGAAAATCGACCGTGCCCTTCGGAGCGACGTCCCGATACTCGTCAAGTCCCTGTGCCATGAATCTCCACTTACCGATTAAATGAGCGTTTGTTCGATGCCGTAGCTTCCTTCGCCGCTTTGACGTTCGAGCTTGAACCAATAGTAGCCGTACGGCGCGAGGCTCAGCATGTACGGTCGCGGACCCACGGGCGGAAATCTCGAGTCGCCGAACAGTTCGACCGGCGTGACCCCGGAGAACGACGCGAGATCCAGCTCCACGGCCTGAGCCGATCCTGCGAGGTTGTGGACCAGCAGCAGGGTCGTCTCGCCGTACCGACGGAAATAGGCAAGCACCTTTTCATTTCTCGGCCGCAGAAATTCTATCGTACCGCGGCCGAACGCCTGATACTGCTTGCGAATGGCGATCAGTCGCCGCATCCAGTGTAGCAAGGAATGGGGCGTCTGCTGTTGCGCCTCCACGGACACCGACTGATAGCCGAAGACCGAATCCGAGATCACGGGGAGATAGAGCGAAGCGGCGTCGGCTTTGGAAAACCCCCCGTTGCGGTCCGCGGTCCATTGCATCGGTGTCCGTACGCCATTGCGGTCTCCCAAATGGATATTGTCACCCATCCCGATCTCGTCTCCATAATAGACGATGGGACTTCCGGGCAACGTGAAGACGAGGCTGTTCAAGAGTTCGATCTTGCGTCGGTCGTTGTCCAGCAGCGTCGCGAGACGGCGGGCGATGCCGATGTTCCGGCGCATTTGGGGATCCCGTCCGTAGGCGTAGTACATGTAATCGCGCTCTTCGCCTGAGCACATTTCGAGCGTCAGCTCGTCGTGGTTGCGGAGGAACAAACACCATTGGCAACTGTCAGGAATCGGCGGCGTGTGCGTGAACATATCGAGAATCGGCCGCCAATCTTCGCTGCGAAGGCCCATGAATAACCGCGGCATCAAGGGGAAATGAAAAGCCATATGGAACTCGTCGCCATTTCCAAAATACGGCCTGACGTCCGCGGGCCATTGGTTCGCTTCCGCCAAGAGGATCCGCCCTTCATACTGCTGGTCGATCCGCTTGCGGACCTCCCTCAAGTAGGTATGCGTCTCTGGAAGGTTTTCGCAAATGGTTCCCTCGCGCTCGAATAAATAGGGAACCGCATCGCAGCGAAAGCCGTCGAGGCCTTGATCCAGCCAGAAGGCGAGAATATCCAGCATGGCGGCGCGCAGTTCAGGATTGTCATAGTTCAAATCCGGCTGGTGGCTGAAAAAACGGTGCCAGTAATAGGCCTGCGCCGCCGGATCCCAGGTCCAATTGGACTTTTCCGTGTCGATGAAGATGATGCGAGCCTTCTCATATTTTTTGTCGGTATCGCTCCAGACGTAATAACCGCGCTTGGCCGACGTAGGAGAGCTTCGAGATTCCAAAAACCACGGATGCTGGTCGGAGGTATGGTTCAGGACCAGGTCGGCGATCACGCGCATGCCACGTCGATGGGCCTCGTCGAGAAACCGCCGGACGTCAGCCAGTGTTCCATAATCCGGGAACACCCCTCGATAGTCGGCCACGTCATATCCGTCGTCACGGAGCGGAGAAGGGAAAAACGGAAGCAGCCAGATGCAGTCGACTCCCAGCCACTGCAGATAATCGAGCTTGTGTGTGAGGCCTCGAAAATCTCCGATGCCGTCGTCGTTCCCGTCATAGAACGCCTTCACATGGAGTTCGTACAGGACGGCGTCCTTATACCAGAGCGAAGCAGTCATCTCGCATTACTCCGCCTTTACGCCGGCAAGCGGTTCTTTCGCGATAAATTCGTCGCAGACACCGATGAGGGCGGAACGGAGACGTTCGAGGCTCCCCATATACGGATTGATGGACCGGAGCCGGTGAGCGAGGTCCGGCATGCTCAAGCTTTGGAGCGCCCAGGCCGAAAAGTCGTTCTCGGAACGGCCCAAGCGGTGGCGCGCTTCGAAGACATGGTAATAGATTGCGCTCACTTCAATCTCCGAGAGTGCTTGGCGGAATGCACGCAAGGTGGACACCTCCACCCCGGTCGGCACCCTCATAATTCTTGATTGATTGAAACGAAACGGAGACCCGTAAATCACGCGCGGAACTACGGGCATTCGCGAGAGATGATCGTCGATGATGGAGAGCAATTCATCGCGAACGGTTTCGAGATTGGGAAATGCGAAAGGGTCCACGACCGCCAATCGTTCTCCCAGGACGTGATCCCGGACCTCCATGGCCACCCATTGTGCAAAATCGTTGGGATAGACGCGATCCACATAGCTGTGACGGAGGAAATAGCTGTGCGTGTGAAAATAGATCGAGTCGAGAGGGACCTCCTCGATCAATTCCACCAGACGTCGCTCGTCTTCCGCAGTTTTCCCCAATATCTCGTGCAGTTCGCTACAACCCGTAAATCGAAACACTTGCTGCGCGGTTTCCATGGCCTAATGACCTTTTTCACCCACCCACCGGTTGCTTTGCAACCGATCGCCCGGTTTCACCTCCCACCCACCGGTTGCTCTGCAACCGATCGCCCGGTTTCCCCCCACCCGCCTTGCAACTGGCCGCGGATCCGACCGCCACTGCTACCCATTGGAATCCTAGGCCCATGTCCCTGACGTCGGACGACCCTGGTTGTTAGCTGTGCACGAAGAATCCTAGAGGAGAACTAGGGGTATCTCTAGGTGGGTGGATAACAAATCGCCCCTTTGACAGCGGTCTTGGAAATGTCGTTCGAGCTATTTCGTCGTCGATACGAAAGACGATCGGTGTGCGAGAAGAATCCCACCAAGAACGCCCGAATGTGTGCCGAGTTGAGGTGGAACGATATAGCCATCGATCGATTCTTGGACCTGGGGTTTGTCGATGTAGCCGTTGACAATCTGCATGACGTTCCGGCGGATCATCGGGAATAGGACAGCCTGTTGCATGACGCCGCCGCCGAGGATGATCCGCTGCGGCGAGAGCGTGTAGAGGACGGTGGAAATCGCCACGGCAAGATAATGGGCTTCGAATTTCCAAGCCGGGTGCGTTACGGGCAAACTCTCGGGAGCACAAGCCCATCGTTTCAACAGTGCCGGCCCCGAGGCCAGACCTTCAAGACAATTGGCATGAAATGGGCAGCTGCCGGGAAACCCGTCTTCTTGCAGCTGCGGGATACGAAGATGTCCGATTTCCGGATGCAGTAAGCCGTGCACCGGACGACCTCGGACCACGACGCCGCCGCCGATCCCTGTTCCGACTGTGACATAAACGCAATCCTCGAGTCCTCTTGCAGCGCCCCACTCCGCTTCGGCAAGTGCAGCTGCATTGACGTCAGTTTCAATCGCGACAGGCACCGCAAGCGCGTTTGCCATCGTGCGGACAAGATTCACATTGCGCCACGCCGTTTTCGGGGTCGTCGTAATTGCACCGAACGTCGCCGACTTCTGATCGAGATCGATCGGGCCAAAAGAGGCAATGCCGACAGCCGACAACCTGGGACCAGCCGCATCTCGAAAAAATCTGATTGCCTGCCGGATGGTCTCATCGGGTGCAACGGTCGGAAAGGACACGACCTGGAGATCGTGAGGACCGGTGCCGATGCCGCAAATAAATTTTGTGCCGCCTGCCTCGATTCCTCCGAAAATCTCCATACCCTCATACTAACCTAAATTGACAGGCGGGATCCTGGCGGGTGGCCACTGCCACATGCCAAAAACGCTGCCAGTGAATTCGGCGAAACCTCAACTTCGCGGAATGTCTGGCGCGCCAGTCGGGGTCATGGAGAATGGTAATCGACCATCAGAGGCGAGGATTCGAGCATGTGAATAAACAACAATTTATGCCCCATACAAATACCATGCGATTCGGGCATGGCGGCATTATAGGTTTGTGAGTCAAGATAGGCTTGTGAGTCAAGATCGCTGATCAGGGCAGGTCTGCCTTCCTGTTCGCACCATGCGCATCGAATCTTCACGGCTGTCTCCTCTTTTCGCTCACTCTCGCGGCTCGATGCCTTCACCCGGTTGCTCACAACGCGTCCTCTCTTTCCTGGCGACTATTTGTACGCGCTTGTAACCGGCAGACTTGGAATCGCAACCGCAATAAGGCGGCTACTTTAAAAACATGTCGTCTGCAACGTCTCCTCTGCTGTTCCCTAGTGCATGCACTCCTGCTTCATGGGTCCGAATGGCTCTGTGAATGACCATCCGTCGCTTGACAGCGTCGGCATCTGCACTTACGTTGTTCACACTTTTTCGTGCTCATGCAGTTGCCGTACTTTTTTTGCAGGGTTTCCACACAAAGGAGTACTGATATGAAGTTCGTGAAGGTTCAAGATGAGGAGCGTCCCGGCGAAGTGGCCATCAATCTCGACCTCGTGAGGGAAGTTCACTTTGGAGGTGGATTGCTGCGACTCTATTTCGAACGGGGAGCGTCCCAAGACGACATGACGTTTACAGGGGAGAATGCGAAGAAAATCTGGGCGGCGATAGGATAGGGCCGTCCAAGAGATGACGTCACGAGATCTCTAAGGCGGTGCGTGGGATTTCCCAATGGCTGCTGTCCTTTTCGTCATCGAGTTTGAGGAACGCCTGATCTTCATGGACGCGGATCACCCGATCAGCCTGTCCACGGAGCTGATCCAAACAACGACGACTCGCACGTGTCAGCATCGGCGCTTGCGGAGACAGAAACAACACAATGTATCCCTGCTGCGCCAATCTTTGGCTCGCCCGCATCATACGCCCGAACAACCGCATTGCCTCCTGCTCGGGCACAGCCTGATCGTATAGCGTATCGAACAATCCGGTCAGGACGGCGAGGCGGGCCTGATAACGGTCGAGTGCGGACATCAAACACTCGGAAACGAGCCGCTCGAGCTGATGACAGCTAAATGCACGGGCCACATGAATCATCGACAGCAAGGCGCGAGGATGACGCTTATGCGCTCTCGCCATTCGACCAATGAAAAACGGGTCGAAGGTATGGGCGCCGTCTAAATACACCACCGGTTCTCCGGCCAAGGCGTACTCCGCAGAGGCGTGCAACCCTAATCGAAAGACGGACGGATGTCCGTGCAGCAATAGGAGCCGGTCATCCGCTGAAAAGCGAATGTGGGCATGCCGCAGTCCGAGAAACCAATCCCGAGTCGACTCATCTTTCCGGCTCAAAGGCGGATGCGCCTGCGGAGCAAGAAAGGGAAGTTCCGTTTCTCTGGTGGATAATGCGGCCTGCATGAATCACCTCTCTTATCCGCAACACCCGCCTGCAAAAACTTGCCGCTGTTGGCAGGCAACCCAGCAGGCAACGCACAAGTCAACCGTTGAATGCGTGATACCGTCTACACAGGTGATCCGGCGCTCCACGTGCACGCCGCAATCCGCACAAGGACCGCTGATCTGCGTCTTATCGCTGGTTTGCTGCAGCAGCATAGGCCACCATTTTTGTGTTCGGACGCACGCGCCGGTTACAGCAGGCTGACATAAACGGATTGCTCTGCTTCGCCGTGAGTAGGCTTCTCCACCATCGCTCGGCCCGCGGGCGCTTTGCCACACGCAATTCCCATTGCATGTCTTGGACGCGGCCTTGGAGCCTATCCACCGTGCGTTGGAGATCCACCAGTTGTTCATTTGTCATGGTCATGTGAATGTCGCCTCCTTCTGAGCCGATTAAACGGCGCAGTGCCGAATGACGCCGATGACGACTCCTTCAATGTGAAATTCTTGATCCGCGTCTACAATGATCGGCTGCATAGCCGGATTCGCAGGATGGAGCTCGATGTGACCCGGCTTTTTGAAATACGTTTTCACTGTCGCTTCCCCATTGACCAGTGCCACGATGGTCTGTCCGTTGTTCGCCGTCTGTTGTTTACGGATCACGATGAGATCCCCCGGAAGAATCCCCTCGTCCTTCATCGACTCCCCTTTCACCCGTAGGGCGAAACTCTTTCCCCCCTGCAACATGCTGGGAGGCACGTCGATGAGCTCGGATTGCTGCACCGGTTCAATCGGGAGACCCGCCGCCACGACACCGGCCATGGGAATCTCAGAGGGCCGGCTGAGACGATCGATCGCCGCCTTTACGATGCCGGGAATGCGGCGCATTCCCGCTTCATAGCGTGCAACCGAGACGCGGGTTGTCTGCAGCGCCTCGGCAAGCTGCTGCTGCGTTAACCCCAACTGCTCACGGATACGCTTGAGATCGGCCGGCTTCATGATGTAACCAATGGTTACACACCTATGGTTCTCCTGTCAAGCCTCCGTTCATACCTTATTATGGGTGGTCAAACTGCCGTGCAGCTTAGCTCTGTGTATAACTTTCAAGAGAACGCCATGCTTTCCTGTCAATTGGCCAAGACATCTTTGAAAATGCCCGGGCAGCAGAGGAAAGGTCATTGCTGCGTGCGTTTGCCAGATAGAGGACTCAGCCGGAAATCAAGGTTCACACGCAGCAATCAACGTCTCCACCTGGCATTACTCACAGATTTATCCACAGAAGCTGGGGAAACCCCTAGTCAGGCCTTTGAATGCCGTCATGCGCATGGCCATGGCCGGACGGGGGATGGAAGGCGGCTATCCAGGCATGCAGGCTCCTCCAAAAGAAGAAGGCGTGACATATCTCTGCGTGGCCGATGTCCAGATCACCGATCGAAAGATTGGCAAAACGATCGGCGGTCAAATCGCTGGGCAGCAGGCACGCGTCCCGAAAGTCCAGCAGATGCGCACCGTGGGGCATGTACGGCAAAAAGACTTGGATATTTCGGAAGCCACTCCCACCATTGCCGATAAGATCACGACCGGCATTGCGGGCCTCTTTTAAGGCGCTTTCTCATCTGATTTCACACCGCGGCACGAGGTGCACGGCGCCGGCCTTGATGACTGCGACCACCGGGGTCCCCGGCTCGAATCGAAGTTCCTCCTGCGCGCCTCGGGTGACCGTTGCCACGAGTGGGAAACCGCAGTCAACTTTTACCTGCACCATCACGCCGTGAGGAATGATCTCACTGATCTTGCCGTTCAGATGGTTCCTTGCGCTCGTCAGTGTCTCCCCCTGCTCGAGCACGACGTCCTCGGCCCGGATGCAGACGAACACCGCTGAGCCGATTTCATAGCGTCCCAGCCCTTTGAGCAGGGTCCCGTTCACCCGAACCGTCGCGACACCGTTCGCTTCATCGATGACGTGGCCTTCGATGACTGTCTCGACGCCGACGATTTGGGCCACCGACGCGTTGGCCGGACGGCAAAATACCTCTTGTGGCGCCCCGACCTGTAATACTTGCCCCTCCCCCATCACCGCGACGACGTCCCCCAAGCTCAGCGTTTCAGCCCAATCATGCGTCACAATGATCGAAGGCAAGGCCAGGCGGTTGAGCAGCGTCCGAAGTTCCCCTCGCAGCTGCAGCCTCATGGGAACGTCGAGCGCCGAAAGCGGCTCGTCGAGCAAAAGCAATTGCGGCCGCGGTGCCACCGCCCTCGCAAGCGCCACACGCTGCTGTTGTCCGCCGGACAGCTCGGCGGGTTTGGCCGTTTCAAGACTGCGCAATTGAAACACATCCATCATTTCATCGATCCGCTTCTTGCGTTCGAGGAGGGAAAGCGCCCCGAGTCCATAGGCGATGTTTCCAGCGACCGTATAGGTGGGGAACAAGGCGTAGTCCTGCGCCATGTAGCCGATCTGACGATGTTGGGGAGCCACGCGGATTCCCGACCGCGTGTCGAGCCAGGTCCTGGAGATGAATCGGATGCTCCCACGCTCCGGCCATTCAAGACCGGCAATGCATCGTAGCACGGTCGTTTTTCCGGAACCCGACGGACCAAACAGGACCAGTGCCGTGGCCTGTTCGAGCGGATACTTCAGCACCGCGCTGATGGGTGCCCGTCCGGGAAACGTCTTGGTGAGGTCGATTGCTACTTCTGCGGCCATACCGCCCAGACTCTACGGTTCATCGCATAGATGAATAGCAAGACGGCGTACGACACGACGAGAAGAAAGAGGGCGGTGCTGGCAGCAGCGCCATAATTGAGTGCTTGAACATCATCGTAGATGTCGATGGAGACGGTTCGCGTCACTCCCTCGATGTTGCCGCCGACCATGAGGACAACGCCGAACTCACCCAGTGTATGGGCAAAACTTAAAACAGTACCGGTAATCAATCCGGCCGCAGACAGCGGCACAATGAGCTTGAAGAAGGTCTTGGTTTTCGACAGCCCCAACGTCCAGGAGGCTTCGATCAACTTCCGGTCCACTTGCTCGAAGGCCGTCGCGAACGGCTGGACGGCGAACGGCAGGCTATAGAGGATAGAAGCGATAAGCAGTCCTTGGAAACTGAACGGCAATGTCTGACCGACAATATCGCTATAGAGGCGGCCAATTGGGCTATGTGGACCGATTGCGACGAGAATATAGAACCCCAACACCGTCGGCGGCAGGACCAACGGTAAGGCGACGATGGACTCGATCAGAAATTTCCATCGCCACTTCGAAAAAGTGAGCCAATAGGCAATCGGCAATCCAATGACGAGCAGCGCCATGGCGGTCAGGCTTGCCAATTTGCAGGTCACCCAAATCGCCGTCCAGTTCATTTGCCGCCTTCACGGCTGGTGAAAAGAACCGTCAGCTTCGTTCTCGCCTCGCTTAGAGGCTCAACGTACGAACCAAAGTACGCCTCGCCACTGCGCTCGCTGCGGCCTCGCCGACGGTCCTTTTGACCAGCCTCAGACTTTCTTTGGCCTGGCATGGACTTGAACTTCTCGGGCTACTTGCCGATCATCACCTCGGTTGCTTTGACCGCTACGGTGACCGAATCGTTGACCTTGAGCCCCATATTCTTGACGGAGCCTTCCGTGATCGCCGCGACGAACTCGAGATTTCCGACTTTGACGGTTACCTCGGCCATCGCTTGCCCTTCGGTGATGCGGCTCACGGTACCCGGGAATTGATTGCGTGCGCTCAACTTCATGACGCCCTCCTGTGGTTATGGCGTGGGTTGGTCAAACCCGATCAAAAAGCCCTCGGGTCCATAGACTTCCAACCGGTCGACCTTTCGATGCCCTCGCATGACATTCGGTTTCATCCGAAAGCGGACGACCTTATCACGATCTGCCTCCGGCAATTGGGCAAGCGACGAGTCACGGACCGCCGACTGCAGCGTGTCGTAAACGGCCGCCACATCCGTCACCCAGAAATTGATTTGCACCCATCCGGTCTCGCGGGGACGGCGAAGATCCTGCCTGATCGCCACGACGACGTGGCGGAGGCAGTACACACGAATGAGGTCCGTTTGGGGATGGTCTAAGCGTTGAATGGCGTTCGCATGAAACACCTGCTCAAACAATCGTTCGTGCAAAGTGATGTCCGACGTTTCGATTTGAATGTTCGACAATCCATCCTCGGGGGAAAGCCCGCAGCCCGGAGGCTCCTCTGCATGAGCGCTCGCGGCCGAAACCGACGCCAGCAGAGCGAGTAAAGCGACTGCAATCGTCATGGCATGCATCCGTTTCTACTTGCACCTGAATTGGATGCCCCACCGTCGGCCGACATCCTCGTCTGTCTGCCCTTCCTGAGACGAGATCATGGCATTGCCCTTGACCTCACCGTCGCGGATGACGAAGTATCCGGCAGGACATTTCTTGTCGATCAGTTGCAAGGCTTCTTTTCGATGTCGCGACCCCATCGGTCCACCGCGTTCTTCCTTATAGAGATAGGTAACGACTCCGCCGGTGTCCGTTTCGTGTGCCATTTGCACCGCATCGGAACAGCCGATCAACAGCGCACCGGCTACCACAAACCACAGCGCGGCGGATCTGTTACGAATGCGTGAATCCATAGCGAGCCATGATCTCCTGGCCTTTGTTGCCTTGCATAAATGCCAGGAACTGCTTAGCCGCATCTTGATGCTTCGAGGATTTGACGATGGCCGCACCTTGTTCCAGCGGCGGATGGGCCGTTGCCGGAATTTCCCAATACGTTCCATGGGATTTCATGGTCGGCGCCAGAGCCAGCGACAGCGCAATAATGCCGATATCACAAGCTCCAGATTCAACGAACTGCGCCGCCTGAGAAATGTTTTCCCCCAATACCACTCGCGCTTTTGCCTGCTCATACACCTTGAAATGTTCCATGGCGGCAACAGCCGCCCGGCCATAGGGAGCATGTTTGGGATTGGCAATGGCAATCTTTTTGATCGCCGGATCCTTTAAAATCTCCATTCCCTTGGACACGTCACGATGCGCCTCATGATTCGTCCACAACACAATCCGGCCTACGGCATACCGGTACAATGATCCTGGAACAACCAGACCGGCTTCCTCTAATTTTTTCGGATATCCAATGTCAGCCGAGAAGTAGAGATCGAATGGCGCCCCATTTTGGATTTGGGCATAGAAGTTTCCAGACGACCCCAAGGACAATTTGACGTGTTTTCCAGTTGTCTTCTCAAACTCAGCGACAATTTCTTTGATCGCAAAATTCAAATCCGAGGCTGCAGCGATGGCAATCTCGTCCCCTTCAGCAGCGACATCTGGCACATTCATCCCGTACACGAAACAGCCCAGAAGAAGAAGAAAAAACACCGCGTAAGACGAAGAGCGTTTCCATCGGTTCATGCAGTCCTCTCTTTCTCCTTTCGCTATTTACTTGGAATGCCAGCATCGCATTCCAACTGAGATGAGATCAACCTGCTGCGGATCAACCACGACATTGACGAGCTTCCAGGGCCTCATCGTCTGCTCGTCACCCAACACAAGCCCAGAACTCTTAATCGTCCATTCTTCACCATGAATTTTTACCGTGTACAAGCGTGCTCCTTCCCTTTGCTCGACTAAAACGAGTCGTCCGATCCAGCGATTCCAACGTTGTTTGCTGCGCCGAAAGAGTCCCGATTCCAAGCGAACCGCCTCGGCAGGGATGGCCGCCACGACTTGCTGCCCCATCGTCAATACCCGCTCATTTTCGATCGGAGGTCGGCACGATCTCCGACTTTGATCCGGACACCGGCTCGTAGGAGTCCGACATAGTGCGATTGGACGACTCCTGCGACCCAGTTGACGATCATCCCATCGGCACTGATACTGCCTTGCCTAATGGGAACTTCAGTCAGCAAGATCTCCTTCACGTTCTCTCTCCAATACGTGTGTCTTAAAATCATTGCCTTGCGCCTCCCTGCCATTAGAAGAAAATGGAGTATTGGATGCGGATCGCATTCTCGATCAAATTCCCTGGCTTTGCATCCAAAGGTACGGTCCCTGAGGAATTGGCGGCAGGGAACACACCAGCTCCGGCCGGCAATGGCGCACTTCTTCCAATCGCGAAGCCGCCCATTCCCATGAACATATTCGTGTATTGAATCTGAATCTGGTGATCGTACGTCCCGCTGATATAGTAGGACAGAGCGACATCGACCTGCTTGATCAGATCGCCTGCTGCATTGGTGTCCGGGTCCCAATACGAATAGCGAGCTGCGGCTTGCAGTTTGCGGGGGATCAGAAAATATCCGCTCTGGACGTACCATCCGGTGGCGTTGCCAAGAAGGCCAGGCGCAAATGCCGTACAGACGGTACTCGTTTGACTCGCGGTCTGCATACAAGGCAGAGTTTTTTGATGGCGGTCAATGTTCTTCCAATACCATTCGCCTTGTAGCGAAAAGCCTCGGTATTTGAACACTCCGTCAAAGGCATAGGTCGAATAATCCAAAATACCCCAGCCCAGTTGCCGCCCGTTGCCAAACGTTGCCAGCTGTCTCCTGACATTGAGGTTGGCCAGGTCGATTCCGACGAAGGCATTATCAGTCGCCGTATTGACTCCCGGGTTGTAGGCATATCCCCCGCCGACCGCCAGCTGAGGAGTCTCGGAATACGCCATATCGCCCTCTCCGTAGCCGGCGCGTCCCAAAAGGTTGAAGTTCAATCTGGCCACATACATCAGCTGGCTCACGCTTGTTCTGAGATTGGCATTCAAATTGCGCTGAAGCGTTTGACAGTCAGGGGCTGTGCCACCAGTCTGCCCTCCTGGGCAATCCTGGGTCGGCTGCTCACTTTCGTACGTTCCAAATCGATTGAACCCCGGCCCCAAGCCGTTGAAGATGCCGAAGTAGTAATTGACAGGGTAGATTTCCTCGTCGTTCATCAGCGTAATCCCGATATCCCGTCGATTCAGTCCATTTGCCGCGAACGCATCCATGACGAGGGCCCGCTCAGCGAATTGCATTGACGTCGCATTGTTGATCTCGGCACGATTGAAGAACACTTTGTATTGTCCAACCATGACATTGAACATCGGGAGATGGGTGCTGAGAATCGAGGCATCGAGCAACTGGACCGATCCAGGATTCTGTGCGTTTTCAGCGGTTTCACCAGCTAACTGAACAAAATACTTCAAGTCAGGGGTCAACAGATGACCCATGAACATGAGACGCACCCGCCGCATGTTAAAAGTACTCGCATCGTTACTAGAGCGTTGCGCCCGATAATCACCAAAGACGCCCAGTAATTCCGGA
Source organism: Nitrospira sp. (assembly GCA_035495295.1). Taxonomy (GTDB): domain Bacteria; phylum Nitrospirota; class Nitrospiria; order Nitrospirales; family Nitrospiraceae; genus Nitrospira_C. Next base: position 20,292 of record DATJGE010000060.1, on the reverse strand, counting down.
AAATTCTTTGCGTCGCCGGGATTCCGCCACGCATCATTGCGAAAGCGCTGAGTGAAACGGGCTTGAATGAATCCTCGGATTTTGAGATAGAAGGCATTGTCGTTCATCGAAAAGTTGAATCCCCGGTCATACCAGGCTTTAAAGCTTGGCTGCAGCAGCTGTGCGCGTCTCTCCGAGGCTTCGACGACTTGGTGGTATTCGTCCTGTGAAATCGTGCCCTGCTGAACCGCGCGCTCCAGCAGCAGCCGCGTGGCCGGGTCCATGCTTTCCACAAACTGATATTGACCTTCCTTTTCGACAAGTTGCCCTCTTTCCGCCGCGTCGACCGTCTCCCATGCAAATAATCCGAGGACGACGAATGCAACAATGCGCATCAGTTCTGACCACCGATATCTCACGCGACGATCTTGCGATGTCCAACCTGTGGTAGCCTCCTTCAGGGTTTTCATAGGAACAATCTCCTGAATGAATAAGTTGCGAGAGGAAATAGCGAATCATTTACAATTCGGCGTTATGGAATAGGTTTGATTGCGATTGTTTTCAAAAATTCACGATAGGTGAGCGCGCCTTCTTGGCTCGTCCAAAATCGTCCCGGCTCGAAAAAGAGCAGATAGTTCTTCGGGAGGGGCGGCATCAGGGGGTAGTTGTAGTAATAGTTGTCGATTTTTCTCGAGGGGACGAGCGCATGAAAATATTCGATATTGAGATAGAGAGAGGGTCCTTTGATTGCGACCCATCCGGCCGTGACGTCAAATTCCTCCGCCGGATTATTGCCCGGGGCGAACAACTCGAAATGCACCCGCTCAGCGGGTGTGACGGCAGCGAGTCCGTTTGAAAGGGGAAAGACGAGCAAGGCGAGCTCATCTTCCCGAAAGAGCGGCTTTGGCGCCGCTTCTTCCGCAAACCAGCGAAGCGGTAAACGCTGCTCTTCCCTGATAGAAAAGCCGCGAAGAATCCGGGCCACATCCTGAGGCTCGATGGTGACCGGGTGCGTATAGCCGGTTGGTTTTACTTCCTGCTGTAAAGACACCGCCACGCGCGAGTCTTTCTGGAGCACCTTCGTGGTAAACGGCATGCGCGCACAGCCCGTGTGCCACAAGACGAAGATTCCGAGTGCGAGCACCCCAACGCCCTGCGCCCCCCTGTTAACCTTTCCCATCTAAGGAACCTCCTTCACTGTTTCGCGTATGGAACTGGCGCCCCGGGCACTCCATACCCCAAGCCTTTAAGGATTGACCGCGCTTCGATGGACTGGGAGAAATCAAGGAACTCTTTACAGAGCGCCCTATTCGGGCAAAACCGTTCCGCCGCCATCGAATAAGTAATCGGCTGATCTAACTCGACGGGCGCCACAGCAGCCACGCGAACGCGGTTCGACTCGCGCACGGCATCCGGGCCATAGAGAATCGCCGCATCGGCCTGGCCATGCATCAGATGATCCAGAACCGCCTGAGCATCCGTGGCGATGTCCAAACGCCCCTTCCACGTTTCCGGCCCGGCGAGCCCGCGAAGGACTGCAGCCGTTTTTTGACCGAGAACCGTCAAGGTCGGGTCGGCGACAGCGATCCGAAGCCGCCGATCTTTGGCCAATGTTTGAAAAGACGCCGGCGCTTCTACCAACGACTCGGGAACCACGAGGACCAAGGAGGCAGTGGCATATGGAGTGCGCGACTCCGGCAAGATGTACTGTTTCATGTCAAGGCGGGTAATGAGTTCTTCACCGCCGGGAGCCACGATATGTATAGGACCGGAGCCGATGAAGTACCCGTTGCCATGCCGGTTCTGCATGGCGGCGATCATCTGGCGGAGTTGAAGCCCGGAGGCAAAGTGGAGTTGCACCTTCAGGCCGGGATGCAGAGCTTCGAAGGCATGGGCCAGGCCCTGCAGGGGCGCGGCCAGACTCGGCGAGCCGGCGACGACGAGACGCTCGTCGGCGGAAACGATGTGTGGACAGGTGGCAATTGCTATGACGACCAACAGAAACTTGAGGAAGCTGTTGCGGAGACAATTCGTCATTCCTGTGCCTCGGCGTGACGATTTATGACAATGAGTGGATGGTTCCCGTCTCCCGCGTGTCGTATCCGCCTAACGCTTCGATTTCGGTCCGGAACGGGCGGGTTGCCAATGTTTCGAAGAGGTGAGAGAGGGTCGGATGGGATGTCAGGTAGACCTTGGGCACCACGAGATCGTAACGCGCAGATTGAAGGGAAACGAAATCAAGTCCGAACAACCGGGCGGCCGACCTGATGCCGATGCCGACGTCTGCCTGATTACCCGCAATTGAGCGGGCGACGTCGAAATGCGATCGTACGATCGTGTTGTAGCCTCGAATGCGGCCCGCCTCAATTCTTGCCACGCGCAGGCGTTCATCGAGCAAAAGCCTGGCCCCCGATCCCTCCTCACGATTGATCACAGTCACGTCAACGAGGTCCGCCGCTTCACGAATGCCCTTGGGATTGCCGGGTCGAACCAGAAACCCTTCCTCCCACACAGCGAATGTGACGACGTCATACGCCTTGCCCTTGAGCCTGCGCTTCAGAAAGGGCAGATTCGACTCCCCGCTCGTGGGATCCACCAAATGGATGCCGGCCACATGAACCTCGCCCCGTTCCAACGCACGAAGCGCAGCCATGCTGCCCATCGTCCAGCCGATCACTGACCCGTGGTCTTTCTGACGTCGCAGGTGTTCTCCGGCAAGAAAAATCGCGGGGTCACAGCCGGCGACAGAGATGTCTTGTTCAATGGCCTTCCGTTCGCGCGAGAGACGCACACGAGCCTTGATGCTCGCGCCCTGCGTCATCGTGCCGATCAAATAGCCGTCTGCGGGAATCGTATAGGACAACAACTCGCCAATTTCAGTGACGGAACGAACAATTGTGTTGCGCCCGATTGTGGCGACTTTCACTCGAGCAGGGACGGTGCTGGTTTGATCAGCGAGTGCGCCGACGACGCTTCCTTCGATGACTTCATCCGGCTCGACAAGACTGAACAGGTCTTCAACTCGGCAGTGCAACACCGAGGCGAGCTGAAGTGCGACTGCCGTACTTGGAAGGTAAATGTCAGATTCAATTGCGGAGACGGCCTGTCTCGTGATGCCCGATTTCGCGGCGATCTCGCCCTGGGACACCCCTTTGGACAGGCGCACTTGCCTGAGGCGGTTCTGAAATTTCCCTTTCTTTTCGGGAACCATAGGCGATCGAATTATCATTTATAATTGTCACACGTCAAGTATAAATGACATATACTACATTTGATATTGAGTCTTAACTATCTTGAGTATAATTGTTGACAACATTCCTAGAAGATTGTATAAGCTCATTATAAACAAAACCGAGCGGAATACTGTAGATTAAGATTAACTGCGAAATTCGGAAGGATGACGAGGAGAGGAGACGGAGATGCCACTAGACACGGCCTCCCCTATCGAACAAACAATTCTGCGGGCGTTGAAGGATCTGCGGTTTGGCTCCGTGGAAATCACGGTGCACGACTCGAAGATCGTCCAAATCGAACGAAGGGAAAAAGTGCGTGTCGAACTCGAACCGTCACGCCGCGCATCCCTGGTCCGGTGACCCGGCGACGTGACAGGTCGCGCAAGGAATTACCACGTCTCAGGCACTGAAGGCGCGGAGAACGGCCTCATAAATATACGCTGAGAACTGACCGGACCACCGGAAGTTCCCATGTCATGGAGGAAGCGACATGAGAATTTCTGGTGTGTTCATTCTCGTCATAGGCGCCCTGATGGGGCTGACCCACCCGCACGGCGCACTCGCGGTCGAAGAGGGACAGCTGATCAAAAAAGAAGGACGATGGGAATACTATTCAAGCGAGGATCCCGGCTTGAAATACTTGTACCTTAAAGGACTCATTACCGAGGATGAATACAATAAGGGTCTTCGGACGTTGGAAACAAAGGAGCGTCTGGCCAAGCCGAACTTCAATATCGATGTGAACAACGGATTGAATATCCGCGTCGGCGACAGATTCTTTTTAAAAATGCGTTTGATGGTGCAGGCCCGCTACACGTATAGCACGTACAATAAGGCATGGGGATCCGTCGGCGACTCACGAAACGAAGAAATCCTTGGAGGTCAGGTCGAATTCCGGGCCTTCCGTCGGGAATCCGACTCGAGCCAGTTTTTGATCCCTCGCGCGCGGCTTCAATTCATGGGATATGCGTTTGATCCGAATTTTCGCTACAACGTTTCGCTGCAGATGGATTCGACGCCGTCCAATCAGGAAGGCAGCAACGCCAAGGCAGGTCTCCTGGATGCCTATGTGTCCTCCTGGCATATCCCTTGGGCCAACATTCAACTCGGGCAACAGAAAGTCTGGTTCAATCGCGCATTGATCAGCAACATTGCAACATCCAGTTTCGCGGATAACATGATCGTCCAGAACGTGTTCGCCTCCAACCTCCAAAATAGCCGCGACATCGGCATCAACATTTTGAGCGACGAGGAGCAGTACAAATTCAACTACGCGTTCGGCATCTGGGGAGGCGTCGGGCCTAACTTGGCACGCGACGGAACGGCCGTCAGTCAAAACGTATTGCAACCAACGGGAACCTCGGGCGCGTCGAGCTCAGGAGTGACTCGTACTTATAACTATGATACCCGCTTCATGAGCGGAGAACTGATGTATACCGCCAGGCTGCTCTATAAGATCGCCGGCAACCCTGGATATGGCTGGGGAGACATCATGAACTCCCGGACGGTCCAGTCGGCGATTGGCTTCGGCTATGCCTATGATCCCGCACAGAACTATCTAAGCTCGACACGTTCGGATATCGTCGACCGTGCGTATCGCCAGGCTGTTGCCAAAGCCATGAATGGGCGGCTCCTTGGAGGAGGCATTTACGACTTTCAAACCTATGAAGTGGATTTTGTCGCGAAGTATCAGGGATGGTCGCTCCAGGCTGAAGGCTACTATCGACACCAGCGGGTCAGGAATGCAAATAGCGGCACTCAGCCATTTGACATCACGACGATTCCCTCGGCCGCTATTCAGGGTCCGCCGGTGGATCTCGGACAAGCGTGGGGCTGGTATGTCCAAGGGGGGAAATACATCATTCCCCGGAAACTGGAGCTTGCGCTTCGGTATGGAATACTCGACCCTTCCACGAAGCAGAACCATGACCTGACTTATGAATTTGGCGCAGCCATCAACTATAGCTTCGATGGCACATACAACAACCGGCTGGTGATCGACTATTCCAACATTACGATGGGCAGCGGAGGGCGAGCACCTGATCGCTTCCCGTTTGAATCTCAACCAGGGTTTGGGCAAAAACTGGTCGAAAACCGGATCAACGTGCAGTACCAGTTCTACTTCTAGATCGAGACGACCATGACAACCAACAAGACCAATCCTGTCGCTTTTGTATTTGTCTTGCTCCTTACTGTGATCGCCGTGTTGGGGTGGATGCCCAATCGCGCCGTTGCGCAGCCGGAAACGCTGACGATTGCCGCGGCGAATAGTCTGAAAGACGCCTTGCGCAAATTGCTTCCCGCCTTTGAAAGGCAGCACCCGGAAGTGGGCGTCCGCATCATCTACGGACCGTCACAGTCTCTCCGCAAACAGATTGAGGAAGGAGCGCCGGTCGACGTGTTTCTGCCGTCTCTTTCCGAAGAAATCGACGAACTCGCCGCCAAGGGGCTGATCATAGACGGAACGAAACGCATTTATGCCGGCACATCGCTGGTCGTGATCACCGGTCCGGTGCTGCCCGCTCCGGTTCGTTCAATCGAAGACCTCCACTCGATTCCGGTGCGGCGGATTGCCGTGGGCGATCCCAAGACCTCCTCGGTGGGGAAAGTGGCCGCGCAATTCCTCAAGTTCAGCAAGCTCGATCCCAAGCTCAAGTCGCAATACGTCTATGGCGAACATTCGAGAGCCGTGCTGGACCTGGTCTCCAAAGGCGAAGCCGAAATCGGCGTCGTCTATCGGACAGACGCCGTCACCGACCGTCAGGTCCGCATCCTTGATACGGCGCCCGCTGAATCCCACTCTCCGATTCATTACGCCGTGGCGATCGTCTGGACGGCGAGGAACATTACGGGGGCCGGCGATTTCATTGAATTCCTGCTTTCTTCGGGAACTCAGGACGAGTTGAAAAAGTATGGATTCGATCGGGCCGGAGAGAAAATCGGGTTGCTGCGCCGGCAGGAGGTGACACCATGAATCATCGTACAACACTCGCTCATCGTACGCTGCTCACCCGGTCAGTACTCGCGGCCGCGACCGTGATGGTCGCCATCGGTTGCGCCGCCACCCCGCAGGCGCCCCCTAGAACGATCTACGAGTCCGGACGGAATCAGGTCCGCATCGTGAAAGATCCCGAGTCGATGTCCAATTCGCATCCGGCCACCCTGACTCCAGCCCAGGTCGGCACCCTGCTGCGAAGCGTGCGCAGTTGGGAACATCGGAATTTCATTCACCGCCTGGTCTCGGGAGAAGCGGACAGGACACGGGCGTTCCGCAATGAAGAGATCGCCATCCTGGCGCCGCCTCTTTCGAAGGCGCTGGCACAGTCCGCGCCGGACGAACGGGTGTACTTTCACTTGAGCCACGTCACCGAGCAAGGAGACGAGGAAAGCACCACGGGATGGCTCGGGATCCGCGAACAGACCTTGTTTCTTTCACTCTCTGAAGTGCATGACCGGCATGGGCCCGAACCGGATATCCGGAAATACGATCGGCAGATGCCGAACATCCCCGAGCAATCGACAGAGTTTGACGTCACGTTCGAACCGGAAGACTTTCTCATCACGGTGAAGTCGCGAGGGAGCATTTTCGCACCTGACCAGCGGGAGGAGCTTCAGATCAAGTATCGTGAAGCGCTGGCCGCCCTTCCGGCCTACCCAGGTCTCGAGCCTCGCACGGAGAACAGACCATAAACGATCTCCAGGAGGGCGGGGGTCATGAGCAAGGGATGTTTGGTGAGAACCGGTTTCCCACACGTCGGCATCGTGGCGGCAACGGCAGACGGCGCGGCGCTGTGCTATCGGACGCTATGCCATGAGGCGGAACGGCTGAGGGGACCACACGCACATCCTGAAATCACCATGCACGCTCTGCCGCTCGAGGCCTATCTGGGTTCCATCGATGCGAACGATTGGGCCGGCGTGGCAGCACTCATGTCGCGCTCGGCATTGGTCCTCACGCATGCCGGGGTCGAGCTGATCATTTGTCCCAATAATACGTTGCATCAAGCGTTCGGATTGGTCGCGTCTCCAGTGCCGTGGCTGCACATCGCCGAGGCAGTGCGGGCTGAAGCCGTCCGTCGGGATTTTCGGCGGCTCGGCCTCCTAGGCACAGAAGCCGTGATGCAAGGAACCGTATACCAGCCGATCTTTGGACAAGAAGGGATCGAGTTGCTCTTACCGCACTCGCATGAGCGCAGTGTCCTGGACAGGATTATCAGAACGGAGCTGATACGAGGCGAGTACTTGCCTGCATCCAGGCGCTATGTCCAAGACATCATTTCGACCATGGCGGCTGATGGCGCGGAAGCCGTCATCTTGGGCTGCACTGAGCTCCCGCTTCTGCTGCCCGATGAAGAATCGGAGCTGCCCCTGCTCGATTCGACCCGCCTGTTGGCCACCGCCGCCCTGCAGCGGGTCGGCCGTCGTCCCTGGCAACCTAATCACGATTGTCCTGTCATTTGTACCTCTAACTGAACGGTGAATCGTATGCGCATAGTCATTCTGACCCTTGCCTGGTTGTGGACTCTTCCCTCGCCGCTTTCCTTTGCCTTGGCCGAGACCACCACGATCCGTATCGGGCATTTTCCGAACGTCACGCATGTCCAAGCGCTTGTGGCGCACCATCTCTCTCGAACGGGTAAAGGGTGGTTTGAGCCGCGGCTGGGCCCCGACGCGAAGATCGAGTGGTATATCTACAACGCCGGCCCAAGCGCCATGGAAGCGATCTTGGCTGATTCCATTGAGCTGACCTATGTCGGCCCAAGCCCGGCGTTGAATGCCTATACAAAATCCAAGGGTGAGGAGATTAGAATAGTGGCCGCCGCGGCTGCCGGAGGCGCGGCCCTCGTTGTGCAATCTGACTCGAACTTGAAGGAACCGGCCCATTTTCGCGGGAAGACGATCGCGACTCCGCAACTGGGCAATACGCAGGACATTGCATGCCGGGCGTGGCTCACCAACGGCGGTCTGAAGATCACACAGACAGGCGGCGATGCCTTCATTATTCCGACGCCGAATCCGGATCAACTCGCGCTGTTCAAGACCAAAAAGCTTGACGCGGTCTGGACCGTTGAACCCTGGGTCTCTCGCTTGGAGCGCGATGCCGGGGGGAAAGTCATCGTCGAGCAATCGAAGGACAGCATCACGGTACTGGTCTCAAGCGTCAAGTTCCTGAAGACGAAACGCGATCTGGCGGCCAAATTCATCCGCGCTCATCAAGAATTGACGGCGTGGATACTCGCGCATCCCGATGAGGCCAAACAGATGGTTCGGCAGGAACTGGCCGCGGAAACCAAGGCGGATGTCTCGGCCGAGTTGATTTCAGAGGCGTGGAAGCGCATTTTGCTGACAACTGAGCCCTCATTGGACGAATACCGGCACTTTGTCGCCGATGCGCAACGCGCCGGCTTTATCCGATCGGCTCCGGATCTTTCTCGGCTGATTGAACGAGTGAATTGAGATGTTGACGATCGACCCTCCGCCGGCACCATCGCAGGCCGCCAAGCTGGTCCTGAACCATGTCTCGAAATGGTTTCAGACCAGCTCGCTGCACGTTCATGCGCTCGATGACGTCACGCTCCGGATTGCCGAGGGCGAGTTCGTCTGTTTGGTCGGTCCGAGCGGCTGCGGGAAGTCCACGTTACTCAATATTATTGCCGGTCTCGACCACGCCGACAGCGGCACCGTCCAGGCGGATGGGAAGCCGATCGACGAACCCGGTCCTCACCGGCTGATGATGTTTCAGGAATCGGCGTTGTTTCCATGGCTCACCGTCCTCGGCAACGTGCTCTTCGGTCTGAAACTCAGCAACCGCTTGAGCGCGGCTGAGCGCCGCGAGAAAGCGGAGTATTTCCTCGAGCTGGTGGGACTCAAGCGGTTCATGCACTCGAACGTCCACGAACTGTCGGGCGGCATGAAGCAACGCGTCGCGCTCGCCCGCGCCTTGGCCCCGAATCCGAGCGTGTTGTTGATGGACGAACCGTTCGGTGCGTTGGATGCGCTGACGCGCGAACAGCTCTACGGGGACATCCAACGCATCTGGAGCCAACATCGCAAAACGATCCTGTTCGTCACGCACAACGTGCGTGAAGCGGTCTGCCTCGGCGATCGCGTCATTCTGTTCTCGCCGCATCCCGGACGGATCCGGGAGGAGTTTGCGATTCCCCTCCCCCGAGCACGCGACATCAACAGCGTGGATCTCGCGCGGTATGCCACCGAAATCACGCGCGTCTTGAAAGGCTATGTCGAGTCGGAGGTGGCCGGTTGATCACACGCTGGTTGGCGGCGTCCTTGTTCTTTGTGGGTTTGATCCTCGCCTGGCATCTGGTCGTCAAGGCGCAAATTTGGTCGCCGCTGCTCTTGCCGTCTCCGGCCAGCGTCTTTGAGTATCTCCAAGGCGCCGCGCAGGACGGGACGTTAGAGGAAGCTACGCTCGTCACGGTGCGCCGGCTGCTCATCGGCTATGGCTTGGGCATTATCGTGGGACTTCCTTTGGGTCTCTTGACGGCATCATTCCGCTGGTGCCATGACACGATCGGCATTCTTGCATTGGGACTCCAGACGCTGCCGAGCGTTTGCTGGGTGCCGCTCGCCCTCCTCTGGTTCGGTCAGAGCGAGTCCGCCATGCTGTTTGTGGTCGTGATGGGCACGGTCTGGTCGCTGATCATCGCCACCGACAACGGTGTACGGACGATTCCGCCGATCTATAGCCGTGCCGCCCGCACGATGGGTTCGACCGGGCTGCACACCTGGACGCACGTGATTGTTCCCGCCGCCCTTCCCTTCTTGCTGAGCGGAATGAAGCAAGGTTGGGCCTTTGCCTGGCGTTCGCTGATGGCGGCGGAAATCTATGTCACAATCTTGAGCGGCTTCGGGCTCGGTCAACTCCTGCACTATGGCCGGGAACTCCATGCGATGGATCAAGTGATCGGCGTCATTCTCGTCATTATTGTGATCGGACTCGCGGTCGACAAATCCCTCTTCGCCCCCACTGAACGATTCATGTATCGGCGCTGGGGAACGGCGCGCGGTTGAGTTGACAACGAATAGTTGTGTATCGGGACAGTCGTCAGTGCGGTCTCTTGTAAAGCCGCTAGGCTTCTGCGTGTGGATCCTTTTCCCGCTGTTGTCTTCCCTGTGCTTTCCGTTTTCCGGTATCGCCTTCGATTGGGTCCCGACAGACGAAGCGTTGAGGAAGTACCGCGAAAGCTGGAATCCTTTTTCGGAAGGCCCCCTGCTCATTCAGTCCGTCGACATTCACCCGCAAGGACAACTGTCGGTGCGGCCATTCCTATTTTCATCGATCTCGGAGAAAAGCTACGGCAACACGCTATCATTACCACGCGATGCGAAGAATGGTCCCACACATACATATGCCGTCAATCCCTTGGTCACGATCACGTACGGTCTGACAAGCCATGTGGAGTTGGGACTCGCCACCTCGATGATTGCCTTTTGGTCGAAGGATGTGTCGGGAGGAGCCAATACCGGCACTTGGACTTCCGACACGGGGATGGGAGATACGTCCCTGATCATGAAATATCGGCCAGTCGTTCAGGATCCTGACAGTGCAAGACCATCATTCACTCTGTATCAACAAATCGTCTTGCCTACCAGTAAGTGGACTGGAACGGAACGTCCACCCGGAGGATTCGCCCCGCTTGGTCGTCTGCCGGCCACCAAATTTGGCGAATTGGGTTTTACCGAAGGGCTGACGGTTCGCAAGAACTTTCAGCCGTTTCGAATCAGCGGGGGATTTTATTATACGTACTCGGCTCCTGGGAGTGACACTGGCACGACAACGTACGTTGGTGACACGATCAATACGCGCCTCGTTTTCGAACACTTTCTCAACGACAAAAAAGGGTTCGCCTACAATCTCGAATTGGCAACGGTCCACACCACTCCCTGGCGCATCGATGGTCATTCCGTCAATCGAGGCGCATTGAATGGCTCCACGGTGATTGGCATCGAGCCAGCAATTCAATTTCGTTTCACTGAGTCGCTCGTCGGTGCGCTCGGAGTGCTCTTCTCCGTTGCCGGCCAGAATGCTCAAGATGCCATCTATCCCAATTTTGCCATCCAGTGGTATTGGAACAAAGGAAAGCAGGTCATTATGCGTTAGCTGGTCGAGACAGCCCTGCGTTTGCCTGGCGTCGACATGGTTCCTGTGGTACCGTAACCCCCATGAACCGCTCCCTTCCGAGCTGGTTTCGTCACCTCTCAATTAGACAAAAGTTTTTCCTTTCGTTCGGACTCATCCTGAGCCTCCTCGCCCTCAGCCTGACGGCGCTGCTCTTCTACTTGGCTCGAATCAACAGCTATGTCGATCGACAGAAGCGCATCACAGTGCCGGCCATTGTCACCGCCGCCAACATGCGGCGGGAAGCCTACGACGTGAAGCTGACGTTGAGCTCGTCGGAGACGCATTCCTTCGTGGAAGCTGAAACGTTGAAGACTCGCCTCCAACGGCATGCGTCGGAACTTAGCCGGACGCTGGCGTTTTATAAAGGGACACACGCCGCGAGGACGCATCCAGTGCTCTATGGCATGCTGGCGGACCATCAGCGGCTCGATCTCGCCGAGCAAGAAGACCGTGCAATCGACGAAATCGCCGGCTCGCTCAGGGCATTGACGGCTGGACTCGAGCACCTTGACAGGGCTGAAGCCGATCGGCTCATGACGCGCGTCATGCAGGGCCTCGATCAACTGATGGAGGCGCACACGCAGATGGATATCGAAATGAAACACGAAGGCGACCGCCTGGTCGACCGCGCCCGTTTGACCGCCTTGTCCCTCGCGCTCTTGCTTGGTCTCGTGATCGCCGCAACCTATGCGCTCGCGTCCCGTCACATTGCTAGGCCACTGACGGCCCTTGCAGCGGCGGCCGATCGGGTCGCGCACCACGATCTGTCGGCGCAATTCCCCTCATGGCCTAGCGGTGACGAAGTCGGCCTCCTTGCGGGCTCGCTTGGGACGATGCTCGGAAGTCTGCGCGAACACAGTACGTCGCTCCTCCGTAAAACGAAGGAAATGGAAGCCTTCACCTACTCCATCGCCCACGACCTCAAGGGCCCCTTGCGCGAGATCGAGGGTTTTTCTTCGCTCCTCGAAAAACAGTTCGCGGACGGCGGCGACCCGCGGACCCTGTCTCACATCGGCGTTATCCGGCAATCCGCATTGCGCCTGACGCACATGATCGACGCACTGCTCAGGTATTCACGATTGGAACAGCAGGCGCTCCCACGGCAGCGGTTCAATGTCCGCGAGATGATCATGAGCCTCCTCCACGACCGTTCCAGCGCGGCACAAACGGCGCCGCCCGCCATTCATGTCGATGTGCCGTTTGACGACCTGTATGGCGAACCGATCAGTATTCGGCAGGCGCTCGCCAACCTGCTCGACAACGCCGTCAAGTTTTCACGGCATCAGGCCGTGGCGGAGATCCGCATCGACGGATGGCGAAGCGACGGCGAGGACATTATCCGGGTCAGCGACAACGGAATCGGATTCGACATGGCCCAGGCGGAGAAGATCTTCGGCCTCTTTGAACGATTGCACGGACATCATGAATATGAGGGGACGGGCGTCGGCTTGGCAATCGTACGACTGGTAATGGACAAACACGGCGGACGGGTGACGGTTGAGTCGGCACCTGGCCGCGGTAGCACGTTTACGCTCGTATTTCCTCGGGGAACGTCGTGATGCGGGTCCTTATCATCGACGACGAACAATACGTCCGCCTCGTACTCGAGCAGAGCCTGCGTGAAGAGGGTTGCGAGGTCGTCGTTGCCTCGGAGGGCAACGCCGGCATCGCCGCGCTTCAAGGCGAGACCTTCGACTGTGTCATTACGGATCTGCGGATGCCGGGCATCGATGGATTGGGCGTCCTCACGTGGGTCACCGATCACCAGCCCGGAGTTGACGTCGTAATGTTGAGCGGACATGGCGACGTCAAGGAGGCGGTCGAAGCCATGAAGCGAGGGGCTTGCGACTTCCTCCTCAAGGACACGCCGTTCGACGGTACGGCCGTCAAAGCGGCGCTCGCCAAACTCCGCACGCTCCGCGCCTTGCGCCAGGAAAACCTTGCCGCACGCCGGGGCGGCTATGCACGCGATGTCATCATCGAGGGATCCAGTGCCGCCTGGAGGACGCTCAGAGCGCAAATTACCAAAGCCGCATCCTCGAATGCCCCCGTGCTTCTCCAGGGAGAGACAGGTTCAGGCAAAGAAGTGGTGGCCCGTCTGTTACACGAAATCAGCGGCAGAGCCGCCGGGCCGTTCTTCGCGATCAATTGCGGCGCCATGAGCCGCGAATTGCTCGAAAGCGAGTTGTTTGGTCATGAAAAGGGCGCATTCACAGGAGCCGCCGGACCGAAGAGTGGTCTGGTGATGGCAGCCAGTGGAGGGACACTCTTTCTGGATGAACTGGCCGAAATGCCGCCGCCCATGCAGGTCGCTCTATTGCGATTTCTCGACCGAGGCGAATATCGACCGGTCGGAAGCATACGCACGCTTCGCGCGGACGTCCGGATCGTTGGAGCCACAAATCAGGACCTTCAGACGCTCGTCGCGCAGGGTCGCTTTCGCGAAGACTTGTTTTACCGCATCAATGCCGTCATCCTCAACGTTCCGGCGCTGAGAGAGCGGAAGGAAGATATCCCTATGCTGACCGAGTATTTTCTTCGTACTGTCCGTGGGCCGGCCTCTCGTCCGCGAGCGCTGTCGGCCGAGGCTAAAGCTACGCTTGCCAGTTACTCCTGGCCTGGCAATATTCGAGAACTGCACAATGTGATTGAACGTTTGATTCTGATGGGAGGCGAGACCGCGTCCATTTCAGCCGAGGAGGTCAGGGCCGTGCTGCCGGCCCGCGAGTCGCAAACCGGAGATCTCTCTCAGCGCTCTCTCGAGGACGTCGAGCGCTGGCACATTCAACGGGTGCTGAAGGCTCACGATGGAAACAAGAGCCTGGCCGCCAAAACGCTCGACATTGACTACAAGACGCTCTTGAGCAAGCTCAAGACGTATGGCCTTTCAGGCTAGTTCACCCGCACCAGGAGGACAGACATGACGCGCGTTCACATCTTCAACGTTCTACTCGCCTGCTCAGTGCTGATCCCAGCCGTGACGTCGGCGGGCAACAAACCCTCCGGCAAACATTCCACCGTCAAAGACGTCAAGACGATGTCCGAAAAGGATCAGACCGCATTGGCGCTGAGTGCCGCCCCCGCACGCATTTCAAAAGACGCCGGCGTCATGGTGTATGGAGCCGATGGGAAATTGACCGAAGTCAGAAAGAGCGGCAACGGGTTCGTCTGCATCCCGACAGTCATGAACCTTCCCGAGCCGGATCCCATGTGCATGGACGCGGCCAGCTATCAATGGCTGACGGACATTTCGAACAATGCGCCGAAACCGTCGAACACCGTGCCGGGCATCGCCTACATGGCCCGCGGCGGTTCTCACTATGAAAAAGACGGCCAGGTGGTGATGTCCGGAGAAGGTGCGAAGATCGTCAAAGAACCGCCCCATTGGATGGTCATGTGGCCGTTCGATCGGGCCGCATCCCAACTGCCAACTGTGCCAAACGCATCGGGCGTCTACATCATGTTTGAAGGGAGTCCGTATGCGCATCTCATGGTTTATCAGGATCCGGGCAAGATGAAGTGAGGCCTCTTTACCTCGTGTCCGATGAGATGCTGGCGGTTGATGGCTGAGGGCGCCGCCAACGAACGCCATACTCAGGGGCCTCCCGGCCACGCTCGAGGACGCCGATGTCCGGCCGTTCACCGGTATAGTCGTCGTTGATATTGGGAAGCCGCACGCCGGCATCGACCGCGTTGCTGCGGGCATCGAGCACCAACGTCGGCGGCGACATCAACGATCCAAAATTGGTAGGGGCAGCGGTCCCGGCGACAAACACAGGTACGGTCAGCAGGCGACCGTGTTGTTCATACGGAGATTGTCGACTCAACGATGAAAAGTCCGACCAGCTGTAGTCGAATTTGAACTCTCCGTCGGGACTCCAGCCATTGTAATCGATGCCCGCCCCTCTCAGGTAAGGAGTCAGAAACACGGCCTTGTCCGTCCCGATCATGAGATTATTGAGCATGGAAAAATTGGACGCATAGGCTCCGTATTGCAGCCAAGCCCAGCCCGCGCGGATCGACGTATTGTGCAAGATGAGGAAGCCGCTGGGCGCTTGGTTGAGTTTGTACGGCGCGATGGCGGTGTTGTAAATGACGTTGCGCATCGCGTAGACGGGTCCGCCCCACACGGGCTGAAAACTGATGCCCATCGCGACGTTTCCCAGACGATTGCGAAACGCGCGGACGTTCCGTTCGCTATAGTCCAATTCGATGCCATCGTCGCCTCCCCATAGCACGTCATTCTCGTAAAAATCGATCGCACGATTAGGAATGTCCGCCGGCGGGGAAAGACCGAGCGCATCGCCGAAACCTGTGAGGGTATTGCGGCAGATCACATGCCCGGCGCCGGTGACGACGATGCCTTCATAGTTCCACGTCCGGCCGCTCGTATCCGGCCAGTGGACGCCGTTGCCTTCCAAGAGATTGTCGCAAATGTAGAAATTTCGGTTGGCGCCGGCTCTGCCATTAATGCCGTACGACACCTCTGTCATGTGCGTTCGCCTGATCACCACGTCATGAGCATTGGCAACAGCAATTCCCCACGCGCTCGAGCGAATCGTCAGGTCTTCAAGATGCACATGGGAACCGGTAATCAGTACACCATATTCTTCGCCGGGAGATTCGATGGTCGTGGCTTCCCGATCGCGTCCTTTCACGACGATCGGATTCTCATCTGTACCGCTGCGTTCCAGACGGAACGGTCCCCTGTAGCGGCCTTTGGCAAGCATGATGACGTCGCCTGGACTTGCCTGTGCGAGGGCTGAGGCCAAGAATGCGGCCGAATCAACATCCACGATATGCGGCGAACGTGGATCGTCGCAGGGTAAGGCGCGCGTCTTCACCTTGACGGTTCGCATTGCGGTGCGGCCATCGGGGTCCTCGATCGTCAAGCGAACCTCATACGTGGAGTCCGGGTTCAGCTCGAATATGCTGCCGGCAAATTGTTCGGCGATCGGGAATTGTGTCGAAACCTCGTCCGAGAGCGTATCCGTGCGCACCCTTTGCAGCGGCAGTGCGTCCTTCCACGTCAAAGAATCCACTTGCCGGTACGCCACCCGCACAGCCGCGTCAAAATTCTCATCGCCTTCCATGATCGGCACACTGAGGCCGATCGTGTGCGGCGTCGCAGGATCGATTTCGACCTCACCAACCGCGATCGGATGGACGACGCCAACCGGCAACCACGAACAGCTGGCTGACAGCACGAGGAAGAGGAGCAGGACTCGAAAGTTCATGGGGGCGGAGCATGCTCCGAGACTCGGTGCGCTCCCACTGGGAGAATCCCTGGAGATCGATGGGTCGTTAATTGCCGGTGGGAAGGGCCGATGGCCCGACAGAGGGCATTTTCCGTTTGCCGAGCGTCAGGTCGGTAGAAAACTGCATGATGCTGCGGGGAAGAAACCCCTGTTGGGCCTCCGCTAAACGATCGCCCATCGTCGTGATCATACGGTGCGTTGAAAAGAGCGCGCTACGCTTGCGAAACACCTTGCCGTTCAGTTCGAAGACAACATTGGGCTCGGACAAAATAATCAAATCGACAACATGATAGTAGCCACCCAAACCTAAATATTGCATCCATTGACAGTTCAGGTAGTGATAGAGGGTAATGCCCTGCTCAGGCTTCACCCATCCTTGACGGACGAATTCGGCACTCCAGAAATCCCTCCACGACGGATCCGCTTTCCCACACTCCTCATCCAATTCCGGCTTTAACTCGATCTTCGGTATGCTGTCGAGCCCTTCGGTCGTGCGTTTCTCTGAAGGAGAAGACACGTTCATCGCCTTGACAAACGCGGCATTCGCCGCCGCCTTGTCCTTTTCGGACCAGTGACTCACCGGCCATGGTGTCTCATCGATCGTTTTGCTGGTCGCGATGTCCTTAAACATGCCTGTGAGGAGGTCGGTGATGGCCGTTTGGAGATCCGCACGTGTTTCATCACCAATGATCTGCTTGCGGAGCTCGCGGCCTTCGGTCACATCATTGAAATAAACGGTGCTGACCGGCGCCGCGATGACCGGATGCAACACGCCGTTGCGCCAGGCTGCTCCCCGAACGAAAAATTCTACCGAGACGGTCAGCGTATGGGCGTGGAATCCTTCATTGGTCTGATAGGTTCCGCCGGGCACGAACTGATCACGGTAGGTGTCCGTCCTGGTAAAGTCCGAGAGCAGTTCATCGACTGTGACCTGCAATGCAACAGGCGCATTGGGCTTGACCGAGATATGATAAAAGTTCAGCAGGTCGGTGACATAGTGCCTCAACTCCGCATCGGAGATATTTTTGGCCAGCGTGGGCGCCGTGACGATCGACAAGGAGACTTCTTTTGCCTCTTGCAAGAATTGACTGGCAGTGATGTACACGGCTTCAGAAAAGGTCTTCCCTCCTTGCAACGGCGCCATGACGGCAGTCTTCTGCGGCGGCAGCGCGTCGGCGGATGCGACGGGTGGCTTGTCCATCCGCGGCATGATCTTCGGCGTGTTATAGGCGTAGCCGGTGGCCTCGCTGCCGTTCAGAATTTTCTCCGCAAGTCTCTTCGCGTGCTCGAACGCTGCCTCTTCCCCAAGACCTGAGACGATGACAGACACCGAAATCATGCCGGCCTTAAAGGCGACCAATTCACCGCCGTGTCCCTGATACCAATTCCAGATCGCGCCATCGGCAAAATTCGACAGGTTTTTTGAGGTTCGGGTGGGCATCGGATTGTCGGCCATGTTTTTCCATTTGTCGGCTAGCTCATTTGCCTGTGGGGTGGGGTTGGTATGGGCAGTGATTCTCACCTGCTTATTCTTTGGGGGCTTGTTCGTCCACCCGGTTTCCACATACCAGCAGTCGAAGGGATTGTTGCCCCTGAGGTCCGCCGGCTGTCCCATAATGGTTTCCGCTTCGGCCTTCGTCAGCACGTCGCAGGGTTTCTTGTCTGGCGGCGGCGCGATGGGCAGGACATTGCCCTGCGCGAAGCAGAGGGACGTTCCAGTCAGCACCAGTCCAACGATCAGTCCAGTGACGGTGCCATGGATATCGAAGTGTCTCATCATCGTCTCACCCGCCCACCCCCGCGCGCCGAGACGCCGCGTTTTCCCAGGTCTCACCCGCCAAGCCACCGATTGCTGCGTAATCGTTTGTCCCTGACGCGCGTTCATCGGGCCTCATAGCCGTTACAACTTTGGCTTGTCCTGTTGTTTCGCTTTTTCGAGATCCTGCCGATGCTTGCCTGCGGCGATGTCCTTCTTCCACTTCGACGTGGCCTCTGAAGCACGCAGGGCCATTGGGTAACTCATCACACTCATTCTCATCTGGCCGTACAACTCCGGCGGATCGGATTGACTGAGCAGCGCAAACACAGCCGTGTAGTGCGCATAGCACCAATCGAGCTGTGGATTGTTGCCCTTGTACAGATCCGCATAGACCTCGATCATCGCAAGATGGTTATCCCACGTTCCGTTTGCACAGGCCGAAATGATCAAGCCGGTTTGGTAATCCGGTCCTTTTCCGCCTGAACCAGAAGTCAATGGAGCCGGACGACCTTCTTCATCAAACAGCCAGAGAACACTTTCTACCTTGCTATCATCGGTCGCCGGCTTCCCCTGGGCGAGATTCGTGAACGTTTCCTTCCCATACTTTTCACGCAACGACGCAAGGAGCGTCGTCTTGGGGATGCCTTTGTTGGGGAAATAGTGTTGGCGGACAATTCTCCAGACGGTTTGCTTGTTCGGGGGCAGCGTCACATCGACCTTCACCTCATCACCCTCCTGGCCCATCATAATTTGCTGAGGCGGCGTCGATGAAAAGGACTTAATGACCGGCTTTTCGATTGTGGGCATGTTGTCCGAATCAATTTGCATTCTGTTCTTTGGAAGTTGGGCTTGCAGCTTGGCATGAGCATCCCGCGCGGGCATCCCGAGCTGAACACCAAGAATGTCCGGCATGCTTTCTGCGGCGGCATGACCGGTCAGCGCAAAGACGAGAATGATCCCAATGACCGACATCGTATGCTTGTCCATGAGGCGCGGCTCCTTTTCTGGTTGCGATTCCGTTGCCATGCTCCAGAGTTCGGGCAGGTCGAAGTTTTCTGTCCCTTTTCAACTTTTTATCGGCCTGGCTTTGGCATATTTGATCAATCCAGCCGTAGGTGGCATTGAGGCCGCCGTCGTACGGCGGGTGGTGCCGCTTTTGACCAGAGATCCCAACAGAGTTGAACGATATGCCACCGCAATGCGCATGGACATGACCTCTTTCTCGATCAGAGTCCACTATTTTGATTTTTTCATGTTCCCGATGAAACCCGGGCCCGATAGTGATCCATCACCATGGATGACGAAGTCCACCCTTTCACCCTGCGGGGTACAATCCAACACCAACTTCTCCTCCTTCACGTTGTACTTACAGGGCATTGATTCACCCATGAGTGTAAACATGGCCTTGCCGCCTGATTTGAGGTCCAGCACGACATTACCCATGTTGCTTGTGTACGTCCCTTCCATGTTCGAGCCGCTGTAGCCACCAGTGGGAAGCAGGATCAAGGCAGCAAGCACCATGAGGGTCGGTGCCTTCGTGTTCTTCATCCAATCCTCCATTCGACCAAGCTACGCTTATTTGACACCCGCCTTCGCAAAATCCTGCGCATTCGGGACTCTTCCACGGAGCATCCAGGTATCTTCATTGATTTGCCAGCGGCCCTTCACCTTTTGGACACGGACCGCTTCCGGCTCAAATTCGACCCACTGACTCCAGCGGCCGCGTTGCCGGACCATGTTCAAACCCACAAGGCCATCCAGCAGGAGTCCCGGCTCCCCGGCTTCACGACATGGCGCTTGCTTGAATCTCACTTCTCCCGCCCATTCGAAACCATTCAACCGATCGGAATCGCTCAAATCGTATAACCGGACGCCATCCACTGCGATTTCGCGGAATTGCCGGAGAAATTCAACGGGCGC
>DATJGE010000059.1:0-4398 GCA_035495295.1 Nitrospira sp. | reverse complement strand
AATTGATTCCTCTGCTTCTCCCACCCGATTTCCGTCTCGGGGCCATGTCCCGTCACGACGAGCGTCGAATCATCGAGGGTGTACAACCGGTCACGGATGGATCGCTCGATCGCGTCGAAATCTCCGCCCCAAAGATCGGTTCGGCCGATGCTGCCACGAAACAGTGTATCGCCGGCCAAGACGACACCGCCTTCCGGAACATGAAAACTCATGGAGCCCGGCGTATGGCCTGGCGTATGAAGAGCAATCGCTGTCACGTGGCCGATAGACACTTTCTCTTCGTCCGTGAGCCAGTAGTCCGGCGGTGGAACGGGCACGTACGGAACTCCAAACGCCCGGCACTGCATTTCGAGCATGTCCCAGAGCTCACGATCATCCTCGTGCAGGCATAAGGCAGCGCCGGTGGCGTTTTTCATTTCGCCCGAAGCGAGGAAGTGATCAAAATGGGCATGAGTATGCAGAATTCTCGTCACAGTCAACCCGAGCGCTCGAACTTCACGGAGGATCCGTTCGGCCGCGCCTCCGGGGTCCACGACGATGGCCTGTTGGGTCACGGGATCGCCGATGATCGAGCAATTGCAGCCAAGTGGCGGCACCGAAAAGGTTTTGCGGATCAGTTCTCGCATCAGCAAACATGCTAACGCTAGGTTCGTCCGGCCTGCAACCAATGGGAGGCCGGCATCAAGGAAGGAAGCCGCGCTTATTGTGTCCGAGCCGCCCACACCAGCTCGCTGTCAAAAATGCCCCAGCGCGACCCAGATGAGCGAAGCCACACGGCGAAGCCGGCACCGGTCCCGTCGGGCCGGTTGTATTCGACATAGATGAAGGCATGTTCGCGTCCAACGCTATAGGCGACACGGGAGAAGCTCAATCGATCAAGGACGGCCGGCGGTTCATCGAGCGGCCCTTCCTGCACGAACTTCGGCATCTCCAGCGACACCGGCAGAGGCGCCAACGCGGTCTCCCGTTGCTCGGTCTCATTGCCCGACACGAAACGATAGCGCACGCCGAAGCCAAAATGCCCTTCACATTGCGAGGGTGTCTGATTTTTGAAGAGAAAATCGCGCACCAGATCGATCGGAAGCCGGCCATCGAAGATTTCATATTCCTGAAATGTCTCGAGACGAAGCGGCCCCAGCTGCTCGGGATGCAGCCGCGTCAACGTGGGACGCTCGAGTAAGACCAGTTTGGTTTCAGGAGTGAGAAATTTTTCGTCGACGACAAGATCGTAGAGCGGATAGTCCTCCAGCGGCACAGGCGGAGGGCTGTCGGGCGGCGTCTCGGCTGGCGCGGCGGAAGGAGGGCCAGTCAAGGATGCGCTGATCAAGGTCGAGACGAGAGCCCATACGCAGACAGTGCGCCTCATCATCAGAAGGATAGCGTGGCGCAAACAGGCCGGTCAATCACACCACACACTGGCGCTAAATTCCCGATGGACAAGCGGGTCGGAAGCATGGATAATCCGTCAACCCATGTGGTGCCCTCGACGCATCATTGCTCTTACCATCGCGCTGCCGGCTCTTCTCGTTCTCTCCGCCTGTAAACCGGATGATTCGCCGTTCCGAGCCGAGAATGATGCGCTCAAGAAGCAGGTCGCAAGGCAGGAATCTCTCGTCACGTCGCTGCAAGACGGCAACAAGGTCATGCAGCAACAGATCGATCTGCTGAATCAGGAAATCCGCGATGCCAAAAAGGCGGCCGAGAGCGCCAAGGCCGAAGCCAAAGCCGCCGCCGAGCAACTCGAGCAACAGCTGGTTCAGGCCCGCAAATTGACGGCGGACATCAAGAAGACCGCCATCGAGCAGGCAGCCCAGAGCATCCATATCGATCAAAAAGGCGCCCAGTTCGAAGACCTCCCTCGGCCTCTGAATACCGTCACCAAGACCGTCGAGGAAGCGTTGGCCCGCAATGGATACCAAGTGAGAGTCAGCATCAAAGCCGATCACAAAGCCGTGATCGTGACGGAGCGCAAGATATCAAATCCCGTCTCACTGGAGGTCGCCGGCTTTCGAAACCTGTACGTGATCGCCGTCCAAGCCCAACCCTTGAACGTCACTCGCCTCAGCGTGAAGGCTGAATTCGAAAAGTTGGCGCAGGGCGGACGGATTCTGAGCGTCAGTGCGGAAGAAACCGCGGAAATCGAACGCCGTCTGATCGGCGAAGTCAGCAAAGCCCTCGCCGCTCCCAGTAAAACCTAAATGTTCCGCGCCCTCATCTGGGCCGCGCTTTTCGCCACGCTGTTCACCGGCGCGAGCCGAACCGAAGGCGCACCCGGGCCCAAGTCCTCGCCAGAACTGACGAGGCACCTCTCCCGCATCGCCGCGCTGGCGCAGCCTGCTCCATCCGTGACGATTCCCGCCGGTGAGTTTATCCTCGGCAGCAAACGGATCGACGATGATCCCTACGGCCTATCGACGCAGTTCGACGATACCGAGTTTCCGCAGCAACGCGTCTGGCTCGATGAGTTTGCGGTGGATCGTGATGAAGTGAGCCTGGGTGAGTATCTGGCGTACCTCGCCCGAAACAAACAGTCTCCCCCGGAAGCATTGCAAAAACTGATCTGGCACGTGATCACCGTGCATGCGATGTCGGATCAGACACTGGCGCGTTGGCCATCCCTTTATGTGACCTGGCACGAGGCGGCGGCATTTTGCACTTCACAGGGAAAGCGCCTGCCAACCGAAGCCGAGTGGGAAAAAGCCGCCCGCGGGTCCAACGGTCTGCTGTTTCCATGGGGCGACGCCGCCCCAGACAGCGAACGGGCGATGTTCGGCCAGCATCACATCCATGAGATACCGATCCTAGCCGGCGTGGATGCTCTTGCTCCTGGCCGCAGTCCCTACGGTCTTCACCACATGGCCGGCAACGTGGCGGAGTGGGTGCAGGATTGGTTTGGACTCGACTACTACGCCTACATGCCAGGCAGAAATCCCGCCGGACCGACGAGCGGTCGCTACAAGGGTGTGCGCGGCGGATCCTGGAAGAGCAACATCATCATGCTTCGCACCGCGACCCGCAGCGGTTTCAGCCCCGATCAACGCTCGGCCACCATCGGCTTTCGCTGCGCGCAATCGTCCGTCGCAAGCGGAGGAACTGGAGGCCCCTGAGAGTCCACTTCTCAAACTGCCGGATTGCTTGGTCGCTGGCCCGTGTCGTGATACGTTGGCGTGGGATCTTCACCGCATGCATCCGCCTGACGTCTCCATGAGCCGAATGGTGCTGATCGGATTCATCGTCGCTCTCGCGACGTTGGTTGGCTGCGCCACATCCACCGAAGGTCCCCTTCACCGCACCGGCATCGGACCGTCCTGCTGTAAGACGGTTGAAGCGTCGCCTCGTCGAGCCGCCATTGTGCAGACGGCTTCCAAGCTGA
Organism: Nitrospira sp.; assembly: GCA_035495295.1. Classification (GTDB taxonomy): domain Bacteria; phylum Nitrospirota; class Nitrospiria; order Nitrospirales; family Nitrospiraceae; genus Nitrospira_C. Next base: position 1,025 of record DATJGE010000059.1, on the reverse strand, counting down.
TCGGAGCGACCACCATCCAAGCCAACGGCAAACGCATCAGCTATGATTGCGCCGGGGTGACCCGCGCCATCTACCTCGAGCATGGCATCGATCTCTACGGCAGCGGTGCGCCAGACGCGAAGGCGAACGGCGTCAGGCTCATCCACCATCACATCCGTCGGCATGGCAAATTTCATCAAGGCCCGGTCGTCCGTCCGGGAGATCTGGTGTTCTTCGACAATACGTGGGATTACAACCAGGATGGCCTCGTCAACGACCCTTTGACCCATGTCGGGATCGTCGAACGCCAAGAGCCGGACGGCACCGTCATTTTCATCAGCCGTGTCGCCGGCGCCATTGAGCGGTACCGGATGAACCTCGCCCTTCCCCACGTCCATCGCACCGCAGAGGGGCGGGTCCTGAATGACTATATCCGCCGGAAAGACTTCAGCGATTCCGTCAATACCGCCTACCTAACGGGCCAGCTATTTGCCGCATTCGGCAGCCAGAACGGCCTCTAGCGCCCTGCCCTCCCGTCACGGTCAAGCAGTTTTGCGTAATCGCGCTATACTTGAATCGTCTCTTTATCCTGACATTGTGTATCGAGCGTTACCCGAGGAGGTTGTATGGCGAAGACAGCGACCTATTGCAGTGAGTGCTATAACAAGGTCGGACGAGTGGAGGATACGCAGGTCAAAGCGGCGGAAGCCTCCGGACAAACGCCCATGACTGGTCAAGGTACCTGCTGTAAGTGCAACAAGGCGACCGTCGTCGTCTACTACGAAAGCTGAGCGCCTTCCGCTGGAGCAGAGGCGGGACAATCATTCGCTTCAGGCGTGGCCGCCTTCCTCCGTTTCCTCAAACTCGTTGATCAGTTCTTCCAGTTCATCGAGTTCATTCGGCCGGACATTTTCGAATTCGACGCCGAAGGTCTGTTCTTCCACCCACCGCACCTTCGCCTCCGAGATCGACACCGGCGACTCCGCCCCAGGGACAACCAGACGAACCATGATCGTCTTGCCGGGGAACACGGTCAAATCGCTTTC
>DATJGE010000058.1:0-24493 GCA_035495295.1 Nitrospira sp. | reverse complement strand
CGGCACGTCACGCCAGCCGAGCAAGCGTGCGCCCTCCTGCTCGACGATCTTGCCGAACAGCGTTTCACATTGCTGCCGCGCCGCCGAACTCGGAGGCAGAAACACCTGCCCGACCCCGTACTCGCCGGCCCCCGGCAGTTTGACGCCGGCATCACCGGCTGCGCGCCGCAGGAATTCGTGAGGTACCTGGAGCAAAATTCCGGCGCCGTCCCCCGTGCAGGGATCGCAACCTTGGGCGCCGCGGTGCGTGAGATTTTCGAGAACTTGCAGACCTTGACGGACGATGTCGTGCGACTTTTGGCCTTTGATGTTGACCACAAAGCCGATGCCGCAGGAATCTTTTTCGTGTCGAGGGTCGTAGAGCCCTTGCTTCGGTGGAAGCCCTGGAAGTTCCATGTTACCTATCTCGTGAAAAAGGCAGGTCTTTTTCCTGCTGGGTAGAGGCCCTACCGGGAGGACTCAGAGGACGCGGAGCCTTGTTCCTCGTGAGGCATGATCCCATAGAAAATTCGTGGGTCAGATTAATGGAAGGGTGATTCCTCTGTCAAGCCGACAATGCATGGATTTCGTTGCGATTGCCTTGACTTTGTTTCCTTCGCTGCCCTACCATCCGCCGCATGCCACAGGGTCCCGTCACCTCCACGATTCACACGATGGCGGACGTCTGGGACGCCTATCGGACTGAGTTGGATGGGGTCGAGGATCGGATCCATAAGAATCTGACTTCCAGCGTGGCCCTCGTCAATACGGTCGCCGCGCATATTCTCAATAGCGGAGGGAAGCGCATCAGGCCTCTGCTATTGTTATTGTCCGCCCGTCTCTGCGGCTACGCCGGCCGGGATCACCATCAACTCGGCAGCCTCGTCGAATTCATCCACACCGCCACCCTCCTTCACGATGATGTCGTGGACGATGCCGACATCAGGAGAGGCCGTCAAACCGCACGAAAAGTCTGGGGAAATCAAGTCAGCATCCTCGTCGGCGACTACTTGTACTCGAAAGCCATGTGCCAGGTCGTAGAGTTCCGCAGCCAGCGGATTAACGAAGTGCTCGCAGAGGCCTGCAAAAAAATGGCGGAGGGGGAAGTCCTGCAGCTGTACTACAACGGGAATCCGGCGATGCCCGAGGTTGACTACATTAAAATCGTGGAACACAAGACAGCGGGGCTGATTGCGGCCTCCTGCCGTATGGGGGCGATCCTCGCCGAGGCGTCCGATGCACAGCAGGATTGTCTCTTCCGCTTCGGACAATATTTGGGGATCGCGTTTCAAGTCGTTGATGACACCCTCGATTACACCGCCAATGGCGCGTCTTTAGGCAAAACGCTCGGACAGGACCTCAGGCAGGGCAAGGCGACGCTGCCGCTCCTCCACTTGCTGAACCATTGTTCGGAAGCCGATCGGCAAATGATCAAGGACCGGATGGAAACGCGCACCTTGACCGAGGATGACTTAGGACGGTTGATCGGCCTCATGGCTGAGTACGGTTCCATCGTCTACGCGTTGAACCATGCTCAAGCCTACATCACGGCAGCCAAACGAGAGTTGAGCGAATTCGAAGACAGTACGGCTCGACGGGCGCTCTCGGTTGCCGCTGATTACATGGTGACCCGCGACCGCTAGCCGCTTCCGCGTGGCCGGTGCCGTGAGGTACCGGCGGGCAGCGCGGAGGTGCGTCCAGCCTTTTACCGTCTGTCCAGCACGCCGTTGGTCCAACGTTGGCGCCTCATCGAACGGAGGCCAGCTCGCGAGCACGACACTGACGGACATTTTCATCCGACAGGAAGAGGAAGCATGGCACAGATCATTCCGTTTCACGGAACTTTATACGACCCGGCGGCCGTGGGCTCGATCAGCGACGTCGTAGCGCCCCCGTACGATATCATCGACGCCGCCGGACAAAAAACTCTCCACGACCGGCATCCGCAGAATATCATCCGGCTCGAGCTTGGCCTTGATGAGGCCGGCGACACTGGGGAGAACAACCGCTACACGCGCGCCGGCGCGACGCTGCGAGAGTGGCTTCGGACGGGTGCGCTCAAGCGCGACGCGCAGCCGGCGATCTACTACCACACAATCGAATATGCACCGCCGTCCTCGGATGCCCGCGTTCCCAGCAAAATCTTGCGCGGCTTTTTAGCCACGACGAAACTCGAGCCGCTGGATTCTGGCCATATTTACCCTCATGAAAACACGAGATCCGCGGCGAAGACCGATCGGCTCAACCTGCTCAAAGCCTGCAAAGCGAATTTGAGTCCCATCTGGCTGCTGTACTCGGATCCCCAGCATGCGATTCTGGGTGTGCTTGAAAGCGCCGTCAAAGGCCAGGCGGCGAAAATTGACTTCACAGACGACCAGCGCTGCCGTCAACAGCTCTGGGCGGTGACGGATCCCGCCGTCCTGACGCAGGTCGTCGACATCATGCGGAACAAGCCGCTCTTCATCGCCGACGGGCACCATCGGTATGAAACCGCCCTTAATTATCAGCGCTTTCGCAGGGAACAGGCCGGCAGATCGGATACGCTCAAACCCTATGACAGCGTCTTGATGCTGCTGTCACCGCTCGAGGACCCGGGGCTGACCGTGCTTCCCACACACCGGGTCACGACAACGCCGTTACCGCCGTATGCCGCCATCAAGGCGCAGCTCGACCGGAAATTTGATGTGAAGGAGTTCCCGTTCTCCGCCGACGCGAAGGCGATCGTGCTGGCAAAGTTCCTCGACACGCTTCGGACGCAGGGGCGAGCGACACCGACATTCGGCCTCGCGCTGAAGGGGGAGGCTCGTTATGTCACCCTGTCGTTAAAGACGGAGCATTGTCCCTCCTCCGACGCTTCACCGCGCGCGAAGCTTGACGTCTCCCTACTGCAGCATTTGGTCGTCCCGGTGCTCTGTCCGACCCAGCAAGAGCAGGAGGCCATCCTGTATACGAAAGACGATCATGAGGCCCTCGACTGGGCCGCTGATGGCACTGGCACGGGCGCTCTCCTGTTGAACGCCACGAAGGTGGGCGAAGTCCAGGCCGTGGCTACAGCCGGCGAGCGGATGCCGCACAAGTCGACGTATTTTTATCCCAAGCCCCTGACAGGGCTGGTCATCAACGTGATGGAGACGTAGCGAGAAATCAGCTTTCAGCGATGAGCACTCAGCATAGAACACTCGATTTTCGCTGATGGCTGATCGCTGACAGCGTCTTTGCAGGAGCTCTATGAACGCGAAAATTCTGATCGTCGACGACGATGAAGACATCACGACGATGTTGGAGGATCGCCTCCAGGCGTCCGGCTACAGCACGCTCGTGGCAGGCGACGGTCTCCAAGCACTTGAGAAGGCCGAGCAAGAAGCGCCGCACTTGATGCTACTCGACCTCGACATGCCTCGACTTGGGGGCCTCGACGTCTTGAAGCGCCTTCCTTCCGTCAAACAGGCTGAAGACATCCCCGTCATCGTGATGACGGCCCATGGATCGATCGAGGCGGCGGTTGAGGCCATGAAGCACGGAGCCTACGACTTTCTCACCAAGCCGCTCGACAAAGACCACCTCCTCATCGTCATTGGGAAGGCGCTGGAGCGGGCGTCGCTCAGGCGGCAGGTAGCGTGCCTCAAAAGCGAAGTCGACAGCCGCTATGCCTCGATCATCGGAACAAGCGCGAAAATCCGTACCGTATTGGAAGCCGCGCAACGAGCGGCAAAATCCGACGCCGGCGTCCTTCTATTGGGGGAAAGCGGAACAGGCAAGGAGTTGCTGGCGCGCTCTATTCATCAATGGAGTCCCCGCCATGCCATGCCCCTTGTGGTGATCAATTGCGTCGCTCTCACCGAGACGTTGCTCGAGAACGAGCTTTTTGGTCACGAGCGCGGGGCGTTCACCGGCGCCGACCGCCTCCAGAAAGGCAAGCTGGAGATGGCCGAGGGCGGCACGGTATTTTTAGACGAAATCGGCGACATGTCGCTGCCCTTGCAAGCCAAGCTGTTGCGCGTGCTTCAAGACCGTGAATTTCACCGTGTCGGCGGCACCAGGCTCGTGTCCGTCAATATCCGAATCATCGCGGCGACGAACAAGGACTTAAAGCAGGCGGTCAAAACCGGAGATTTCCGCGAGGATCTGTTTTACCGATTGAACGTCATCGGTTTGACCCTCCCTCCCTTGCGCGAGCGCCTCGAGGATTTTCCTGCGCTCGCGAAATTTTTCTTGAGCCGCCACGCGAAAGAGGCCAAGCGGCCCGGGATGTGGTTCAGCCCTGCGGCGATGGAGGCGCTGGCGCGCTATTCCTGGCCGGGCAACATTCGCGAGTTGGACAACGTCATCGCCCGAGCCGTCATCCTGAGCCAGGCGGACATGATCGAACCCGAGGTCCTCGCGCTCGACTTCACCTCGCCTGATGGCAACGGCGATGCACTTTCCTACCTGAGGCTGCCCTACCATGAGTCAATGGAAGCCCACAGCCGCCACATCATCGACCGAGCGCTGCGCGACGCCGACGGCAATCAGACAAAGGCCGCCGAACGTCTCAAACTCCAGCGTACCTACCTGGCCCGCCTGCTCAGGCAGCAGCGGCAGAAGCTGGAGGAAAAAGATGAGGCCGACGACCGAGTGATCGGATCAGCGTCGAAGGCGTGAACAGGGCGGCAGAGCAAGCGAAAAAACGCTGGTGTGTTCAACAGCCCTACTATGCGAGTGGCGTCGCCGAGAAGCGATCGCTCAGCTTGATCAAGCCGCTCGTCGCGTCATGCTCCGCCTGGGCGTACCGCTCGGGGGTTCCCACGTCGGACCAGTAGCCGGTCAATTCATATCCGGCCACCAGATCTCCGCGTTGAATGGCCGCAACATAGGCATCGATGATGGACGACGGCTTGCCCTTGGGAAGATCGCGAAGCAACCGGGGGTGAAGGATGTGAACGCCCGCAAACATCCGAGGGTGCGTCCCGCTGCCGTCGGTTTTGCCTCTGCCGGTAATCCGAACGATACGGTCGTCCGCATCGATCTCAACCAGTCCCCAGCGCGCCGCGTCATGGTCGGAACGCAGCACGAGAGTTGCCGCCGCCTGACGCCGCTGATGGAAGGCGCAGAGGGCATCGAGATCGATCTCAAACAACGTGTCGCCATTCAGCACCAGCACGGGCTCTCCGGAGAAGTTGGGTTCAGCCTGCTTGATCCCGCCGCCCGTTCCTAGAATCACCGGCTCGTGCGAATAGTAAATTCTCATCCCGTACTTCGATCCATTCCCCAAGGCCTGTTCGATCATCGGACCAAGGTGATGCAAGTTGATGACGACGTCCTGAAATCCATGGCGTTTCAAGAGCAGGAGATTCCAGACGATGAGGGGAGTGCCTGCTATCGGAAGGAGCGGCTTCGGAATCGTATTCGTCAGAGGCCGCAAACGCGTGCCCAGCCCGGCCGCGAGGATCATTGCCTTCATAAGATCAGCGGACAGGCCAGGGGTCTGAGGTGACTGGCAAAAGGGGGTCTATCGCGCTTTCGATGATTCCGCTCTCGATGGTTCCGACCCATAGCCTCTAGCCTCTCCCCTCTTGCCACTCAAGGCTACTGGAGTTCCGGCACATACTGACTCATCAATTTTCGAAGGGTGAACAGTTCTGGATATTTGTGCAGATTGCGCTTGACGTAGCCGAGCGTACGAGGAATGTCGGCCAGAAACCTCGGGTTGCCTTTCACTTGATCGATGTACACGAAGCGGCCTGCCGCCTTGAGATTGCGTTGAATGCTCGTGAAATCGAACAAACGCCGGAACGCCTGCCGGTCCGTCCAACGATGGCGTCCCTCTTGAAAACGGTCCAAATAATAGTCGATGAGCCGATCGATCAACGACTCGTCGAGCGCAATGTACGCGTCACGGAGCAGAGAGGCGAGATCGTACGTTGCGGGGCCCAATAAGGCATCCTGGAAATCGATGACGCCCAGCCGTTCGCCCGCGGCCATGAGATTTCTGGAATGGTAGTCCCGGTGCACAAACACACGCGGCTGTTCGGCCAGGATGTCGGAGATTTTGCGGAACTCCTCCCGAATCGCGGCTTCATCGGCAGCATCCATCGGACTGCGCTGTCTGGCGACGATACCGTACTCGAGGAAATGGTCGAACTCCCAGAGGAGCAGCGGCACGTCGAAGCTCCTGTGGAATGCCAGACATCCCAAATCAGCGGGCGACGTGGCTTTGGCTTGCATGCGTACGAGAACATCGATGGCCTGTTTGTAACGTGATTCGGTCTGGCGAGCGTCGGCATGGGAGCATGCTTCCGACAACGTGAGGTCTCCAAAATCTTCCAGATACAGCAGCCCCGCGGCCTGGTCGTAATAATAGAGTTCGGGCACCGAGACGCCGGCTTTCGTCAGATGCGTGTGGATGTTGATGAACGGCAATTCCGGGATCGCATGGTGGTTCCCGCTCACCGCCTCTTCCGACTGCTTGAAGGCTTCCGGCTCGGCGAGCTGCATGAGAATCACGGAATCGGGCGCGCCGCCGTTCAGCTCAATGCGAAAATATCGGCGGTTGGAGGCGTCGCCGGCGAGGGGGAGTAGTTTCTTGAAGGCGGCTCGAAACGGCAGCCGTGTTTGAGCCGTCTCGGCCACGAGCGCTCGATCCGGAAGAGCCAGCGCCCGTTTGCTGGTGGCGGGATCGATCGTGGCCATCAGCGCGGCATTATACTGTCAGAACGATTGCTTGTCACGAGATGCCGTTCTTCATCCCATGCTCGATCAGGCGTTGAGCGCCGACCGCGCCGATCACCCCTCCGACGGTATCAGCGACCCAGTCCGTCCAGCTGGAAGTCCGGAGCGGCACGAAGGCTTGATGCACTTCATCGGTCGCGCCGTAGAAAGAGGCCGTGATGATCGCGAGAATGACGGCGTATCCCGCCGCAAACGGTCCGGCGGCGCGGCGGAAAGCCCTGTAACACAGGACCGCGAGCACCGCATACTCGATGGCGTGCAGCAGTTTGTCGCTCAGTTTTTCGAACAGAAACTTCGGCAGCTCTTCGTCCGGATGAGGCAAGGACGACAAATAAAAAATCAGGGCCATATAGGCCGCGACGAGAATCCACGCGCGCATGCCTTGGCCTGAAAGAATATTAACCGTGTCCGCGACGGCTTTTCCGTTTTGCTCCGTTGATTGCAAGGTGGGTATCCCTATGACATACTCTTTTCGACTGCGCAACCTTCTTTCTGCCTGCCTATGAAGACTGCTCACGTCTGCTTTCTCTGGCACATGCATCAGCCGTACTACACCGATCCGGTCTTAGGATCGGCGAGCATGCCTTGGGTCCGCCTGCATGCGACAAAGGCCTACTTCGACATGGCTTTTGTGCTCGACCGATTTCCACATGTTCACGCCACGTTCAACTTCACACCCTCCTTATTGGTCCAACTCAAGGAAATCGGCGATGGAACCGTGAAGGACCTCTTTCTCGAACATGCTCAGCGGCGCGCCGCCGAGCTGAGCCAGGAAGAACAAGCCTTTCTCATTCGGCATTTCTTTTCGATCAATTGGGCCACGATGATCCGGCCCTATCCCAGATATTATGAGCTGCTGGTCAAACGCGGCCTCGATATCGATGGCCACGACCTCCAGCGGCTTGCACGGCAATTCACCACCCAGGATTTGTTGGATTTACAAGTCTGGTTCAATCTCGCCTGGTTCGGGTACGGCGCCGTTCAGCGGTATCCGCGGCTCGCGGCCTTGCGGACAAAGAGCCGCGGATTCAGCGAGGAAGAGAAGCAGGAAGTCTTGACGCTCCAACGGCAGATCGTCCAGGACATCGTGCCGATGTACCGTCGGCTGGCCGAGCGCGGTCAAATCGAATTGTCGACCACGCCCTTCTACCACCCGATCCTGCCGCTCATAATCGATACAGACCACACGCGCCGCGCGAGACCGGATCTGCCGCTGCCTTCCCGATTTCGGGCACCGGAAGATGCCGAAGCCCAGGTGCGCCTCGCGGTGGAATACCATGCAGAGACGTTCGGCAAGCAGCCTGTCGGCCTGTGGCCGTCAGAAGGCAGTGTCTGTCCTGAATTGATTCCCCTGCTCCACCGCGTCGGCCTCAAGTGGCTGGCCACAGATGAAGGCGTCTTGGCTCGCTCGCTCGAAGCATCCCAGCAGGCGTGGCATCGGCAATCCCAGTTGTATCGCCCTTACACCGTAGGGCCGGCCGGCGAGGAAATGTCGATCGTATTCCGCGACAGGGACCTGTCGGATGGGTTCGGGTTTCTTTATCACAAGACCACGGCCGACGTGGCTGCCGAAGACGTCCTGCGCCGGATCAAACAGACCGCGATCAACACGCCGCAGGACGACGTGTTGTTGGCGATCATCCTCGACGGCGAAAACCCGTGGGAGCATTATCCTGAAGGCGGTGAACAGTTTCTCTCCCACTTGTATACAGCGCTGTCGGACAGCGCGCTCGACGACGGCGCCTCATTGCGTGTCCGCACGGCCACGATGTCGGAGGCCCTCGCCGCCAGCGCGGACAGGCCGCGTCTGTCGCATCTCCATTCGGGGTCGTGGATCAATCAGGACTTTAAGATCTGGATCGGTCATGCGGAGGACAATCGCGGATGGGATCTGCTGAACCATACGCGGTCTCGCCTGCTCGAGATCAGCCCAATCCTCACGCCGGAACGGCGCAATGCCGCATGGCACGAGCTCTACGCCGCCGAGGGAAGCGACTGGTTTTGGTGGTACGGCGACGATTTCGATACCGCCTACAAGGAGGAATTCGACCGGTTATTCCGAACACATCTCCGCAACGTGTGGACGCTTGCCAGCATGGCGCCTCCCGACCTGCTGAATCAGCCGATTTGCGAAGTCCGCCGCTTTCAGGGCCGCGATCAAATCGCCCAGCCGGTGTCGCTGCTGCGGCCGACCCTCGACGGCCTGGTCACCGACTTTTTCGAATGGCGCGGGGCCGGCACGATTAATCCGAACCCTCCCTTAGGCGCGATGTGGAAAGCCGACGGCCTCTTCAGCGACATTCGTTTCGGCTTTGACTATGAGCATCTGTACCTGCGGCTTGATCCCGACAACTCGCTCCATGACCGTCAGGCGGACGTCCACATCGACTGCTGGGTTCAGACGCCGGCAGACACCTATCGGCTTGGCTTCTCCCTCGCTTCCCAGGACCACTATCTACTCTTGCAGCGGCGCGAGGATACCGGCTGGCGTGAAATCAACCGGTCAACGCGGATCGCCGTCAATGAGGTGATCGAACTGGCACTTTCTTTCAAAGATATTCAGGCGGAAGAAGGACACGCGTTGCAAATGACGCTTATCGTCCACGCCAACGGCCTCGAAATTGCGCGGTACCCGAGACATCATCCGGTCGCACTGACCGTCCCCGGCGGGAACTTCGAAGCGACGGTGTGGAGAGTCTGATACCTATGCCTGATTTACGGCGGGATCCCATCGTTGGTCGTTGGGTCATCATCTCGACCGAGCGGAACGGGAGGCCGCACGACTTTGCCCAGATGCAGCAAGTCCGCCCGATCTCGACGTCGCTCTGTCCGTTCTGCCCGGGACAGGAACGGCTGACGCCTAAGGAGATCATGGCCTACCGGCCGCACCCGGCCGAGGCCGATTTGCCCAACTGGACGGTGCGGGTGGTGCCCAACAAATTCCCGGCCCTCCAAGTCGAAGGAGAACTGGGGCGGGAGGGCATGGGCCTCTACGATCGAATGAACGGCATCGGCGCGCACGAAGTCATCATTGAAACGCCCGGCCATAAAGACAGTCTCGCCGACATGCCGACGAGACGGATCGAAGATGTGCTTTGGGCCTATCGCGATCGGGTCCTTGATCTGAAAAGGGACCTGCGGCTTCGCTACATTTTGATTTTCAAGAACCATGGGGCCGGGGCGGGAGCCACGCTCGAGCACAGCCACTCGCAATTGATCGCGTTGCCTATCATTCCCACCAACGTCATGAACGAAATCGAGGGTTGCCGTGCTCATTACCGGCAAAAGGAGCGCTGCATCTACTGCGACATTCTTCGGCAGGACCTCTCGGACGGCGCCCGCCTCGTCGCCGACAATCCCGAGTTTGTCTGCGTCACGCCGTTCGCGCCGCGGTTTCCGTTCGAAATGTGGATCCTGCCGAAGCGGCATGCAGCCTATTTCGAAGAGAGCCAGAAGCCGCAGTACGAATTTCTTGCTCCGATCCTTTCGGAGTCGCTTCGGCGCATGGACAAGGTACTGTCGAAACCGGCCTTCAACTTCGTGCTGCACACGTCGCCTCTTCAAGAAAAAACCGATGATTTTTACCACTGGCACCTCGAGGTCATCCCCAAGCTCACCCAGGTAGCCGGCTTCGAATGGGGCACGGGCTTTTACATCAATCCCGTCTCACCGGAAGAATCGGCGAAATGCCTCCGGGAGGCGGCTTTGTAAGCCTTACGCCCTTGCTCCTGGCCTGGAGCCGTCCTAATATGCTCGTGACATGCAGGTTCAACTGAGCCATCCGCCACGAACCGTCGATATCAAAGGTCCTAAGCGCGCTAAAGACGTCTTGCGTGAGCTGAACCTGGTCATTGAGGCACATCTCGTGATCCGCGGAGATGAACTCGTCACCGAAGACGAGATGCTCTACGACCAAGATCAGATCGAGATCAGGCCCGTGATTTCAGGCGGCGCGTTTTAGCGGTTCACCCCTACCCATTTCCATTCCCGAGCTAGCCGTTGCACGCCTAACCCTTTCGGACTGTAAAGAGAGCCTCTCCGCTGTCAATTCTCCTTACAGCTTTTTTTAGCAAGCCGAACGAGTGGAATTGCTTTATACAAGCGTCTTGTCGACGCGTTTAGGATTTCGATTTACGTAATACTCCGCTGTCGTTTTCGTAATGTGCGTCAAAGATTTTTACAGACTAACTACTGCCGCCAAATGGCTCCCAGAGCCGATGAGATGGAAAGGCCTATCATCTGCGCATACCGAGCGCGTCTCGCCTTAAGAAAAGGTTGGCATGCCTCTTGATAGTGCTCAGTCTGCGGTTTGCGACAGAATCTCATAGAAGGAGTACACTCATGGCATTCATTAAGGTGCTTTCATTGTCGGTGCTCACCCTGGCCATGGTCGCCGGGGCTCTCAGTCCGGCCCACGCCATCCCGACCATTGATTATGGTCTTGTTGCCCCAACGACTGGCAGTCTGGCGTATGCCGGTGGCTCTGCGGCGCTCGTGGGAACAGACATCGGCGTCGATAATGTGACGGGACTCCAGACGCCCTCAAATGATGGGGTCACGCGTTCATGCTTCAACTGCCTCTTGAATTTCACAACCGGCGCGCTCACCTCCTCATGGAATTGGGGGGGACCGGGATCAATTTCACTAGAAGGCTCTATCCCTGGCGCTGGCATCTTTGGTTCCACGAATTTGTTCAGCGGAACCTTCACGAACGCGTCGGTCGTGACCTTGTCGGGCGTCACCGTCGTGGCCCTGACAAACTTTAGCGCGACCAATAACGTGAATGTGACCAACTTCTTCGGCTTGCCGTCCGGCCCGGGTTATGTGGGCACCATCAATCTCAGCTTCCAGGTACCGGTGGGCACGGTCATCGGCGGCGCCTTTAACACGCTCAATGGCGGACAACTCCTCAGCGGCGACGTTGCGATTAATACTCCGGAGCCTACCTCGATCCTTCTCTTGGGATCAGGATTGGCCGGCATCGGGTGGTTCAATAGAAAAATTCGGAAGGCCGCGTAGTCTCGCGCTTCCATTAGATATGAACCGGTCCGTGGAGCTTCCACGGGCCGGTTTGTTGTTTCTTACCATGTGAGCTGATCGTCGATCAGGAGGAGAGAAGCACTCTGCGCAAGGCTATTTGGGCGGGAAATGCGACAGGATCTTGGTCACGATGCTCTTTGTGCGCTCGTCTCGCTGCTCAGAAGTCAATCCTGGATCCACGTCTCCTGCAGCACTGCCCCTCCACACCAGTTTCTGAGAGGCGCCATCGACAATGTCGATGAGCAGCGACCCCGTCAGATAAGAAGGGGACTCCGTGGTCGGCGGCGGCGGGGTTTTGCCTGCCGTCCGAGTATCCGCAGAGTGGACGAATGCATGTCCCGCCATGCCGTCTGAGTAATACCGGCTCGAAATGTCCGGAGAGCTGTCTTTAAGGCCGACATGGTACGCCAGATAAAAATCGGGCGTCCCTTCGGACAGCGCCTGATAACCCTTCAAGCGGAGTTGGGTACCGACCGCGATGCGGATCCGCATGTCTACCGCGCTGCTGTCGGCTCGCCTATCACCGGTTCGTTCTTGGTCCCCCGACAGCCAGGCATACGTGTGATAGGCGCCGAAATTCACGCCGCGGTCGAAGTCGTAACCAATCTTAGGCGATGGCGTGCAGGCGGCAGCCGCCCACAGAACCACCGTCAGACGATAGACAAGGTTCATCGTTCCTCAACGACATTCACTGCGGCGGGAAATGCGCCAGCATGCGTCGAACGACGTCATTGACTCTGGTATCCCGCTCGTTGGGATCGAGACTTTGGTCCACATCCGCGCGGATGGAAGCCTGCCAGACCAACTGTCGAGATTTGGCGTCCATGATGTCGATCCTGAGCGTGCCTTCGTGATAGGGCTGGACGTCGCTGATCGTGGTAAAGGTCCCATGCGCGCGATCGCCGATGTAATTCTGCGTGGAGGCGCCCTTCATCATGTCCTTCATGCCCGCGTGGTAGGCGACGAGAAAGTCAGGGCTGCCGAGGGAGGCGGAATACCCTTTCGCGCGCAAGTGCAAGTCGATGGCCCTGCGGATCCGGGCATCGACCAACGAGCTGTCAACGCGTCTGTCGCCTGTCGATTCTTGTGCGCCGACAATCCAGGCGTAGGTGTGGAATTGGCTGAAATTCGTGCTCCGGTCGTAATCAAAGCCGACGTTCGGCGACGTACAACCGGCGGCCCAAGCGGCCAAGAGCATTCCGTAGAGAGGGAGGCGCCATCGCATAGAGGCCGCCGCATAGTAGCAGAATTAACTGGTTCTCAATAGTGGCAAGGTCAGCGTGGCAATGACGCCCTCCCCAGGAGCGGATTGGATGTCGAATGATCCTCCGAGTGCCGTCATTCGCTCCCGGATACTGAAGAGCCCGAATTTCGAAGAAACGCCCTTGGCCGTTGTCCCCGGAACAGCGGCAGCGGCCAGGTCGAAGCCAGGCCCATGATCGCGCACCTCTATTCGCAATTGCTCGCCAGTGCATGCAAGCGTGACGGTGGCTTCGCCAGTTCCCGCATATTTCGACGCGTTGATCAACAGTTCGCGGACAGACTGAAAGAGCAGCACCGCCTGATCCTCGGGGAGAGTGAGCTCTTGTTGTTCCGGCACGGTAACCGAAACCCGCATCGAAAGCTTCTGCATGTACTCGCCCAGCCATTTCAGCGCCGCAGCGAGGCCATGATCCCTCAAGACGGCCGGACTTAATTCAGCGACCAACGTCCGGGTATAGCGGAGCGCTTCGGACAATGCGTCGTCAACCTGCCTCATGACTTCGCTGACTTCGGAGCTGGCCGCATACCGCTTGCCTTGTCCAATTTTGATTTTCCCCAGGACCAGCAGATGTTGGAGATGATCGTGCAGTTCGACAGCCAGCCGTTTCCGCTCCTGTTGCTCGGCGAGATTGAGCTCCGTGGCGAGGGCGCGGAGCTGCTTGGTGCGTTCGCTGATTCGTTCTTCGAGATGTTTCGTTAAATTTTCCAACGCTTCTTCCGTGCGTTTTCGCTTGATAATCTCACCTAACAGGATGGCCTCGCTCCGCAACCGCGCTTTTGCGACGGCAACGATGAATTGCGGACGGGACGGCATATTGCCGCTGAGCTCCCGTAGTTTCTCGATGGGAACGCCATAACGCTCGGCCACTTCCGTGAGCCGTTCATCATCCTTCGGGGGATCCCCATATCCCATGGTGATGCTTCCGACGGTTTCTGCATCTATTGCAATCGGCGCGGCATACAGGTTGATCCCGCCTTTACAGGGCATGTCGACCGGCCTGCCCGTTTCCATCGCGAGGATCGACACCTCTCTGCCTGATTCACGGCAATGCCAGTCCCCGCTCGATAACGCAGCCTGATTGTCGGTCGTACCACATCGCGCACGCGATGCCTGATCCAGAAAACGGCACCAGTCGGAAGCGACGAGACAGGCGGCGTAGTCACCATTCTTTTCGCAGACGGAACCCGAGGTCCCAAGGAGATGCAGCGCATCACCGGCGACATTCGCGAGGAGATCCTTGCCGACCGTACGAAGAATAGTCCGATCGGTGTTAAGCTCCGTGAGATCCCCATAGGGCTGCATTTTCGGCACTCGAAACGGTTTTCTGCCCTCTCGGAGCAGCCAGGCGATCGCCTTGAGCTCCGACTCCACCTGATTACGCTGCGCGAGCAGGGTGCGGATGGCAAACGCTGCGAGAATCAAGAGCGACCCGATCAGATATTTCCGCTCTCGTGGACGCTTGCTGAGCAACGGTTCTTTGACCGGAAATGTGGGAGGCATGGCGTACACTCTCGCTGCCAATTTTGACGGACGAGCGCAAAGGTTCGAGGAGGGACAACGGCAAGCCGCATGCCGAGTCGGCATGATTCGTGGAGTTCACAAGTGAATGATTTTCTGAATATCGAAGCTCGGTGTAACGTTCGAGAATTGTAGGCCTGTATGACAATGAGTACGGAGAAACCTGGACAATGTGCCGACCAACCGCTGGTTCGGCACGCCTGTAATTCCGGATGGATTCACGCCGCTCTCGCATGTACCCTCTAGCCGCTTCGGAGCGGTCGCCGTCACTGAGGGCATCCTGTTTCGCAAAAACCTCGAACCGTTTCGACTCACCGGAAACGTGTATTATTCGTACAAGTTTCCGGAGTCGGGGTCCGAGGCGGGCAGCACGGTCTACTGAGGGGACTTGTTGTAGCACATACCTCGCATTGGAGCATGTCCTCAACGAGCGCACGGGATTCGGCTATCTCGTGGAAATGGCGACTCGAACAGTTCGGCACCAGACTCGATGGCTATGCTGTCAATACGACTCCGGCGACCTTTTGGCTCGTGGGCATTCAGCCGGGCCTTGAGTCTACGTTTGCGCGGTATGAGTCAGGCGAAAAGCTCGTCGGTGCCTTCGGCGTCATGTTCACGGTGGCGGGACAGGACGACATCCGGACCATCTATCCGAACATCAGCTTCAAGTACTTCTTCGAGCAAAACTGACTGATCACTTCAGGAGGTGCTTCCATGCCGACGATGGATCTCATCACGGAATACGTCATTCGGTACGGGTTTCAAGTCTTGGGTGCTGTGTTGGTCTTTGCGATCGGTGCAGTCGTGGCTCGCTGGGCCGGAACGCTCGTACAGCGTTGGCTGGAGCGGCACGACATGGAGCCGCCGGTTCGCATGCTGTTTGTGAAGATCACGCAAGTCCTCATCCTGGTGTTTACCGCAATGGCGGCGCTCGGGCAATTGGGAGTGCAAATCGCCCCATTGCTTGCCGGCATCGGCGTCGCCGGGCTAGGCGTAGGCTTGGCGCTCCAGGGAGTGTTGAGCAACGTCATCGCAGGGCTCTCGATCATTTTCACAAAGCCCTATCGCGTGGGGGAGCACATCTCGATTCTGGGAGTGGAAGGCGATGTCTTGACGATCGACTTGTTCTCAACGACGCTCGTGCATCCCGACCGGTCGCGCGTCGTCATTCCAAACAGGAAAATCGTGGGCGAGATCCTGCACAACTTCAGCCATATTCGCCAACTGCACTTGACGGTGAGCGTGGCCTATTCCACCAACCTCACGGAAGCGCTCGCAGTGATCCGTTCGATCCTGGCTTCGAATCCCGGCGTCCTCAAAGACCCGGCGCCGGCAGTCGGCGTCTCGCAACTCGCAGATTCGGGCATTACGATTTCGATCGATCCCTGGGTTTCCGTCACGGAATATGGCAGCGTCCAAGGGGCACTCAACCAAGCGCTGGTCGAACGTTTTCACTCGGCCAACATTCAGATCCCGTATCCCCAGCGTGAAGTACGCATGCTCGCCGCGACATAAGCGATTGTCTCTATGCTACGGGGCATAGCACGACGCGGGTCATCGCTTGCAAAGCAAGCGGGGCCGGGCGGATGAGAGAATCGCATTGGTCAGGCGGCGCGATTGGTGAAGGCCAGCTCGACGTCTGCTCGATCGGCGTGCGTAACCGCGAGCAACGGCCTTCCACGGTACCCAATCTGCTGCGCCACCCATAAGGCGGGAATTTGCTCGATGCGGATGTTGTAGAGATTGACCGAGTCGTTATAAAACTCGCGCCGGTCCGCGATGGTGTTTTCCAGCGCAGAAATTCGCTGCTGAAGAGTGAGAAAGTCTTGGTTCGCCTTCAGCGCCGGATACTGCTCCGCGACGGCGAACAGCCTGCCCAGTGCGCTCGTCAGCTGATTCTCCGCCTTCGCCTTGTCATCGACGCTTGTGCTTCGACCATACGCGCTTCTGGCGTTCGTGACGCGTTCCAGCGTCTCCCGTTCATGAGTCATGTAGCTGTTGCACACTTGCACGAGCTTCGGGAGTTCGTCGTGACGCTGTTTGAGAATGACGTCAATGTTCGACCACGCCTTGTCGATGTTGTTGGAAAGTCGCACCAACGTGTTATAGAGGCCTACCCCATACACCATGATGCTCACGATGCCGAAGACTAAAAGGACGCCAACCAATAATGTACCGTTCATGTCTCACTCCCTGGTGAAAGACTAGTGAACCGTTCTATACAGCTTGAACATCAACAGCAGGCAGACCAACGCCAGAGCCGGCCCTCCGCCGACGGACGCCCATACCTGCCATTGCAAGCGCGAGAGCAACTCTTTCTCGCTTCGATCGGAGATGATGAATTCGTTGTTCGGGCTGCTGCCAATATACAGTCCTGCTGAATTCTCCGTGCTGTCCCCGACAGCCTGATATTCTTGCGCCGTTCCCATGACATACACCCGTTCATCAGGCAGAATGAACGTCTCGCTGCAGCGGATGCTCTTTTCACCGAACCATCCATCGACCGCGACGCCCAGCTTGAGCAACCCGACGATGGTATCCGCAGGGAGAGTGCCAGACCAATTGCTGCGAGTCGTGCGCTTATCCGGCACGATCAACTGCGCCTCAAAAGGGACGATGAGTACCCTGCCTGTGTCATCCTGCACGTAGAAGGGCTGCTCAGACGTGCCCTTTGCAACCGTTTCCCACCGCGTGTCCTTGCCGGACGTACGGCGTTCCTCGACGCGGTATGAAAAGAGAACGCAGGGCATTCCACTGAACGGTGCCCGTAACAGCGGGCCCTCGGGTTGAGCACGGCCGCTCACTTCCACGAGACCGACGGCCAACGAGCGAACCGGGGAAGTGGGAATGCTTTCAATCAAGCGCTTCCGGTTGTTGATCGCAAATCCATACAGCGTGACTCCCATCCCTGTCAGCGCGCCTAATGCCAGTGCGCCCCACGTCGTGTCCGGCGGCGTCATCCACTGGACCGAGGCGACGATATTCCGGATGCCAGCCACGACAATGAGACCGGCGAAGAGGAGAGCGGTCAATAAGAATAGCGTCCAAAACCAGACTTGCTGAACGCGAGGCTCCCGGCGAGCCTGAACAACGGCTCGGGCTTCGCTCGTCTGAGGCCGCGACGCTCTCTTTTCGGCTCGACGGTAAAAATCGGCCTCGTTGAGATGAATCTGAGCACCACTACCGCGGCCCGTCGCGTTCAATTCTGTGAGGCTGCCTTTAGGAAGCCACCATCCCCCACAGGCACGGCAGGCGAAAAGCACCGTCGCAAGCACCGTATCTTCGTCCAAGGTCTTGCGACATCTTGGGCAGGTCGTCGTTTGGACCGCGATGGCGCCGGTGGCAACCCGCGACGGCGTCTCTCCTAACGCCCGGTAATTCTCCACGAACAGGTTGACTTCGCCCCTATCCAGCCAGAGGCCATGTTGCTCCGGGCAGACGTCGAGCTGCGGCCCTTCAAGCGTCGCGATTTCAACCAGATCGTTTTGACAGGTTGGACATTGCATACGGCCTGTCAGGCGGCTCTCTTGGACTGTAGCAAATAGGGCCGGCTTGTAAAGAATTCTGGGAAATTGAGGATGCGAGATGCGACTGCAAGTAAGCAGGCTGAGCCGAAGTTCCCGCTGAGCGTGGGTAGACGCTGCTAATGGGATCTTGGCTGGAGCACGCTGACATGAGAAATACGGTGAAGTGGCGGCGCCAAACTGGGCACAGCAGTTAAACTTCGCTTACATTCGACCTCCCTCAGGCCGTAGGCCCGTCTGGACTGACCTTTGCGGCAAGATCTCGCGCTATCCAAAACCCGATGCCGGAGGATAGAAAGAACGACGCTATGCTGAATGCGACGAGAGATGCTTCGAAATAAAGGCAGGATAGTAAGGCCACCGATCCCAAAACGACAACCGTACATATCATAAGCGCCATCGGACGGAGGTCTTGTGAGAAGAGGGCACCAGAACCTGCCCCCCATCGTCGATCCAGCCAGCGAGTCAGAAATCCGTCTCGTCTCCGACGAAGCTTTGGGACGTGCTTCAGTAACACACGTCGCGTCAGGAGCAAGACCGGCGGACCCAATAATCCAAGCACGACTAGTTCCCAAACAAATGTATGAACAGGGATCGACCTCTCAAGGTCTTTGGCCATGACGGTAGGAAAATAAATGCCTTGACGGACAGCATCCCCAACTGTCAGCACCCAAATACCTGCAATGATTACTTTTTGATGAGGAACAGCCATCGCGTCCCTCACGCGGCTATCAGCGACGTCATTTGCTTTTCCATAAGTCGTGGCGAAGATCTCTTCGCGGCATTCATCCACAATTCATTACCCCAAGGATACCGTCTCACATTGAGAAGGCAATGAACTCCGCCATATATGCAAGCCTGTCCTAGAAAGCGGCTGGACACGCGGTTTGCTAATTGCAATCCTCCCCAGGCTGCCCGTATCATCCTTGCATGAACTGCACGAAATGTAAGACCAAAGCGGTCATCAAGATTCCGCGTCACCATGCCGGTTTCTGCAAAGGCTGCTTCACGACGTTTGTCCATGACCAGGTCGCGCGGGCGATCAAATCCGAACACATGTTCGGCAAGAATGACCGCGTGCTCGTGGCCGTGTCAGGTGGAAAAGACAGTTTGGCCCTGTGGGATATCTTGCTCAAGCTTGGCTACAAGGCAGACGGGTTTTATGTCGACCTGGGCATCGGCCGGTATTCCGAGCGCTCCTATCATATGGTTCGCAAGTTTGCGGATACCATCGCATCCCCGCTCGGCGCAGCGCTCCGCACTCACACCGTTGAAGAGGAGGAAGGGGCCGGCATCAAGGAACTCTCTCAGTTAGTTCATCGGCCGACCTGCTCCACCTGCGGCACCATCAAACGCTATCAATTCAACCGAGCCGCGGTCGAACAAGACTATGACGTGATGGCGACCGGCCACAATCTGGACGACGAAGCCGCCCGCCTGCTGGGGAATGTCCTCCATTGGCAGGAGGAGTATTTGGAAAAGCAAGGCCCCACCCTGCCGGCCTCGGTCGATGGATTCGCCAAGAAAGTAAAGCCGCTGTACCGGCTCTCCGAGCGCGAGCTTGCCGCTTATTGCGTGCTGCATAAGATCGACTACATTGTAGATGAATGTCCGATGGCGCAAGGAGCGCGTACGCTTCTTTATAAGGAAGTGCTCAACCGGCTGGAAACCGAATCGCCGGGGACCAAGCAATACTTCTACTGGGGATTTCTGGAAAAGCAGCGCAACAATCGTTCTTCTGCCGCGGCGATGAGTGAGAAGGATCGGGCGTTACTGCACCCGTGCTCCGGCTGCGGACAGCCGACGACGGCAGAGCGGTGCTCCTACTGTAAATTGATGGCACGGGCGAAACGGGAAGTTCCAGGGTAAGGAGCCGCCATCGCCTGCGTTGATCTCCTTCAAATCGTTGTTATGTCGTAATCCATGGCCACCGCTCCACGCGATTTCTACCAGGTCCTTGGCGTCTCCCGCAGCGCCTCGGCCGACGACATCAAGAAGGCCTACCGCAGGCTGGCGCGTCAGTATCATCCCGACCTCCATTCCGGTTCGAAGAAGACGGAAATGGAGAAAAAATTCAAAGAACTGAACGAAGCCAACGAAGTCCTTTCCGATCCGGAGAAGCGCAAAAAATACGATCAGTACGGCGCGCAGTGGGAGCAGGCCGAGGCCTTCGAGAAGGCCCGTCAACAGGCCGGCGGGCAAGGATTCCGCTGGGAACAGACGGGCCACGCCGGCGGCGGCGCCGACTTCAACAACGAGGCCTTCTCCGACATCTTTGAAAACTTGTTCCGCGGAGGCGGCGGTCGTGCAGGCGCCACTCGCGGCTTTTCGATGCCCGGTGAGGACCTCGAGGCGGAGGTTGAGCTCACGTTACGTGAAGTCCTGAGCGGCGTGACGAAACGGGTCAGCTTGCGGGAACCGATCCCCTGCCCTACCTGTCAGGGCAGCGGCACGGTGCGCGGACGAACCTGCCCGACCTGCTATGGCTCCGGCTCGACGACGGAACTGAAAACGATCGAAGTGAAAATCCCCGCCGGCGTTCAGGAAGGCACGCGAGTCCGCGTCGGAGGCAAGGGCCAGCCTGGATCGAGTGGCGGCAAACGCGGCGACCTCTACTTGCACGTCGCCATCAAGTCCGATCCGATCTTTCGTCGTCAGGGCAGCGACATACACGTCACGTTGCCTATCTATCCCTGGGAAGCGGTCCTCGGCGCCGACGTGATGGCGCCCACACTGACGGAACCGGTCAAAGTGAAGGTGCCGCCCGGCAGTAAGGCGGAGGGCAAGCTGCGGCTCAAAGACAAGGGCTTGCCGTCGGCCGGCGGAGGCTATGGCGATTTGTTCTTGAATTTGCACATCGTCGTTCCGCCAAGCGTGACGACCGAAGAGTCGGCCCTCTACCAGCGGCTGGCCAAAGGCACACATCCGGATCCTCGCGCCGAACTTCTGCGGCAAACTCGAGCGCGATGACCGCATGACCTTGACCGAATACGGAGTGTTGGCCTTCAGCTCCCTCTTCGTCATCGTCGATCCTATCGCCACTGTCCCCGCCTTCCTCGCCATGACCTCGCGGTATACGCTGGAGCAGCGGCTGCGCATGGCACGCGTCGCCTGTTTCGCGGCCTTTCTGATTTTGGGCGGCTTCGCAGTGGCCGGCCAATGGTTGTTCTCGCTGCTCGGCATCACCTTGGCCGCCGTCCAAGTCGCGGGCGCGCTCGTGCTGTTGCTGGTTGCATTGGACATGCTGCGCGCGCAACGATCGCCCGTGCAGGAAACGGCGGCGGAGACCGCCGAAGGCGCGGCAAAGGACGACATTGCAATTACGCCGCTGGCTGTGCCCATGCTCGCGGGACCCGCCGCCATCTCGACGATCATTCTGCTGGACGCCCAGGCGCCCAGCTGGCTCTTTCGCGGCATCCTTCTGGCTTGCGTTGGCCTGGTCGGTCTGGCAAGCTACGGCATCCTAGCCCTCGGCGCATCGGGGGCCAAGTGGATGACTCCGCTGGCGGAAAAAATCATCACACGCCTCATGGGGTTGCTGCTCGCCGCCTTGGCCGTTCAGTTCCTGTTCAACGGGCTGAAGGGCGAAGGGGGTGTGTTTGTGCGATAATGTCGCGTCTTGCATTCATAAGAGATCAAACGAAGGAGGATCGCATGAAGAAGGGAATGCGGGGAGTATCTGCGCTCGTCATGGCGGGCGCCTTCACGTTGAGCATGGGCGTCGGCGGCACGTCTGCGAACGAACCGGGGTACGGCCACGAGGGCGGGAAGGACGGATACGGAGGCCGCGGCCACGGCATGATGGGCAGTCATGGCATGGGGATGATGCACAGCAGCGCCGGCCATTTGATCCGCCATCTGCTCAAGCATGAAAAAGAAATCGGTCTCACCGCCGACCAGGTCACGAAACTCAAGGACATCCAGTTGAACCTCGACAAGACCCGGATCAAATCGGAAGCGGACATCCAGGTCGCCGAGCGCGAGCTCAAAGCGTTGACGGATGACGAGAAGTCCGACCTGAAGGCCATTGAATCGAAGCTCAAGCAAAGTGAAGACATGCAGGTAGCGTTACGTATGACTTCGATCAAGACACGGCGGGACGTCCTGGCCCTGTTGACCCCGGAACAACGCGCCAAAGAAAAAGCGGAGCACGAAAAGATGATGCAGCAACATAAAGACGGCGGCAAAGCCCATGGCAGCATGCCGGGCGGCATGAATCCTCACGGAGGCGGAATGCAAGGTAATCCCCATATGGGCGGCGGCGCCGCACCGATGCCACCGTCAGATATGAAGGCGCAATAACGCACATTCGACCGAAAGGAGAACCCAATGCGTGCACACACATTGACCGGTCTGCTGGCACTGTGCCTTGTCGTCGGCTCGAGCACGGTCGCCTTCAGCGATGACAAGGAAGGCCACATCACCGATCTGGTGAAGGACGCGAAGGTGACGGCGGACCAGGCGATCAAAACCGCCATGGAAAAGGTCCCTGGCACCGTCGTCGAGGCTGAGCTCGAGAAGAAACACGGCAAGACCGTCTGGGAAGTCGAGATCCTGGGCGCCGACGGCAAGGTCACCGAAGTCCATATCGATGCCGCCACAGGGACCATCATTGACACGGAGGCCAAAAAAGAAAAGCACGAGGATCACAAGAAGAAAAAGTAGTGGCCGCGCCGGGGCGGGCGGGTGAGCTTGGGTGAAGCGCACGTCCCGGATGAACGATTGCACAGCAATCGGAGAATCGACGGGTGTGAAGGATTGCGCAGAGGCGGCGCGGGTGAAACGGAACGCATTTCCGCAGCGTGAAAAGGAATTCCATGCCCAAAGAATCGAAGTTGAAGAGTCACGATCTGCTCGTCGGTCCCGGGCGCGCACCGGCAAGGGCCATGCTAAAGGCCGTCGGCTTCACGGATGACGATCTTTCGCGTCCGCTGATCGGCGTCGCCAACACGTGGATCGAGGTCATGCCTTGCAACTTTCATCTCCGCCGGTTGTCCGAGCGGGTCAAGGCCGGCATCCGCGCCGCAGGCGGAACGCCGATCGAATACAACACCATCGCAGTTTCCGACGGCGTTTCGATGGGCACCGAAGGCATGAAGGCCTCGTTGATCAGCCGCGAGGTTATTGCGGATTCGATCGAGCTCGTGGCGCGCGGACATCTGTTCGACGGCGTCGTGGCGCTGTCAGGCTGCGACAAGACCATCCCTGGCACCGTCATGGCGCTCGCGCGATTGAACGTACCGTCTCTCATGCTCTACGGCGGCTCGATCATGCCCGGGCAGTTCCAGGGTCATGACGTGACGATTCAGGACGTCTTCGAAGCCGTCGGCAAACATGCGTCAGGCAAGATGACCAACGCCGAGCTCAAAGACCTCGAGGACCACGCCTGTCCAGGGCCGGGCGCCTGCGGCGGCCAGTTCACGGCCAATACAATGGCGATCGCCTTTGAGTTCCTGGGCATGTCGCCGATGGGGCGCAACGGTGTACCGGCCATGGACGACCGAAAAGATGGCGTGGCGTTCGAATGCGGCAAGCTCGTCATGGACCTCTTGAAGCAGGATCTCCGTCCGCGGCAGATCATCACGCGCAAGTCGCTGGAAAACGCGATCGCCGCCGTCGCGACGACCGGAGGCTCGACGAACGCCGTGCTCCATCTGCTCGCCGTGGCGTACGAAGCCGGCATCAAACTGAGCATAGACGACTTCGACAAAATCAACCGCAAGATCCCCCTTCTGGCCGATTTAAAACCGGGCGGCCGGTTTGCGGCTGCCGATCTGTATGCGGCCGGCGGCACGACACTCGTGGCCAAACGCCTGCTCGATGGCGGCCTCCTTCATGGCAATCAACCCACGGTGACAGGGCGGACGATCGGCGAAGAAGCCGCAGCGGCGGCCGAGACGCCAGGGCAGCAAGTCTTGCGGCCGCTCGCGACCCCGATCAAAGCGACAGGCGGTTTGGTCATCCTCAAGGGCAACCTGGCGCCGGAGGGCTGCGTCGTGAAGGTCGCGGGCCATTCAATGACGCAGTTCCGCGGACCAGCGAAGGTCTACGACCGTGAAGAGGATGCGTTCGTCGCTGTCAAAGCGGGGCAAATCAAGGCCGGCGACGTCGTGGTGATCCGTTATGAAGGCCCTTCCGGCGGTCCTGGTATGCGCGAGATGCTCGGCGTCACCGCGGCGATCGTCGGCGCGGGACTGGGCGACTCCGTCGCGCTGCTGACGGACGGCCGGTTTTCCGGCGCCACCCACGGGCTCATGGCGGGACATGTCTCGCCGGAGGCGGTCCGCGGCGGACCCATTGCGGCCGTCAAGAACGGCGACATGATCGTGTTCGATGTCTCCAAGCGCCAATTGAACATCGAGCTGTCCGTCAAGGAGATCAAGACCCGTCTCAAGAAGGTCAAGATGCCGGTACCGCGCTACAGGTCCGGCGTCATGGCGAAGTATGCACGCCACGTGTC
>DATJGE010000057.1:0-39407 GCA_035495295.1 Nitrospira sp. | reverse complement strand
AAACTCCTCGAACCGAGGCTGGAAAGCTTCGCATCCTTTTAACTGAACGCGCACATGTCTTTAACTGCACAGGTAGGCCAATCCGTGCAGGACTCGGCATACTAGGCTCGATGAGGGCAGGAAGCATTCTCGCGAGGACTTGAGGAACGTCCCGGAAACAAAGGAGGACCTCAGATTCTATGAGCCAACGACAGCATACCGTCATCGTCAGTGCGGTACGGACGCCGATGGGCGGCTTCAACGGCGTCTTCAGCGCGGTGCCCGCCACGAAATTGGGAAGCATCGCGATTGCCGACGCGTTGAAACGCGCGCATTTGCGGCCGGACGAAGTGGACGCCGTGTACATGGGCTGCGTGCTTAGCGCCGGTCTGGGTCAGGCGCCTGCCAGACAAGCGTCGATCGGAGCCGGCATACCCCATTCGGTCGGTGCAACGACCGTCAACAAGGTCTGCGGGTCCAGCCTCAAAACCGTCATCATGGCCTGTCAGGCCATCGCTCTCGACGAGGCCAAAATCGTTGTGGCGGGCGGAATGGAAAACATGAGCTGTGCGCCGTACTTGTTGGAGAAGGCGAGACAGGGCTACCGGCTGGGACACGCGCAGTTGGTGGATAGCGTCATCAAGGATGGCCTGTGGGACGTGTATAACAATTTCCACATGGGCGACGGCGGAGAACTGTGCGCAGCCAAGTACCGGCTGACGCGGCACGAAGTCGATACCTTCGCGTTGGAAAGCTACCGCCGCGCCCAACAGGCGGTGGCGACCGGCGTGTTCAAGCGGGAAATCGTCCCGGTCGACGTGCCGCAGCGAAAAGGCCCCCCGCAGAGTGTGGCGGATGATGAAGAACCGAATCGCGTGGATCTGAAAAAGATGCGCGACCTCAAGCCCGCGTTCAAGGCCAACGGTCTCCTGACCGTGGGCAATTCTCCTTCCTGTAACGACGGTGCGGCGGCGTTGGTGCTCATGGCCGAAGCCGAAGCCGCCCGACTCGGACTCGCTCCCATGGCGCGTGTCGTCGGCTACGCCGGAGCGGCCGTCGCTCCGGAATGGTTTACGATGGCGCCGGTCGACGCGATCAGGCTCGTGCTCAAGAAAACGGGCCTCTCCATCGGCGACATTGATCTGTTTGAAATCAACGAAGCGTTCTCTGCCGTCTCGATCGCCATCAACCGGGAATTAGGACTCGACGCCAAGAAAGTGAACGTCAACGGCGGAGCGGTCGCGCTTGGCCATCCGATCGGCGCCACCGGCGCACGGATCTTGACGACGCTCCTCCATGCGCTTCAAGCGAACGGCGCAAAACGAGGGCTGGCGACGCTCTGTATCGGCGGCGGCGAAGCCCTCGCAATCGTGGTGGAACGGCTGTCGTGACAAACGACCGCCGGTCCCCATTGAAGTGGAATTGCCATTCAGACGCGGGAGCGCCGGCAGGCGCTCCCGCAATGTGCAGGTGATCTAGCTGCGCTCCCGAAGCCAATCGGCGATCGTCGGCGGCAGATCGCGCTGAACCTTCCCGCTCACGTACATTCCGATATGTCCGACGGGGAACGACCGCACCGTATAATCGTTCGTTCCCACGTAGCGTCGGAGCGCCATCGATGAGGCCGGGGGGACCAAATGATCTTCCTCGGCATAGATGTTCAAGACCGGCATGTTGACCTTCCGCAGGTCGATGACCCGCCCCCCGATCTTGACCTCTCCCTTGATGAATTTATTGCCCTGATAAAAGTCTTTGATGAACTGCCGGTAGGCTTCCCCGACTTGGTCAGGGCTGTCGAAGATCCACTTTTCCATGCGCAGAAAATTCAGCAGCTTTTCTTCATCATCCACCACGTCGATCAGTTCGAGGTATTTGCGGATCCCCAACTGAAACGGCTTCAGCATCAGAAATCCGAAGTTCATGTATTCCCCCGGGATGTTGCCAAAGGCATCGACCATCCGATCCACGTCGAGATTAGGCTGCGCAAGCGTGCATCCGGCCCACACGTTCAGCATGCCTTCTCGAACGTGGAAATCCACGGGCGTGACCATCGTGATCAGATTTTTGATCTTTTTCGGATTGAGGGAGGCGTAGCTGAGGCTGAACGTACCGCCCTGGCAAATCCCGAGAAGATTGATGGGCTCACCGCCGTACCGTTGGCGCACCGCTTCAACACAGCTCTCCAGATAGCCGTTGATATAGTCGTCCAGCGTCAGCCACCGATCGGCTCGCGATGGGTATCCCCAGTCAATGAGGTACACGTCCATGCCCAGCTTCAAGAGATTTCGAACCAGTGATCTGTTTTCCTGCAAATCCACCATATACGGGCGGTTGATCAAGGCATAGGCGATGAGAATGGGAATATGCGATGGCCTCTCCGCCAGTGGCAAATACCGGTAGAGCACCACATTGTCCTCGCGGGAAATCTCCTCCTTGGGCGTGAACCCGACTTCAAAGTCCTCATCGCGGATCCGCGCCAGGGAGTCGATGCCCTTCAACACTCTCCGGTTGAACTCGACGAGCTGCTTCGTGAATTCTTCCGGCTGCATCTGTGTAAGAAACGGCGTCATCATGTTTCATCCTCCACGCCAGACGACTTTGCCTCCACGTCATGCGACCTTCGACTGAATCTGCCGAAACGCTGACTTCAATTCCTTGACCTCCTTGCGTAATTCATAGATCCGGCGATACGCCTCATCGAGCTCGCTGCGGGAAGGGACATGACTGATCTTTAAAAATGCTTCGACGATGTCCCGTTCGTGAATACGATACGTCATCGCCGTATTCATGAGGTGACCTTGCATCCGGATATACTCGTCGGATCGAAAGACCGCAAGAAAGTTTTCATCGACGACGTCGAGCCACAGAAACAGCAACTGGCGGACATCTTGGACGGGTTTCCCGGCTTCAACGAGGGAGGCCATTCTGCCAATGAACCGTTCAAACGATCGGCACCAGGTCTCAGACATCACCACTTGGTACTCAAAACTGGCCCGGCGGAAATCCAGCCATGAATCGAACCCCTTGAGCAGCTGCTCATTGAGCTCTCGAGTGTGCCCAAGGCTCGGACTTTCCATCAGACGACCGAACGTCCGTTCGTAGGCATCCCAGTACAGATTGGTCAGCTTGATCAAGGCCGAGCCATCTCCCGTCGCGGCCTGACCGAAGTGCCACGAGGCGCGCCGCCATGACTCTGTCCACGGCTGGCTCAGTTTCTGCCACTCTTCCAGATAGAGCCGCCACAATTCAGCCATGTCGCCCGCCGTCCTCGCCATGCCGTCCGGCGACAGGAGGAGTTGTTCGCGAAGTTTGGTGGAATAATTCGCGAACATGGTTTGCCAATCCTCCCCGGACTCGACCTTAGGCGTCATCGCTTTCCAGGCGCTGAGGGACAGTTCCAAAAACCGCATCGCGGTGTCCTGCGCGACGTGGAGCCGTTGCGCGACATCTTTCACCACCTGCTCGGACTCCGCCGTCCAATCCTGGAGGCCTTTCGACGTGAGTTCCCTCCACTGATCCATTCCAAAGCACAATGGCATCATCGGACTGGGGACGGTGCGAAACAGCGCACACCAACTCTCCCATATCTTGGTCTGGCTCTCCGTGAAGGCGTTTGTCACTGCTTCGGCCTGATCGTTCCAGAACATAGCTATGTGTTCTCCTTCACACTAGGCTCGCTTCACACTACGCTTGCTTGGCCTGCTCTCGTGATTGTTTACCGGCTTGCGTCGCCGTCCAGGCACGGCCCCACTCCGCTTGCACGTTGAGCAAGTTCTTGAGGTTTTCCTCCCACAGGTGCAAAAACTTGTCGGAGCCCTTCTCCGCACTCCCGCCCAACGCGTTGGGATCGAGCTTCTTCACCATTTCCAACCATGCGGTCCAGAGGTGCACCTGTGTCTCCGCCCATCGCATCATCATGTCGTGCCCTTGCCGTGCGAATTCTTGGAATTCTCTCGGTGTCCCTTTCACGTTGCTGAAACTTTCGGCCCAGAGCTTGCTCCATTCCATTTGGAGATGAAGGCTCTTCTTGACCGATTCTTCCCAGGCCTCGGCGGTTCGCTTCCATGAGTCCGTCACCTGCATCTTGCCAAATGGCTGCGTGCCAAAGGACTGCGTGGTCTTAATCCACTCGTCCCACATGGTCCTCTGTGCGTCTGTCCAGGCCTTAAAGATCTCTTCGGCTTGTTTCATCCATTCCATATGGTTACCTCATCCTCTCCGGTGGTTGTTGTCCGCGAAGTCCGTCCACATGCGCATCCACTCGTTCTGCGCTTTGCCGGTCGTGTGAATGGCTCGCTGCCACAGATGTATGGCTGTCTCCCATGTGTTGACGATCTCTGGTCCTTCCGTATTGGCTCCTCGCAGTTGCCGAATTGTCTGTTCGGCCTCTTCAAGCTTCGCCCTCAGCGCTTCGTTTCTCTCCAGGGCTTCGACATACAGCGCGCGCGGAACGACGCCGGTCAGATTCGACCAGTCTTCGACCCAGGCCCGAACGGCATCTGGGCGCGGGACTTCGGCTCTGGGACGAACAGACTCCATCCATCTGTTCAGCACAAGGTTCCACGGGGCGGCGAGATGGCGATAGGGGCGGAGCCAAAACAGCCACGCTTCTATGTAGACAGAATCTTGCATCGGTCATCCCCAGCACCGCTTCACATGTACAATCCGCCGTTTACAGCCAGAACCTGGCCGGTGATATACGAGGAATGCTCATCGGCTAAAAAGAGGACTGCACGAGCAATTTCCTGCGGCTCGGCCATGCGCCCGACCGGGATACTGTCCACGATTTTGTCCAGCACGTCTTTGGGCATCTGGCGGGTCATGGCGGTTCTCACAAAGCCAGGAGCCACCGCGTTGACCGTGATTCCCTTTTTTGCCGTTTCCAGCGCTAACGACTTGCTGAATCCGATCATGGCCGCCTTCGCGGCCGCATAATTCGTCTGGCCGAAATTTCCTTTCTGACCGACGACCGAGCTGATGCTGATGATCCTTCCATACCCTCGCTCCAGCATTTGGCCAATGACCGCCTTTGAGCAATTGAAGACGGACGAGAGGTCCACCGCAATCACCTTGTCCCATTGGTCGGGACTCATATTCTTGAGCGTCCTGTCGACCGTGATCCCGGCATTGTTGACGAGGATGTCGACGCGGCCGTAATCCTTCGACACCCTTTCGACGAGCTGCGTGGTGTCGTCGAACTTGGAGACATCGGCCTTGTACAGGCTGCCCCGATAGCCCCTGCCGGTAAAATCTTTCAGAAAATTGTTGGCGACGTCGTCGGGTTCGACAAGATAATTCAAGCCGACGGTGGCTCCTTCTTCAGCCAACCGAAGAGCAATTGCCTGCCCGATACCGCCCACCGCACCCGTTACGAGAGCCACTCGGTCTTCTAAGGTAGAATGTCCCATCCCTTCACGCGATGCCTTTCTGTGGCGGAGAACGATTGTCCTACTCAACCGAACCGCTTAGTCCAACAATTCGACGGCAACAGCGACCGACTCTCCTCCGCCTATGCATGGACTCGCAATGCCGAGTTTTCCACCTGTCCGCTTTAACGCGTACAGGAGGGTGGTAAGTATCCGTGCCCCGCTGCTGCCAATAGGGTGACCGAGCGCGACGGAACCGCCATGGATATTGATCCGTTCGGGATCCAATCCGAGTTCCCTGATCGCTGCCATCGCCACGACGGAAAACGCCTCGTTGATCTCGTAGAGATCGATCTTGCGGGCTTCGAGTTTCAGCTTGCACAGCAATGCTGAAATGGCTTGAATGGGTGCGATCGTGAACCATTCCGGCGCCAAAGCTTTTTGGGTATATCCGACAATCCTCGCGAGCGGCTTCACCCCCAAGGAGTGAGCGCGCTCTTCGGAGAGCACCACCATGGCCGCCGCTCCGTCGTTCATGCCCGACGCATTGCCGGCGGTAATGGTGCCATCCTTCTGAAATGCCGGTGGAAGCCGGCGCAACTTCGCTTCATTGAAGCGGGTGAGCCGCTCGTCATCGCGAAAGTGTACGGGATTGGGTTGTCCTGGTATCTCGACCTCCGCGATCTCATCGCGAAACCAACCCTCCTCTTGCGCCTTCCTCGCTCGGGTATAACTTTGCACGGCGAAGTCATCCTGCTGTTCGCGGGAGAAGTGGTACTTGGAGGCGCACAGCTCCCCGCATGCGCCCATCGAGAGATTCTGTTGAACATCCCAGAGTCCATCCTTGATCATACTGTCGACGAGTTCCGCGTGGCCGACTTGATAGCCAGTCCTGGCTTTCTCCAGGAGATAGGGTGCCTGGCTCATGTTTTCCATTCCTCCGGCCACGACCACCTCCGCATCACCGGCCTGAATGGCTTGACACGCCATCATGACCGCTTTGAGGCCAGAGCCGCATACCTTGTTGATCGTGGTCGCGTTGACGACATCAGGCAGCCCCGCTCCGCGCACGGCTTGGCGCGCAGGAGCCTGCCCGAGTCCTGCCGACAGCACATTTCCCATGATGACTTCGTCCACCACCTCGGGTTCGACGTGGGCACGACGTATCGCCTCGCGAATGACGTGGCTTCCAAGACTCGTCGTGCCGACGCTGCTCAACGTCCCGTTCAAATTGCCGATCGGAGTCCTCACTGCCCCTGCAATCACCATCTGCCTCATAGCTAAAGCCTCTTGCGCCCGGTGCCGGCAATACGCCGGACTCCCAGCTGTTAAATGTTGTCAGATACCTAAAGTAATGCGAGATATTTCCGTGATAAACCGAGCAGGCAACAGTCAACGTCTTGTAACGAAATCGCCTGTTACCGGTGGGCCTGCGGGACAGGTCCTCTGAGAGCTTACGCGCATCTCCCGATGCTTGAGAGTTAAGTGGGGATAAGGGTATCCAGTACTTTCTTGTTGATCTCAAACGCATACTTCCTGGCCGGGCCAGCGACGGCCGTCTCATAGTATTCAAAGGAGGTCTCACAGGCGCTCTTCAACAATGGTTCGGCAAAGCCCTGCGACGTCTCAAGAATTTGCCTCGTCATGGTAAAAAACGGTGCCGCAGTGGTCTGCCCCGGTATGTGGTCCGAGGGCTTCCCGAGCCAGCTCTTATACATGGCGAGCCATAGTTGATACGCAGACAAGCCCTGTCTGACTGCGTGTTTCATCAATTGTTCGTTCTGCTCTTGGAATTGCAAGGAGGTCTCCAGTCCCTTGAGATACCCCTCCTTCCACATTTTGGCCATGCCCATCATCTCGAAGTGATTCGTTCTTGTCTCAGTGGCCATCAGCGATCTCCTCTCTGGTTCATCGCCTGATTGCTCAAGCGGCTTCTGTACGCTCTGTGGGGCTGCATCATTCATAGCTGGAGGCTGTTCTTGCTCAACCGATCCAATGCTTTTTCCGTGCTTGGCCTTCTTTGTTCGTATGGTGACTTTTTTCTCCGTCAAAAGCCGTATCCTCCCGAGAAAAACGAGACCAAGGAGCGAGACCAAGGAGATTGATCGGAAGCTGAATCTATATCGGCGTTTCCATGAAATACAATTCTGCTCTTCTCTTAAGAGTGACTATCGTAGGGAAATGCTGGCTGATGTCGCTGCAAGCACACAGTGACCTTACGTCTCCATCATCTCAAGTCGTGCGTCGAACTCGTGGCCGCAGGCCGTGCAGCGAATACAATCGGAGTCCACGCCAAATCCGTCGTCTCGGATCCCCATCCCTCCGCAGTCAGAACAGCGCGCGAGGTGCAGCCGCTGATCGTCCACCGTTTCATAGCAAGACCCGCGAAGGCAGTAGATCAAATTGCCATCGAGCATCCAGGGCCTCCCTTGGTCATCGACGACGGGAAGCACCAGATAGTGACGCTTGACGTACTCATCAGTCTCGGTTCGGCTCGTGAATCCGTCTCTGATGAGCTTTCCAGTCGCTGCTTCATACAAAGCATGATTCTTGACGATTGCCTTCGTCGGTCCCATACCCCCCTCCCCTCGCAGGTTTCTGCTCAGTCAATAGCGTTGTTGGCGGTAGCGTTGTTTGCCGTGGTCGTTGCTTTTAGAGGTGATTGCTTCGAAGATCTGTGGAGCATGCTGCTCGGGAAAAGTGGGAGTATGGAGAACCACGGTAAGAAAGACAATTCTGTTCTTCGCCTAAGAGTGACTATCGAAGGAAAAGTTGGCGCTCTCTCTTGGGATCATCCGAGTGTTTCATGCGGGAGGAACATGCATCAATGCTATGAGGACAGTGCGTGCGAACGAAATCGGATCTGGATCCGTACATGAGAGGAGAACCAATGCGCTACGTGTGGGTAACGTTCGACCGAGTTCGTTGTTCGCTATTCGTGTTCTTCACGTTGTGTACCGCCGTATTTCGCATCGACGTTTTTGCAGCCGATGCCTTGCCCCCTCAACATGCCGACCTTGCTGAGACCTCAGTCTCAGGCGTTTCATCCGGCGGATACATGGCGGTGCAATTTCATGTGGCCTATTCGGGGCTGGTCAGCGGTGCCGGGGTCATCGCGGGTGGACCCTATGACTGCGCCGGCGGCAGTATCTGGACGGCGACACATAACTGCATGCACCCCGATCCCTCCAACCCGCTTCCGGAAGTCGCCTACCTCGTCGCTCGGACCGATGGACTTGCTGCCTCCGGCGAGATTGATCACCCTTCCCACCTGGCTCGTGCGAAGGTCTGGCTGTTTTCCGGCACCCGGGACACAGTGATTGCCCAACCCGTCATGAATACCCTCGCCAACTATTACGAGCACTACGTCGCGCAGGACAACATCTTGTACAAACATGATCTCGGCGCGGGGCATGGGATGATCGTCGATGACAGGTCAGCGGAGGCCTGCTCTTCCAACGCTGATCCGTATATCAACGACTGTTCGTACGATGCTGCCGGACAG
This sequence comes from Nitrospira sp., assembly GCA_035495295.1. Taxonomy (GTDB): domain Bacteria; phylum Nitrospirota; class Nitrospiria; order Nitrospirales; family Nitrospiraceae; genus Nitrospira_C. The sequence goes on along the minus strand of DATJGE010000057.1, from coordinate 30,557 downwards.
CTCCTCAAACAGATCTACGGTCATCTCCACCCGCCGTCAGCTGAGCTGAGCGGCACGTTCATCGAATATGATCAACGGGAGTTTTTCAACGGAGATGCGTATTCCCACAGCATGCGTGACTCAGGATTCGTCTATGTGCCCCAAGCGTGTCGTTCGAATCGATGCCGCGTGCATGTCGCGTTCCATGGCTGTCTGCAAAACTACGACACGGTCGGTGATCAGTATTACAAGAAGGCGGGCTATAATCGATGGGCGGACAGCAACAACATCATCGTCCTGTACCCGCAAACGATCGCCCGCTATGGATGGAACTGGAAGAGGTTGTGGACGATCTCCTATGTCTGGAATCCCAACGGGTGCTGGGACTGGTGGGGCTATGATGGCCCGGATTATTTCAAGAAACGCGGTGCCCAGATGAGCGCCGTCAAGAAAATGCTGGAACGATTAGCGTTGCCGAGGGGGTGACCCGCTAACCGGCACGACGCGCGCTTTTCCCGTTTGCGGATCGCCTCGGGGAGGTTAAGGGACGGAAGGCGGAGGCATTCCTTCCCGCTTCTGCTCTTCCTTTTCCAGCCGCTCGAACGCCCGATCCGCATTCTTGCGGACAAAATCCCGCATCTGACTGTTCAGTTCGGTTGACTGCATGAGCATGTCTTTTACGTCATCAAGCTCCATCTTGACGACAACGTAATAGATCCCCTTTTTTTCGTCCTTATACCGATCGACAGGCCGAACGCCGTTGAGCGTCGCCGCGGCGAAGGTCTTTGTGGCCACTTCAACGTGTTGCTCTTCAGCCGTCTTCGCGAAATTCCCTGCCGCTGTCGAGGCCGCATAATCCCGCATCAAATACGCCGTGTACGTCGAGAGAATCTTGACCATCTGCGCACGCGCCCGGTTTTCGGCCGCATCCCAGGCGAGAGGTTCATTGCGGATCCCCATCACTTCGCCCATGCTGTAGAAGGCTTTTTTCTCTTCGGGCTTGTAGCTCCCCGTCTTCACCCACTTGGGCTGGCTCTCGCAGGCCACCAGGCCGACCAGCGCAAAGACGCCGGCCAAGACAGCGACACGCTGCACCGACGCCGTATTCGTCCTAATCATGTGGGCCTCCAAAGAAACATTTTCGCTTTGCAGGTGGTGCCAATCGCTTGCTTGCGCGCACCGGGGTCCCCCACAGCGGACGGGGTGCTATTTCTTCTCGGGCGCAACCGGTTGAGGCGGTGCCTGCTCAGCGGCCGGCATCGGTTCATTTTGGGGCTCATGCTCTTCGCCTAGGAAGCGCACGGCTTCCTCTCCTCTCAAATGCGCCGGGCGAATGATGTAAGTCCCATACATGCTTCTCGTCCACACGGCCTTGGCCGTACGATCATCGAGTCCCGAAAACAGATAGCCTAACGCCCCAACCACCGCGCCACCGGCCGCAAAGGCCCCTTTTGCAATGATATAGGGTACGGTGAGGGCCCACGCCGCCACCGTGATCCCTCTCTCGTCGGATCCGCCGCTCGAATCCGCATCATCGGCCCACGCCCCGCCGGCGGGAAGGAGGACGGCCATCATGACTGCGACGAGCAACAGAATTCCGGTCGCTGCTTTCCAATCAGCCAGTGTTCGGAGCGCCGATGTCAGAAGAGGTATGGGCTGGGTGGGCGACATGAGGAGGTTCCCGCTGCCTTCTTTTGCTATCTCTAACAGCCGCAACGACTATGGGTCAACGCCGGCGGTCGCGTTCGGATGATGAGAGAAAGACGGCAAAATGAGGAATTTGACGTCTTGCCGGCCTTGATGGGCACGCCAGCCCACCGGTTGAATTCAGGTGCCGCTGAGAAAATCTGCCGATGCTGAGCACAAGTTGTCCTGAGGCTTAAAAACAGCATTTTTTCTTCTTCCGAGTACACTGCTCGATCTTCCAATGATCCGCTACACGCTTAGGCGTGAACATGGCGGGGCTTGGTGGTTCAAGTCTTGCACTGATTAGCAAAGCGAATTCAGCACGAGGTGTGAAGAGATGTCCTAACGACATCTGCAGGAGTCGTCCTGCGAGCAGCATCCACCAATGGTCCGTCTGTTTGAGGCTAGCTGGTGGCAAAATTATGGCGTCCAATACACCGATCGGAGGTCCTCATCCCATATTAATTATAGATGACGAATTGACGCACCTCTCTACGCTGCCGCAAATTCTTGAGAGGAGAGTGGCGGAGTGCCACTTCAATCTGTCCTCATCCTATGAGCAGGCCCGGGAACAAATACGAACCAAACGCTATCACGCCGTCTTGAGCAATGCCCGATTTGCCGGGATGCGGGATTTCTCTCTGATTCACTTAAACCAGTCATTCCAACCGAGTACTCCATTTATTGTGACCGCTCGTCGAGAAGACGCCGATCTGATATCCGAAGCACTGCGGCGCGGTTCGGTAGATTTGATCGCCGCCCCGTTTGATGAACAGGAGGCCGCGGCGGTCGTACAGATCGCCTTGTGGCTCTACCAGTTGCGTCGAACAATCGAGCACAAAGAGGAACACCTCGCGGTGTTGCGCAGGCAGTGTGAGATGCTCGCCCGGATCCTTCCGCATGAATTGGAGCGCGCTCAACACGTCGAACGGGATCTTCGGGATGAGGAACAGAGCCTGGCATCGTGCACAACAACGATGGGTCAAGTCGAAACAAGCTTACGTTTGCTCATCCGTGCCGCGCAAAAACTGGAAGACGGATCGCGTCAACGAGCCTGGGAAAGGCTGCACTCGCTGATCACGCGGGCTTGAACGAGCACTGGTAGAACTGACAGGCGATCTCGCCGTGTGATTGTGGGATGATCTCCTCCATTCGGAGGTGACAGATGAAAGCCACACAATTACTGCACAACCTCGGTCAAAGCCTCTGGCTCGACAACATCACCCGCGATCTGCTCACCAGCGGCACGCTGAAATCCTACATCGACGATCTCTCGGTGACCGGCCTCACTTCGAATCCGACCATCTTTGATCATGCCATAAAGAACAGCCCGGCCTATGACGCTGCGATCAGCGAAAAGGCGCGCAGCGGCAAGACAGGAGAAACCCTGTTCTACGAGTTGGCGTTGGACGACATCACCCGGGCGGCAGACCTATTCCAACCGGTGTACACTCGGACAGATGGCGTCGATGGATGGGTCTCGTTGGAAGTCTCGCCGTTACTCGCCTATGACACCGCGAGGACGCTGGCTGCAGCCAGAGACCTCCAGGCACGCGCGGGAAAGCCAAACCTGTTCATCAAGATCCCGGGAACGAAGGAAGGGCTGCCTGCCATCGAAGAGGCGACTGTTTCCGGCATTCCCATCAACGTGACGCTCCTCTTCTCGCGCGAACAGTATTTGGCGGCGGCGGAGGCATTTCTACGCGGCATCGAGCGGCGCATCGAGAAGGGACTCAACCCTAACGTCGCCTCTGTGGCCTCGTTGTTCATCAGCCGGTGGGATGCGGCGGTGGCTGGAAAAGTCCCGGCCCCGCTGCAGAACCAGCTCGGCATCGCGATGGCCAAGCGGACATACAAGGCCTATAGGGAGCTGCTGGCTTCCAGCCGGTGGCAGGGCGCATTCAACAGCGGCGCACGTCCCCAACGGCTCCTGTGGGCCAGTACGGGAACGAAAGATCCCAAGGCCTCCGATGTTCTCTACGTCAAGGCGCTCGCCGCCCCCTTTACCGTGAATACCATGCCGGAGGGCACCTTGAAGGCGCTCGCCGACCATGGTCAGTTGGACACCATCCTGCCATCCGATGGCGGCGATGCCGAATGGCTCCTCGCGGAATTCGCGAACCTGGGCATAGACGTCGATGCGCTCGCGGCTCAGCTTCAGGATGACGGCGCGAAGTCGTTCGTCAAATCGTGGGAAGATTTGATGTCGGTCATCTCCTCGAAGAGCGCCGCGCTTAAGAAGGCGGGATGAGCATAGCGGAAAGATCAAGGTAGGTCGCGCCAAGACGCGAGACGCATTGTTCGAAGGTCCGTCAGACAACGTCTCTGACGGACCTCCACCTCTCGCCTTACTTTTTTCCGGTATCGTAGTAGAAGCGCTCGTGCACAATCTTGCCGTTCTTCCACTTCGCGACGGATACCTGCTCCAGATGCATGTGCTGTCCACTCGTCGCAATGAAATCGACGGTGGCTTCGTAGAACGTCACGTTGTCGCCAACGGCTGAGGCCGTGACGTTGAATCCCTTCCACTCTTTGACTCCGCTCATGAATTGTTTTTCCCGTTCGATGTTGGCCGTTAAGCCTTTCGTGGGTGGATTGGCGTTCTCCTGCATCACCGTATCTGTATCGTAGAACTCGTTCAGTGCCTCGAAAACCTTGCCCTGCCGAATATGATTGTGGAGGTCTTGAAGCCGCTGCTGAAGATTGCCGGTGCTCATGGTCGCTCCTTTGGTTGAGGGGCCTTGTGTGTCTACCTCTGAGAACAGCAATACCTATTCCTCACACCTCTGATCACCCAGCAGTTGGGCTATACACCGAAAAACATGCAGATTTTTCCTTAATCGCAAAATGACCGCGGTTGCCCGCTGCCGAGACACCACTTCGGCGATGCCGATGGGTCGGCACGGTGCCGACATGACGACAGAAATCCTTCGGCACCCTTCCGTTTCTAGACGGTAAGCAGTCACTCGGTTTTCACCAATAAGGCCTTTACTTCTCACCACTTGGCTTGCCGTTCGAGGAGCATCGGCCGCTTGGCACGATCTCTGCGCTCGTGCATGGGTGACAACGGCAACACGGCAAGTGGTTTACGGAACGGGGAAGGGAACTGGCACCATGTCATCCTGGCTCATCATCATATTCGGGTACGTCGTCATCGCCGCCGCAGTGTTCCACATGATTGCAGATTCTGGCTTGCATCCTCTGTTCTTGGATTGAGGAGCAGCATGAGCGGTGTCGGGTGATTTCGAGCGGTTGAGAGATAGGAGGCAGCAAGATGAGACACATGATTCGGACGCTCTTACTGATGATCACCGTCGGCCTGGGTGCCTTTGTCGCAGGCTGGAATGCGCACAGGGCTCCAGGACTTCACGCCGCCACTGGATTCCACACAGAAGAGCCGGTTGTCGTATTGGCGGAGACGCGCATGTCCCAGAAACCGGCGCCTCGGCAGAATGAAGGATGTGAGGTTCCGAATGGCGTCGGCCAGCACAAATCGAACGAGCGAGACGGTGCGATCATGAAGGGGTTGGTGTTCTGACGTGGATCTTGGCCCTGCTCTCACACTTAGGAATCACTCTAGTATTGCTCAGGATAGATTGGCTTTACGCTGTCGCACTGACATGACTTGCAAGGCTGATCAATTGCCGGTGATCTAAGCGCTGAACAAGGAGGTGCGGCCATGGGAAAAATGGTTGAGTGCGCCAAGGTTGATCCGTCCTCGGGATGCACCCATGTGGTACGAGGGAGCACGGAAGACGAAGTGCTCAAGAATGCCGCAGAACACGCAAAACAACACGGGATTCGGGAGGTCACGCCGGAGCTCAAGGCGAAGGTCAAGGCAGCCATCCGAGAGGACAAGTAACTCTCCTGCGTTTCGTAGAACCGCGCACAGGGAGCGGCAGCATCCTGTGCGCATCCCTACTTCGTTTTGGCATACGTGATCCGATAGATCACACCGGCTCCATCATCCGAAACCAAGAGGGAACCGTCAGGCATCTGGAGAATGTCCACCGGCCTTCCCCACGCATGTTCGCCTTGCAGCCAGCCTTCGGCAAATGTGGAATAGGTCCAACGCCCGTCTTTGGCCGTCGTCGCGAGCGTAAGGCGGTAGCCGATCTTTTTGCTGCGATTCCACGATCCATGTTCGGCAATGAAGATGCGTCCCCGATACTCCTCGGGAAACATCGAACCCGAATAGAACCGCATGCCTAATGAGGCGACGTGCGGTCCCAATTCGAGGGCCGGGGCGCGGAACTCCTTGCAGGCATGTTCTTTCCCGAATTCCGGATCGCCAATCGCGTTCCCGTGGCAGTACGGATAGCCGAAATGCAATCCGTCCTTCGGCGCGTGGTTCAATTCATCGGGCGGCTGATCGTCTCCCAACCAGTCCCGGCCGTTGTCCGTAAACCAGAGCTCTTTGTTCGAAGGATCCCAGTCGAAGCCGACAGAATTGCGTATCCCGCGCGCCACCACTTCATAGGCCGAGCCGTCCGGGTTCATCCGGGCAATGTGGCCATACCGCTCGTAATCAACTTCACAAATGTTACACGGAACTCCGACCGCGACATACAGCTTGCCCTCCGGGCCGAACGCCAGATATTTCCAGCCATGATGAGTATCTTTCGGCAGCCGATCGGTGATGACGACTGGCTCCGGCGGGTCGCTCAGGTGTTGTTCGATATTGTCGTAGCGAAGAATCCGGCTCACGGCCGAGACATACAAGGCGCCGTTGCGGTAGGCCACTCCGACCGGCATCTGCAAGCTTTGGGCAATCGTGTAAACGCGGTCCGCCTTGTGATCGCCGTTCTCATCCACAACGGCGTACACGCGGCCCTCTCCCTTGCTGCCGACAAAGAGCGTGCCCTTCTCGCCGAGCGCCATTCCTCTCGCGTTCTTGACGTCGCTCGTGTAGACCGTGATCGCAAATCCTGGCGGCAGCTTGAGGCTATGCAGCATGAGCGAATCAGCGCGCAGGCATAGCGCAGGGAGGAAGACCACTCCAATCATGGCGATAACGGCGAAGAGACGACTCCTCATCGATGCTCCTCCTCGTTGACGGCAGGCGATTCGAGATTCGCCCCTCGGGTCATGGCACCATGTGCAGCTCTCGCTTCCGGAGCGGCGGCCGCTTGGATTCCTGTTCCGCGGCGTCGCGTGCCGTTCGAATCAGATGGTGATCCGGCGACCAGCGGCAGGCGGGATCCACCGCTTCCAGACGACCCGTCAGATGGAAGGCCTGACACCGGCATCCGCCAAAGTCGATGGTCCGGTGTGCACAGGTGCGGCAGGTATCCGGCATCCAGCCCTCTCCTCGAAAGCGATTCAGCGCGTGCGATTGTTCCCAAATCTCCAACAGCGGTCGCGTGCCGGCTCGCTCGAAGCTGAGCCCTGGCAGCGTATGGGCCAGATGACAGGGAAGGACCAAGCCATCAGGACTCACGACCAGATGACGCCGGCCCCACCCATCCAGGCAGGCTCGCGGCATGCCTCCATCATAGCCGGGGGTCACGAACAGAATTTCCATCCGGCCTGCGAGCCTCTCCCGCTCCGCGGAGGCGATACGCTTGGCGTGTTCGAGCTGGGCGTGCGTCGGTAGGAGTGCTTGCCGATTCGTCAGGGCCCAGCCCAAATACTGTGTATTCGCGAGCTCAACCCTTTCGGCATGCAGTGCTTCGGCCAATGCAATGATGTCAGTGATCTCGTCGATATTTCGACGGTGCAAGACGATATTCACGGTCAAGGGCATGCGCAGCTCCTCGGTCCAACGCGCGACGGCCAGCTTCGCGTCGTGGACCGCCAGCCCGGCGATCTCATCGGCGAGCGCGACATCCGTCGACTGCAGAGATAATTGGATTGCGTCCAGTCCGCTGTCGCGAAGCCCTGCGAGCCGCCGGCGGCTGAGTGGGACGCCGCTGGTGATGAGATTGGTGTACAAGCCGAGCGCGTGCGCGTGTTCGATCACTCGTTCGAGATCGCTTCGCAACAGTGGCTCCCCGCCGGTCAGATTGACCTGCATCACTCCTATGGCCTCGGCTTCAGTCAACACACGGCGCCATTCCTGTGTGCCGAGCGCCGGCCGGTCGTCATACACGATGGGATTTGAGCAGTAGGCGCAATGAAGCGGACAGCGATAGGTCAGCTCCGCGGTCAGCGTGAAGGGCCGGTCAACCATGAGAGGTCAGTCCGCGATCAGGAGGCCGCGACGGGACAGGTCGTCGATCAAGCGGTGCACGTCCTCTTCGATCACCTGACGGCTGGTGTGCGGATACTGGCGTGAGAGGTCGTTCATAATGCTGGAAAGCGTTTCATTCCCGCGGCAGCGCTCGAGGATTTCGCCCGCGGATCGATTCAACCAGAGACCCCGTTCCGGCCACAGGAGCACGAACGCGTCTCGATGCCGGTCGTAACGGAAACGGGTTTTAGGCGGCAATCTGGGACGGCTCGCGTTGTTCATTGGGATTCCGGCTCCCCGCACAATGGGGGCACACATAGGCGGCATAGAGGCAGTCGAGGATATGCCACAGGATCTCCGTCTTGCGCACCAACGCCGCGACGCAGCGGTTTTGTTCCTCAGCACTGACGGCCCGTCTCAGCACAAAGTCGAGGGCTTCGCGGCTGTCCTGAGACGCCTGCGACACACGAGCACGAAAATAGGCCAGCCCCTCAGGATCAACCCAGGGATAGTGCCGTTCCCAGGCGGCGATGCGCGCCGACATCAGAGTTGGCGCAAACAATTCCGTCAACGACGCGGCGACCGCTTCGACCAATGTCGCCTCTCGCACCAGCGCGACGTAGGCATCGCAGGCAAACCGGACGCCGGGCAACACGACAGACGGCAGCTCTTGTAATGTGCTCTCCGATATCCCCACCGCCTGTGCCAGCCGACGCCAGAGAGCCAATCCGCCGGCGGTCTCTGCATCGCCGTCTTGGTCATGGATTCTGCGTGCCCACATCCGGCGGAAGTCGTAATCCTCTGACTTCGCGACGATGAGCGCATCCTTGATCGGAATGCGGGTTTGATAGTAATAGCGGTTCAAGACCCATTGCCGCAGTTGGTTGGCGGTCAATTGCCCTTCATGCATCAGTACGTGGAACGGGTGCTCATGGTGGTAGCGTTGAAATCCCAGGCTCCATAAGCGCTCCTCAAATGCCGTCATAGCGCGATCTCCATTCCATCGTAGGCGACTTCGACGCCCGCCTGCTCGACATGACGCCGCTCAGCTGAATCGTCGCGCAGTATCGGATTCGTATTATTGATATGGATCAGAATGCGGCGCGAGGATGACTGTGCCAGCATGGACAAACTGCCATTGGCGCCGCCTAACGGCCAATGGGCCATATCGGACGCCATTTTCGTGCCGATGCCGAGGGCGGTCAATTCGTCGTCCGACCAAAACGTGCCGTCGAAGAAAAGACAATCGGACCTCTCAACGATCCGTTCGATCTCTGGATCCCTGGCGCCGACAGAGGGGGCGTACCCAAGAGAGGGCCCGCCTGAGCTCTCACGCACGAGGAGCGCGACATTGTCGCCGCTCTCCGGTTCAACCTGCCCTTCCAGGTAGAGCGGTACCTTTCCGGCAACCGGAATCGTGGTGACGATCAGTTGGGTCGATCGCTGGTCTGGCGTGAACAGCGTCTGGGTGCCATAGAGTTTCAATTCATGCCAGGTGATCTGTCCGGGGACACGGTCGAGCGCCCGATAAAAGCGGTTTTCTTGTGTCACGGCTTGTCGGATAGATTCCGTCGCATAGAGATGCAAGGGCTGGGACTCTCGAAGCGACAGCAAGCCGAGGCACTGGTCCAAATCGGCGTTGGTCAAAATAATGCCGGCGAGAGGAGAGTCTCGGACGGCTCGTGATTGTACTCGGGGATGCAACGGAGGGAACGCCGCCAACTGTGCGCTGATCTCCGGGGCCGCATGGATCAGGAACCAGTGACCTTCGCTGTCGGACACGGCGACGGACGCCTGTTTGCGCGGCAGAGCAGCAATGGTGCCTGCTCGCACGCCGGCGCAATTCGGGCAGCCGCAGTTCCATTGCGGAAATCCACCGCCCGCCGCCGACCCCAAGACATGAATTTGCACGCTGGTTCATGCCTCGTTCGGCTGGGATTGAGGCGCCTCACTCCTACGTATGGCGTCGTCAGGCCTCGGAGCACGCTCGTCGAAGTCGTCCTGATAGCCTCCGATTTCCGCGCTCATGTTGATTTCTGTGTAGGCGGGCGTCGTCCATGTCTTCATGGGATCCCCTCTCTAACAGGCTTGGGCCTCTCGCCGATTGCAATGGCAGTATCGTACGCCATGGAGTACCTAATAATACTCACCAAAACCCTAGCTGCTGAAGAATGGCACCTCTCTTTTTTGTCGTGTCACCCGCCGCCACAGCGTTGCTGTGAGTGGGTACACGCCGTGTGTACTCGTCCGCTTCGCGCTATGCTTCTTGCAGCCGCACGAAGGCCCTGGCGGATACCAAGTCTTGTCTGGTGACGAGCTCTTTTTCACGGAGGAGGTGCTCGAGCGCGGCCACTCGGCCTGCGACTTCGGGCAGCACAAGCTCGAATTGCTCACAGAGGTCATCCAGCCGTTGCTGCAATTCAGCATAGTTGTCGCCGCTCTTCTTTGCCTTGACTGACCCGGTCCTTTTCCTATTGACTCGGTTGCGTGCATCGAGTTTCTTCATGCCTATCTCCTTCCGGTTACGCCATCACGCAGGTCGGGCAACGATCGCCTTCAGTTTGCAGGGCGCGAGGCGAGCGAAGATCAGCTTAGAAGAAAGACGCGGCATTGCGCAAATGCACTGTGAATGTGCTTTGCCATCGTGTACTCCGGACGCGCGCTTTACCCAAGGCACCCCGGTGGAGTAGAAACTCTGGCGGGGGTAAAAGGCCGCTATCTTTTATGGCCGCCTAGGCCCTCAGCAAAATTGCCCTCACGGTTCCCTGTTCTGTAAAATTGAATCGATCATGAGCGACGACAACACTCCTCGAGAACAACCCGATACCGACCCTGAAGAAACCCGCGAGTGGTTGGAGTCCCTCGAGTATGTGCTCGAGGCCAAAGGCACCGAGCGGGCGACGTATCTCTTCGAGCGGCTGCGCGATCGGCTCGGCGCCAAAGGCGCGCCCGTGTCAGGTCCGCTGAATACGCCGTACATCAACAGCATTCCGGCCGCCCAGGAACCCTCCTACCCGGGAAATCTGGAAATCGAACGCCGGATCCGGAGCTACGTTCGCTGGAATGCCATGGCGATGGTGGTGAAGGGGAACAAAGAGCATTCCGGCCTCGGCGGGCACATTTCAACCTTCGCTTCGGCGGCCACGCTTTACGAAGTGGCCTTCAATCACTTTTTGCATGGCAAAGATGCGCCGCAAGGCGGCGATCAGGTCTATTTTCAGGGTCATGCGGCGCCGGGCATGTACGCCCGCGGGTTCGTCGAAGGCCGTCTCCCGGAAGAGACGCTGTATCACTTCCGCCGCGAGCTGAGCGGCGACAGCGGCCTGTCGTCCTATCCCCATCCATGGCTCCTGCCCGATTATTGGGAGTTCCCCACGGTGTCGATGGGGTTGAGCCCGATCATGTCGATCTATCAGGCGCGCTTCAATCGTTATCTCCAAGATCGGGGCCTCAAAGATACCAGCCAGCAACGCGTCTGGGCATTCGTGGGCGACGGCGAAACCGATGAACCCGAAAGCCTCGGCGCGATCACGCTGGCCCCACGGGAAAAGCTCGACAATCTGATTTGGGTCGTCAACTGCAATCTTCAGCGCCTCGATGGACCGGTGCGGGGCAACGGCAAGATCATTCAGGAGCTGGAAGCCATCTTCCGTGGGGCCGGCTGGAACGTCATCAAAGTGATCTGGGGCAGCGACTGGGATCCCCTGCTCGCCAAGGACGACGAAGGCCTCTTGGTCAAACGGATGGGCGAGGTCGTCGACGGCTGGTATCAAAAGTACACGGTGGAAGGCGGCGCGTTCGCGCGTCAACATTTCTTCGGGGCCGATCCGCGCCTGCTCAAGATGGTGGAGACCTATTCGGACGAGCAGATCCACAAGATGCTGCGGGGGGGCCACGATCCCCGGAAAGTGTATGCGGCGTACAAGGCGGCAATCGAGCACAAGGGCCGGCCGACCGTGATCCTGGCCAAGACGATCAAGGGCTACGGCTTGGGCGAAGCGGGCGAAGGCCGCAACGTGACCCACCAGCAGAAAAAGATGAATGAGCACGAGCTGCGCGAATTCCGCACGCGCTTCGGCGTGCCGGTGCCGGACGACCAGCTGACCTCGACGCCGTTCTTCCGCCCGCCGGACGGCAGTCCGGAAGCCGCCTATCTCGTCGAGCGCCGCAAGGCCATGGGTGGCTGGCTCCCCGAACGGCGCGTCAAGGTCGAGTCGCTCGCGGCGCCCAAGCTCGAGCAGTTCAAGGAATTCCTCGAAGGCTCAGGCGAGCGCGCGGTCTCGACGACGATGGGATTCGCCCGTATGCTGGGCCGACTGCTCGGGATGAAAGACTTCGGGAAGCATCTCGTGCCGATCATTCCCGACGAAGCCCGGACGTTCGGGCTCGAGGCGCTCTTTCGGCAGTACGGGATCTATTCGCACATCGGCCAGCTGTATGAACCGGTCGACAAAAGCTCGCTGCTCTACTATTTCGAAGCGAAGAACGGCCAGATCTTGGAGGAAGGCATCACGGAGGCCGGCTCGGTGTCGTCGTTCATCGCCGCCGGAACGGCCTATGCCACGCATGCGGTCAATACGATCCCGCTTTTTATCTTTTATTCGATGTTCGGCTTCCAGCGCGTCGGCGATCTGATCTGGGCCGCCTCCGATATGCGGACCCGCGGTTTTTTGCTGGGCGCCACCGCCGGACGGACGACGCTGCTCGGCGAGGGCTTGCAGCACCAAGATGGCCAAAGCCATTTGCTCGCCAGCGCCTATCCCACGATTGCCGCCTATGATCCAGCCTTCATGTTCGAACTGGCGGTGATTCTGCAAGACGGATTCAAGCGGATGTATGAGGATCAGCAAGAGCTGTCCTACTACATCACGCTCTACAATGAGAATTATGTCATGCCGGCCATGCCGGCGAACGTCGAAGAAGGCATCCGGGAGGGCATGTACCGGTTCCGGCCGGCGCCAGGCAAGGCCAAACACCGCGCGCATCTGTTAGGGAGCGGGCCACTCGTGAACGAGGCGTTGCGCGCCCAGGATCTGCTGCTCGAACGCTACGGCGTCGCGGCCGACGTCTGGAGCGTCACCAGCTACAAGACGTTGGCGGTCCGGACGCTCGAGGCCGAGCGCTGGAACATGTGGCATCCGGATGAAACGCCGCGCGTGAGCTATCTGCAGAAGACGGTGAAGCAATTGGACGCACCCTGCGTGGCGGTGAGCGATTTCGTGCGCCTGGTCAGCCAACAGATTGCTCCATGGATTCCCGGTCTGCTCGCGCTGGGCACCGATGGATTCGGCCGCAGCGATACGCGCAAGGCCTTGCGCCGTTTCTTCGAAATCGACGCCGAACATCTGGCCGTCGCGGCGTTGTACGGCCTGCATCGGCAGGGCAAGATCGAAGCGCGGGTGGTGGCGCAAGCCGTGAAGGACTTGGAACTGCCGGCGGATGAGCAAGCGCCCTGGCATCGATAACAGTTCCCAATGCCGCTCAAAAAGCTCTCTATAATGGACCAACCATGAAAGTCGAGCTCCCCTTTCTCGCAGAAGGCGTCGAAGGCGGCGACATTGTCCAGGTCCTCGTGCACGAAGGGGACCAAGTGACGGAAGGACAGTCGCTGGTCGAGCTCGAGACCGAGAAGGCAACCGTGCCCGTGCCGGCGCCGGCCGCCGGAAAAGTCGCGCGCCTGCTCGTGCGCCAGGGCGATCACGTCAAGGTCGGTCAAGCGCTCATCGAGATGGACGGCGACGGCGAGGCGAAACAGGACAAGCCGCCGGGGCCGCAGGCCAAGGCTGCCGCCAAAGAGGAACCGGCCAAGCCGCCGGCAAAAGCACAACCGGCCGTTGCACCGACACACGAACAACCAGCTGCGCCGGTACGTCAGCCAACGCCGGACGTCGAAGCAGGTCAGGCCAAAAAGGTCGAACATCAAGAACGAGGCGCCGCCCCGGCTGAACCCGCGCAGGCCAAACAGGACCAGCAGAAGCACACAGAAAAAGTTTCGCCTGAAGCGCCGGTGCCGAATGCCGCGCCCGCCGAGGCCTCAGGCCACGCTCAGGCCGGCGCCGCGATTCCCGCGGCCCCATCGGTGCGGCGGCTCGCGCGGGAGCTCGGCGTAGATCTCGGACAGGTGAAGGGCTCGGAAGCGGGAGGACGGATTACCGCCGAAGACGTCAAAGCCTTCGTCCGCGAGCGGACAAGGCGAAGCGGCGGCGGCCAGGGAGGAACTGAACCGGGCCTGTTCAGCACGATGTACGGGAACGAGCGGCGTGAGGCGCTCCCGTCGCTCAGGCGGAAGATCGCGGCCAACATGACCCAGTCCTGGACCAACATCCCGCACGTCCATCAATTCCAGGACGCCGATGTCACCGATCTGATGGAACTGCACAAGCGCTATGCGCCGGACTTCAAAAAGAAGGGCGCCACCCTGACACTCACCAGCCTCTTTCTCAAAGCCGTAGTCCACGCGCTCAAGCTGTACCCGCAGATGAACGCGACGCTCGATCTCACGAACGGCGAAATCGTCTACAAGGACTACTATAATATCGGCGTCGCGGTGGACACGCCGGCAGGATTGATCGTGCCGGTGGTCCACCATGTGGACAAGAAAGATTTGCTGCAGATCTCGATCGAGCTGGCCGAACTCGCCGAGCGTACGCGGCAACGGCAGGTCACGCTGGATGAGCTGCGCGGGGCAACATTCACGGTCAGCAATATGGGAGGGCTGGGCGCCGGTCCGTTCACGCCGATCATCTACCCGCCGCAAGTCGGCATCTTAGGCGTGGGGCGGGCGCGTCTCACGCCGGTATACCGCGACGGGCAACTGGTGCCGCGCCACATCTTGGAGGTCTGCGTGGCGTACGACCACCGGCTCATCGACGGGGCGATCGGCGCGCGCTTCACCAACGAGCTTGTGAAAGTGTTGGAAGATTTCCAGGGCATGTTTTTGGGACTGTAAACGGGTTTCCGGTTTCTGACTTCTCCAAACTCGAAACGTGCAACTCGACATTTCTCAACCGAGTGAAGCGAGGCACCCATGGCTGACTCCCGTTACGACGTGGCAGTGATCGGTGCGGGCCCCGGCGGCTATGCCGCGGCATTCCAGGCGGCGGACCTCGGCCTGCGCACAGTGCTGGTCGACGAGGACCAGCGCCTCGGCGGCACTTGCCTGCTGCGCGGCTGTATTCCGTCCAAAGCGCTGCTGCATGCCGCACGCCTGCTGACGGACGCCGAAGATGCGCAAACATGGGGAATCGAGTTCGGCCAACCCAAGGTCGATCTCGATGCGCTGCGCCGTAAGCTCGAGGCGATCGTCGGCAAACTCACGAAGGGCGTGCAGACGTTGGCCGGCAGCCGGAAGGTCGAGGTCATTCGCGCCCGGGCTGCCTTCACGAATGCCACGACGCTCACGTTGACCGGTGCCGACGGATCACGCGAGTTGTCGTTCGGCCATGCGATTTTGGCCACCGGCTCCCGGCCGGCGATTCCAGCCTCGTTGAAACTCGACGATCCGCGCGTCATGGACAGCACGAGCGCCCTCGCCTTGCCCGATGTCCCGGCTCGCCTGCTCGTCGTCGGCGGCGGCTACATCGGCTTGGAGCTGGGGACGGTCTATCAGGCGCTCGGCTCCCAGGTCACGGTCGTCGAGGCCTTGCCGCGGTTACTCAACGGCGCAGACCCCGATTTGGTCAGACCGCTGCAGCTGCGTCTGCAACGGCGGTTCAAGGCCATCCGCCTGAATACGAAAGTGGACAAGCTCGAAGCCCAAAAGGACGGCGTCGCGGCGACGCTCTCTGCGGCGGACGGCGCCACGACGGAGGTGTTCGACCGCGTGCTGGTGGCCGTGGGACGAAGGCCGAATACGGAACAACTGGGGCTGGAACACACGAAGATTGCACTCTCCGGGCAAGGTTTTATTCAAGTAGACCAACAGATGCGCACGGCCGAGCCGACCATCTTTGCGATCGGCGATGCAGTGGGCGAGCCGATGCTGGCCCACAAAGCGTCCCATGAAGCGCTGGTCGCCGCCCGTGTGATCGCCGGCAAGCAGGCGGCGTTCGATGCGGTGATTCCCGCCGTCATCTTTACCGATCCTGAGATTGCCTGGTGCGGACTCACCGAAGAAGCGGCCAATGCGTCCGGACGAGCCGTCATGATCGCGCGCTTTCCCTGGGCGGCCTCGGGACGCGCCACGACGTTGGGACGCAACGACGGTCTCACGAAGTTAGTGGTGGATCAGGAATCCGGCCGGGTGCTCGGCGTCGGCATCTGCGGCGTCGGCGCCGGCGAGCTGATCGCCGAAGGGGTGCTGGCCGTCGAAATGGGCGCGGTGGCCGAAGACGTCGCGGCGTCGATTCATCCGCATCCGACCTTGAGCGAGACCGTCATGGAAGCGGCCGAGTCCTTCCATGGATCGCCGACGCACCTGTACCTTCCCAAGCGGTAACCAATCGCCGCACTTCTTTTCAAATGTCCGCTCTCGCCGGGCCGATCGGTTCAGCGTACGCACTCTGCTTGCCAGTCGGGCCCCGTCCCGGCGTTTCCGGTGATCCTGACTTCCTGTCCCGCTTGGAGACTGCACGTGATGTGAAGCGGCGACGAGGACGCCCAGATCACGGGCAGCTCTTCGTCTGGCGAGGCACCGACCGGAGACGGCGGCGCGCCCATCATTGTTCCAGACCTCATCATGGGCGTATCCATTCTCGGCGCCAGACGCTTGGCGCTGAGCTCAAGCGTATGATCACCCGGCAGCAAGGCGAAATTCGCACAGCCGTTTTTGACGTCTTTGCCGTCGATTCGTACGATTATGATCGTCAGCCCAGGCCCCGTCTTGCACGCGCTGCGCACGATGCCGACTTGTTCCTTCGGCAGCGATGGACCGTCGTACATTTGAACCGGTGTCGCCTTGATGGCGCAGCCGCTGTCGAGCAGCGCCGCAATGATGACCCATCCGCACAGCGAGAATGACGACGCGCCGAGGATTCGATTTCGCATATGGATGCTCCCGTTCGTTCAACGAGAAGCGGCCTTCAGACGTCGCATCAGCATACTCGCCTTTGCGAACAAAGTCTTCTCCATCGAAGGGGTCCTCCTAGGAGAATCCACTACTTGGATGTATGCGCTGTTGAGACGCGCCAATTGAGCACCTGTGACCGGCAACGAGGTGTTTACGGCAGACCGCCGGCCAAGAAGCGCTTCAGACGGGCCAGAGACGATGGATACTCGGTCTCGGCGGTCACGCCGGACCTTCCAGTCTTGGCTCGAGCCATCTGCCCAGAGACTTGCATGCGGTCCAGGAGCTGCTGCCGCTCGAGGAGCAGCGCTTGCACTTGTTCCGGCGTACTGGCGGCGGCCAACGCTTGATTGGCGGCTTGGAGCTGTTGACGCAGCTGGTCCGTCTTGCCTTGCAGGCGAACGAGTTCCTGTTTGACGTTTTCATTTTCACGCAGCGACGTAATGGCTTGAATGACTTCGCGCTCATCGACTTGTGCCGTCAGATCAACGTGGACGACGATG
Organism: Nitrospira sp.; assembly: GCA_035495295.1. Lineage (GTDB taxonomy): Bacteria > Nitrospirota > Nitrospiria > Nitrospirales > Nitrospiraceae > Nitrospira_C. The sequence goes on along the minus strand of DATJGE010000057.1, from coordinate 13,213 downwards.
TCGCCGTCTTCAAGCCGCGTGCTGGTCCGTTGATTGAGCACCGTCACTATCCCGGCGCTGTACGTGCGAATCTCATCGCGCGTCACATCGAGGTCGTGCACCTCGGTGACGCTTTCCAGAAACGTCGCCGCTTGCTCGAGCGCCTGCCGTTTCGCATCTTCAATGGCCATCCGAGTCGCGTCGGTCCGCGTGTCATGCTCAGTCATCCGGTATTCACCGGCGGAGGTGACGACCCGAAACCGCGGCGGGAGGGCCGGCGCCTCAACCGGCGGTGAATGGTCCAGCTGCAGAGGCACGGCTCGATCGCGGTATTTCTGGGGTACCCGTTTCCACTCATTCGTGTAGGTCGGCGTGCCCGAGTCATCGGTATAGCGGAAGATCTGACTGTCTGAGAACGCAGGAGCGGCGAGGCTCAGAAGGGAGAAGACGACGATGTAGAAAGACGAGGCCATACCTGACCTCTTCCGTCCTCACACCACGTCCGTCACGGATCTCTCACAGAAAGCCTCTCTCATGCAGAGGCGTGTGGAACGGCATGGTATCACATCGAAAAAGCAAATTCTGATCCGGGCATTCACGTGCAGAAATACGAAGGAAGCAGGGAATCACGTTTCGAGCGAGCATGAACATTCCACAATTCGCACACTGTGAGTTGTGCGAATCCGCTCAAATGTCCTCGGGTTCTGATCTCAAAACGGATTCCCGGTATTGACGAAGGCACCAGGCTGCTGTGTCACCTTGCAAAAAAGATTGATCAGCATCATCTCATCCAGCGTGGAGGGGATTGTGCCGGCGATACGGGGATCGGCGACGATCACGGCGAGGCATTGAGCCCGTGAGATCGCCACGTTGATCCGGTTTCGATCCAGAATAAAGCCCAGGCCCCGCGAGCCGTACTCCCCGTAACTCGAGCAGAGCGAGAGGATGCAGACCGGCGCCTCCTGCCCTTGGAATTTGTCCACGCTGCCGACGCGCGCGCCTGGTGGAAGCACCGCCTGCAGTCCGCGGACTTGCGCATTGTAGGGCGCGATGAAGAGAAAATCGTTGAGCGCGAGCGGCCGCTCCCTGCCGTCCTTATCCTGATACGGACGGCCGAGCAATTCCTGATAGATGGCCGTGACCCGCGCCATTTCTTCGGCGCTGTGCTGAATGTTCCCGTCGTGTTCGACCGGGCTGAATACAATACCGGCCTGTTCTGTAATGAAAGGACCAGCCGCGGCGATCCGTTGGCCGGCACAGTCCGGATGCGCCGTGAGGCGGCCTTCATAGATGCTCTCCGAAATGAACCGGCACACGTCGGGGTGCATGCGGCGGGACTGGCCGAGAAAGAGGCCGTAGTCCTGCGGCACGACGGCGTGGAAGACAGGCACATCGACGGCGCTCGCCTCAACGTCTTTGAGCGCGAACTGCAGCACTGACAGCCCCGCATCGCCAGGATGCGCGCCTTGAATCGGCTGCTCCAGCTGCATCTGGTCGCCGAGCAGGACGAGATTCGCCGTACAGCGGGACATCGCGATCGCGTTTGCCAGCGAGACTTGGCCGGCCTCATCGATGAAGAGATAATCGAGAACGCCTTCCCAATCGGACCGGCTGAAGAGCCACGCCGTCCCTCCGACGACGCCTGTATGATAGAGGCTGCGGGCGTCGCCTGAGGCGGGCACATGCGTCATCGAGGTGTTCGTGTTCAAGAATGCCTCGTCCGGCTCCCCGCCGACCTTGATGCCTTCGAGCGTCCCGCCCGCGTTACGGGCCGCTTCGCCGCAGGCCTTCAACAGGTTCATGACGGCTTTGTGACTGTTGGACGCAATGCCGATGCGCTTGTGGTCGGCAAGCAGCGCAGAGATCACTTGCGATGCCGCAAAGGTTTTGCCTGTTCCAGGCGGGCCTTGGATCACCAGACAACTGCCGGACATGTGACGGGCAATCCGGATGGCGGCATCGATCGTGGATTCCTGCGGCTGCTGCATGGCCAGGGCCGGCGGGCGCCGTTCGAGCAGCGCCGCGGCCGGCGGATGAAGCCGCCCGGAACGGCGTCCTTCGGCCACGGCTGTGAGCGCGTCGGGAATAGGGGCAGCGTTCACATATTCATAGGCGATCAGCGCTCCGCGTTTTGGGAATTGCCCGCGACAGCGTTCGTCCAATGTCTTCTTGCCGATTTTCAGCGTGACCCGCCCGGCAGAGGGGTCGATCGCGGCAATGCCGAAGCCGGCGTCGAGATGATGGACAAAACGGACTGAGTCGCCTTCGCCCAGTTTGCACTCCTGTGCCGGATCGAACCGGTAGGCTTGGGCAAGGGACTTCTTTTCGGTCACGCAGTCGCCGTCCGCCTGCAACCCCTCAATGCATCCCGGATCGTCCCTCCGTTCCTCCGGCGAAGCGGCCGCACGGTCGAACATCCGCCACCACATCGGCTTTTCTTCGCGGCGGTGAAAATCGACGACGTCGGCCAGGACTCGGGACGGCCCGTCGTCGTTCTGGCGGAGCTGCGCCGCAAGCTCCCGGCGGACTCCCGCCCCGGGAGGCAGCTCGCGGTCGATGATCGTCTCCGGCGCAGGCACCGGTATCACCGGCTCGATGCCGTGCGCTTTCGCCACGTCCCGGAGCCACTGCGCCAGGTGCGCGGTTGAACGGCAATCATCCTCGTTGTAATCGCGAATGCCTTTGAGAATGGGACTCTTGTTCCAGTCGCCCGGCTCGCCGCTGTCACGCCAACGGCTGTATTGGACGATCGAATCGCCCGCGGTCGCGACCTCGGTCGCCCGCTTGGGCCTGTACAATCGCTCCACCGTCTTGATCGAATAGCTGTGCTCTCCGATCCGCAGTCCCTGCCGGACGATGCGATACAAGTCGACGAACACCTCATGACGCAGCAGTTGATCCACTGCCTCCTGCCGCGTGTCATGATGCGTGCTGAGCCGGCGCACGGCACTCACTTCGTAATCCGCATAATGATAGATGTGCATGGCCGGATAGCGCCGCCATCGCTCGGAGACCCAGTCCACAACGCTCTCGAATGCCCGCTTCTCCTCCGCTCGATCGTGGGCCCACCAATCCTGGAACTCGTAGGCGCCGGTCTTCGCATTGAGGGTACAGACGCCGAAGAGATATTCGAGTCCTCCTGGGGCGAGCGGATAGCCTTCCATGTCGAAAAAGACATCGGCGGGATCAGCCGGCGGCAGCGCGGCCAGGCCGGTCAGCTCGCCGTCGGCGCGACCCGGCCCGCCGTGTCCGCCGCGTGACGGCAAGACTTCGTAGCAAGGCGGAGCGTCAGGCGAGGTGCGCCGCAGTTCCCTCGTTTGGCATTGGAGACGGGCTTGAGCCGCCAGCTTGTCGAGCGACGCTTGATTGAGCCGTGGAACCGTTCGCCCGCCCGCCTGCGCCAATTCGGTCATCGTCGTGACGCCGGCTCTGTGCAGCTTTTTGATCTGGCCGACGGTGATGTTGGCGACTTTCACCAAATGATCGCGCTCGTTGAAGAACCGTTCGGCATGGGAGGTCCATTGGTACTGCTCGGCTCTCGGCAGCGGCTCCGGGCAATCTTGGAGCCGCCCGGTGTACCGGTCCTGCATGCGCAGGAACGATTGGCGGACCTGCCTGTAGAAATGGATGAAGTCTTCGAGGCGGAACTGCACCCGCTCTTTCGTGCCGAGGATGATGCCGAAGCGGTCGGAGGACGGCGCGCCGGTCATCTCGGCGAGCAGGTCGGCATAGCAGCACAGTTGAATGGCATAAAAGGGTTTCGGCGACCGCGCCAGTTTGGTATCCCAGACTTGGTAACGGCCGGCCTGATCCAACATCAAAAAGTCGGCATACCCGGCGAATTGGCCGCTGTGCATGGCGGCTTGATAGATGACAGGCGCCTTCGAACGGATGGCCGCGAGCGTCTTGTCGCGCGCCTCGGCCAAGTTGCCTGCCCGGATCTCGCAGACGCCCGCCGGGGCGGCCTTCAATCCGCCGAGCACTGCCTCTTCATGCGCTTGACCGCTTTCGGCAATGAGCCGTTCCTCCTCGGACTGCGCATCCGGCGTGACGGCATCCGGATGTTCCAGATAATAACGGTCCATCCACGACGCGAACGGAGAGGCGAGGTACCGGACAAGGTCGCTCGGCGAAAAGAGCAGCTGCCCGCTATGATGTTTTTTCATGAAGGAGTCGCAGCGCGGATTTTTGGATCCGGAGTATACTCTCTCCTTCCGCTTTTCTCACCCACCCGCCCCGATGGGCCAGCGGCTTTTTCTGTACCTGCCACCTAACCTGTGCTGCTTCAATTGCTTGATGAGATAGACGACAATCATCAGATTTACGGCAAGCAGGACGATTCTGGGCACAGTCGTCCGCTCGATGAGCTCATAGATTTCGAACGGAATAAGCGCGCTGGTCGAGACGACCGTCAGGTAGGCCGCCCATGAGACTTCCATCCACAAGCCGATACCTTCGGCCAATAACAGCGCCGCATAGCCGAGGCTGACGAGTCCCGCGATGAGGATGCTGTGCGGCTGGAGAGCATCCACTTTGAGGACCAGCGCATGCACGAAGCGGGTGTCGGCATTGATGTGGAGAGTTTCGAGAACCAGCGCAAACAGCGCCGCGATCTCCGCGTGCATCAATTCGAGTAGCCCAAAGCCGACCACCAGCAACAGCCCTCCCTTGACGAGCTTAAACGCGGCGATGGCGACGATGCCGGTCTGGTGCCGTCTCGCTGGTGTCATCACAGGCCCCATGTGTAGCACAGCGCTTGATGTGATTCAGCGTGGGTCAACCGCGGTGGCTTCACGCTATTTTTACAAATGAGTGCTCGCTGGTGCAGGACGGCAGTTCACGCGGACAAGACGCGCGATTCATCAACACCGGCGGGGCGATTTGGTGACCGCGGCCAGGCCAATCGTGTGGATAACCGGTTTACATGGGGAGCTTTGCAAGGCCGATTACGTAGATTGCCGCAAGGCGACCATGGCTTCAGTCCTGTCGCCTCACTAATTGTAGATTGGAGTCGGGGAGAAAAATACTTGCACTATATGTAGTGCTCGGAAGACTCCGGGCTCCTATGCCTAAAAAACAGGCAATCTGGTCATCGGTTGCCAGGAGACAGCCCAAAAAAGATGGAAAAAGTTCTCTGTGCACAGAGTTATCCACAGAACGTGTGGACCGCTGAATGTGGTCCTATAAGGATGCAGCGAATGAAGGCTGGAGTGTACAGCTCTCAGCCAAAAACGTCCGGCGGCCTATGTCAGCGGGATGCGGTTTTTGTTGGCGGCCAACCACGTCTCAAAGTTTTGCAGCGACGGATTCAACTCACGGGCCACTGCCGGATTACGCGCGCCGCAGAAGACGTCCTCGAAATCGCGCTTGAATTGAAACATGTTGCCCATATCTTCGGCACCGGGAAATCCGAATTGGCGATACGCATCCGGCGAGACTTCGTGATAACGCACCTCCTGACCCAAGGCCTTCGTGAGGATGGCCGCCATCCGTGCGATCGTGAGATGCTCGCCGGCGATGCCGACGGTTTTGCCGATGAACTCCCGGCCTTTCTTAAAGATCGCCAACGCGCACTTGCCGATGTCGTCGACCGCTATGCCGGGCAGTTTCTTATCGCCCATCGGATACGTAAGGGCGAGCTTGCCGTCCGGCCCCTTTTTCGGACCGACGCCGAAGTAAATCAAATTCTCCCAATAGAATGAGGTCAAGAGAAACGTCGTGGGGACCCCGGCCTCGGTAAACAGCTTGTCCGCCTCGCCTTTCGCATCGAAGTGGGCGACCTTGTACTTTCCCATCAGCGTCGGCATGCGATGATCGCTGAGCGGCACCCACCTCCTGGTGTCTTCGAGGGTCGACCAGATCACATGCTGCAGATTCGCCTGCTTGGCCGCTTGGGCCATGTTCTTGGCCTGAGCAATTTCCTTTTCCGGCGAAAAGTGCTCCCAGAAATTGGTAATGCAGAACGCGCCATACGCCCCTGCGAACGCGCGCTTGAGCGATTCGAGGTCATCGAGGTCGGCTGCAACCACTTGAGCGCCCAGCTTGGCAAGCTCTTTCGCCTTGTCGGAATCCACCTTGCGGGTCAGCGCCCGCGCCGTAAACCCGCTGCTCGGGTCACTCACAATGGCACGCACTAACCCTCCGCCCTGCGCTCCGGTGGCGCCGACCACCGCAATGATCTTTTTCTCAGCCATGACAGTCGCTCCTTTCCGATCTTGAATCCCAGATCTCCCCTGTCAAATCTCAAAACAGATGATGCTTTTTTCAAGCCCGCTGCTTTCACTTCAACTCTTAATCGGGTGGTCACGATGAATTGTTCTCACCCGCCTATCCAGACCCATTTTTTTCACCCACCCGACAAAAATGCTCCTTCCACGCTCGCTCGTTTTCCCGTCGTCACGGAGGTGGATGGTCGCCGTGTACGACTTGCGGTGGATGCATGGACCTGTCGTGCGCGCGCCCTACCGAGGGGGATGGCGAGCATTGTTCGATGTTCCGTCTCACTTCTCCTTTCCGCACCTTCAAATAAAGTAGTTGTCGTGCTGGAGGCAGATGTCCTTCCATTCCTCGTCAGTGAACTTCTGCCCCGCTGCTCGCGCCGCAATGGCTTCAAAATAGCCTTCCCGCGGTGCGCCCGGCGCAAACAGGATAAGCATGGAGGCCGGCCCATCGGAGTCATTCTGAAAGCCATGCAAGCCCCCTTCGGGGACGAATAAAAAGTCCCCGGCGCGACCGTCAATCCAGCGCTCTCCGTCAAAGAGCCTGATCACACCGGACAGGATGAAGAACGATTCGGACATCGTCCGATGAAAGTGCGCAGCCGGTCCCGGCGTGCGGGGTTTCGCATCCCAGCGATACAGGCCGAATTGTCCGTGGGTCGAGGCGCCGGTGGCCAGATAGCTGACGGCGGTCCCGGAACCGATGGTCAGCTCCGGCTTCTCATCGTGCCGACGGCAGACGGCACTGATCTCGCCCTGCTGGCCGTGATAGCGTGGATCGGGGTACGACATCCTTCGCTCCTTTCGGTTCGTCGCGCCTTGCCGGCAAGAGCTGCGGATCGGCAAGGCTTTCTTTCAAGATGGAAAACACTTTCCAAATGCCAGGAGGAGCCGTGGGGATCCCTTCAACCGAATTCTTCGTGTCAACAGCGCGACGATGAGGTTCACTTCCTTGCGAACGAATCGAATCCACGTGCGACTATCCGCCAGGATGCGAAGCTGAGGTTGTCCGATGTGTCCTTCCTGGACGGAGACCGTCTTTTCACGGATGGTCACAGTGGCCTCACGTGCCTCGTCTCCCGTGAATGTGAAGTGACACGTCGCATCGAGACCGGCCGCCTGTTCGCGCTGGAATGTATTCCGCAGCCCTCCTAAGAACTGAATGATGGACCGCGGGCGAAGTCCGTTCGCAACCGGCTTGACGGTCTTGTGAGGCAGACGGCGAGCGACGTGCGATTCGGCATCGGAGCCGGGAACGACGTAGACGGTTTCAGGCTTTTCCTGGAGCGGCTTGACTATCTCAGCAATGTGGCGTTTTGGATTGATGAGGTAGGGACCCATCACGTCTTCGCCGGCCGGACAGACACTCAGACAATAGGCCGCTTTGTAGTTGGCACCAAACGAAAGACTTTGCCACATGGACGCTGATTCGGAGTCAGTGACTTTCTCACGATAGTCGCGGGCATTACGGCTGTCGGCGACTTGTTCAACCCAGCTCGTGAAGCCGCTCATGAATTCGCGGTAGTTGTGGGTGTAGCAGGCCGCAAAATTGAAATGGCCATCCGATCCGATCGCCCCTGTTGGGCAGGCAGCAACGCAGAGCTTGCATTCCACACAGGGGTTGTAGTCGAGCGGTTTATCATAGGAGCTCACCGCCGTGTCGAGCAGGATTGTTCCGAGGAGAATGAAGTTCCCGAACTTTGGATGGATCACATTGCGATGAATGCCCATCTGCCCCAAGCCCGCGGCGACGGCGACCAGCTTATGCGAGATTACCCAAATCTTGCCAGGGAATTGGTCCATCTCCATCGGAAATCCCATCGAGGGATTCATGGCGCGAACGCCTCGTGCTTCGAGGGCGGCGACAATCGTACGGGCGATCTCGTTGACGCGGTCGCCGGTGTGATGAAATTCCAGATTCGCGACCGAACGCGCCGGGCTACGGATTGGCTCCCTGTTCATCCTGCACACGATGCTGATGAGGGATTTGCCGTGAGGGAAACAGGCCAAGATCGCCGGACGATCCGTCGTCAATTCCGGCCGATCCACCTCAACAAAGCCGACATCGTCGGCACCGGCCTCCAGGCATAGCCTTCGAAGCCAGTCGCTATCGAGCGTGGTCGGACCGCCGGCCGATGGACCAGCTGAAGATCGTTCGCGTACCCGTTTGACGATCGGATGCTCGTCGAGCTTTATCATGACTCGCCTCCAGCCCATTCCAACTCGTTACATCCTCACAAGCGCCTTGCGGCCCAGCACCATCATCTTTGCCATCGCATCTCGATGCGGATCTGTTGATACAGCGGCGACTTTGCCTTATGCCGGTCTCCCGCTCTTCCACCATAGCGGTCGACGGACACCGGCTTCTCTGGGGTTAGGCCCAGCGGGGATATCCTTGACAGAGCATATAATGAGGGACATGGAGGATTGTCGGTGTCGGGTATCGCGCTGGTCACTGGCGCCAACAAAGGCATAGGGCTCGAGGTCGTCCGGCAACTGGCCAAACGCGGATGGCGCGTGTTTCTGAGCGGACGTTCGCTTGCCTCGGTTCGAAGAGCGGCCTCCCCGCTCGGTCCTTCGGTCACGGCGGTCCCTCTCGACATCACCAGCCACATCAGCATTGAAGCGGCGGTCTCTAGCGCCTCCCACGCGGTGAGCCATCTCGACGTCCTGATCAATAACGCCGGGATTCTGGACCACGACGAGGGATCGATCGTCGATTTGCCGGCCGGACGGCTCCGGCGTATGCTCGAGACCAATACAATCGGAGCGCTCCTCGTCACACAGGCGTTTCTGCCGCTTCTCCGCAAAAGTCAGTCCGGCCGAATCATCAACGTTTCCAGCGGGGCTGGTCAACTTTCCGACATGGGGACTTGGGCGCCAGCCTACAGCATTTCCAAGACGGCGTTGAACGGGGTGACCGGTCAATTCGCAGCCGCGCTCGCCGGCTCGAACATCGCCGTCAACTCGGTCTGCCCCGGCTGGGTAAAGACCGACATGGGCGGCCATGAGGCGCCGCGCTCGGTGGAAGAAGGCGCAGACAGCATCGTCTGGCTCGCCACCGAGGCACCGCAGTCCATGACCGGCTTGTTCATCCGCGACCGCAAACCCATTCCCTGGTAACCCGATCCTCGCGAAACCACGGAACCCTCAGCATGCGTCGCAAGGCTTCGTGAGCCGCGCGGCTTCGACCCGCTCGATCGGCTTGCCGTTCTACGCTTGTCTGCTCAGGCACGCCCCTTCGCGTCATGAAAAACCAAAGTACGGAGACAATGAGACCGATATCTCCCGCGACGAAGGCCCAGGAGGCGACATACAAAGCCAAAATCACTGAGGCGGCATCCAGCGACCCGAGAGTCTCCATGACGAAGACGTTCAGTGCTGCCCCCAGGAGGACTAGGGCGGTGGCCGTTACAAGTACCCGCTGGATGTTTTGTTGCAGTTGAAGATTCATGGGACCGCCTTTCTACCGGCAAATCGGTGAGCCGATCTCTGGCAACGCTTGGTAGGGTGGTGAGAGCATAGGTCGTTCCACCGCGACGACCGGCAGTTGGGAAGCATCGATCTTGTTGAAAGGTGAAGATGTTTCCCTGATTAACCGTTCACGAATCGCCGGACGGGATCAAGGAGTGACGAGAAGAGTTTGCCGATCTAACGGCTTCGTGCCGAATAGTCGGCGGCTAAGCTTCTGAGAGGGGATGGCAATGAAAGAACATCACCGGCATCCTTCAATCCCCACGTCGGATCTGCGCGAGGTATGTCGCCGTCTCGCCATCTTTCAAGCGCAATTCACGCAAGGATTGTATGTTCGTGATCTGAATCTCAAGCATGTGCAGCTGAGACCTCACCAGCTGCAAGTCAAGGTCGGACGGACCTTCAGTGTCTTGATGCAACAGATTAAATAAGTGCCGGCTGCTATGCATAAAGCTGGCGACGGCTTTCCGCGTACCCATAGTGAGCGTCAAAATACGCGTGTTTGTTGGCTTCCTGCACTCGGAAGATCCCTAATTAAGCGTGAACAGCAGCCGTTGCAATATGAAATGCTCTCCGCATACAGTGAGCACACCCGTAACGCAGAGGACAAGACGTATGCATGAACTCGCTTCTCATCATTCCACCCTTCGGCCGCTGAAGTTCGTGGTGGAAACGGAGAAGAAGCTTGCGGTCGAAGCCGATTTCCGCCTGCCGGCCTTGTCCGGCCATCCGCTTCGCCGCCAAGTGTTCCGGTCAACCTATTTCGACACGCTCGACCATTGCCTCGCCCGCTCGAGCATTACCCTCCGCCGACGCATCGAGAAGGGATCGCCCGTCTGGCAGATGAAATTACCCCTCGATGGCGCACGCCGCGAGATTGAGCTGCACGACCGCTCAATGACGCCGCCGCCCCGGTTCGTCGATGCCTTGATCGTGCTTCTGGAGGGAAAGGAACTCGTGCCTATTGCCGAACTGCAAACGTCGCGGACAGGCATGCGAGTACGGGATGAAAAGAATAACGACGTCGAAGTGATCTTGGATACGGTATCGGTCTTTCGCAAGGGATCTGTCATCCAACGGTTCAAAGAAGTGGAGATTGAATCATTGAACGGCAATGAGTCAGGCATCGACAAGCTTGCCTCGGCCCTGTACGGCGCCGGGGCACGGCACCATGACGGAAGGCCGAAACTGTTTCGGGCTCTGAGTATTCCGCTCTATGCCTTGGACGAGCCGGAGGGCCAGGTCTCGATCACCGATCACATCCATCACGGTCTGATTCAGCAACTGCAGCACCTCAAACAATGCGACCCCGGCATTCGCTTGTGTGGAGACATCGAGGATGTGCATCGGATGCGTGTCGCGGCGCGGCGGATGCGGACTCTCCTGATCGCCATTCGGAAGATCGTGTCGGCCGAGTGGATCGAGCCGCTGCTTTCCGGGCTCAAGTGGCTCGGTGGCGTGTTCGGCCGTGTACGCGACCTCGACGTGCAAATGGATTACTTCAGGAGTGAGGGCAAAGAATTGAAAGCCCGCGACCGGCGGCCGCTCGAGCGCTTTCTATCACACTTGGGCGCCGAGCGGGACAAAGCCTACCAAATGGTGCTCGAAGAGATGAAGAGCGCCCGCTATGTCGGATTTATCAGTAAGCTGCGGGATGCCGCAGAACGCCCGCCGGTCGAAAATCTTGACTACACGTTCAGGGACGCGGCGGCCCGTCAATACCGCAAGCTCAGAAAGACGGTGAGAAGCCTCACGCCGTCACCCTCTGATGCGGAGCTTCATCGGGTGAGAATCAAAACCAAACGAGCCAGATATGCGGCGGAACTCGCTCAAGGGAGCGACAGCAAGGCGATCGGCCGATTCATCAAGCGCGCCGGACGACTACAAGATTTATTGGGCCGGCATCAAGACGCCGTGCTGGCCGAGCGCTATGTGGAGGGGTTCCTGAAATATCAGGGTCGGCGCCAGGCGGCCTTCACGGCCGGCTTACTCGCCGCTCGGGCGAAACAGCGGCGTGAAGAAGTGCGGGAGAACTTTTGGGCTGAATGGAAGCGCCTGAAGAAGCGCGGTAAGCGCGTCTGGAAGTAGGTCTCCTTGGTCGGGATGGACGCGAGATCTTTGAAAAACCGACCAGACGGCATCACACGAAATCCACGGTCAATTGACGCATTATCCATCCTTCCTTTGGAACGAGAGAAACAGCACGCTTGGAAGGAGTATGTGGTTACGCAAACCCGCTGGCGACTGTTGCAGGCTCAGCCTCGATCTCCTCGGTGGGATCGCCACCGGTTTGAATTCGGCGGCTGAACCAAGCCGCGGCCAACCCCAGCATGAATAGGACCATTCCGATGCCGATAATGCTGGTATGTTCATTGGCCTGCTCGGTGAGCCACCCGAAAAATGAGATCCCGGCAAGCGAGGTCGCCGTCGCAATCGCGGTATAGATCGCCATGACGCGCCCCACCATTTTGGCCGGCGCAAATTCCTGAATCATGCCCCAGGCAATCGGCGTCCATGTCCCAAACCCCATGCCGATGATCGTGACAAGCACGGTGGCGACCACCAAGCTATTGGTCAGGACCAGTCCGCAGAGAGCGACGCCTCCGACCAGGCACGAGACGGAGATGACTTGGACGCGCTTCCGCGTCTCCCATTTGGACAAGGGCACAAGCGCGAGCGAAACGAGAAAGAGCCCGATGCCCAGCCAAGACCACAGATAGCCGACTTCCACGGGCCCCAGTGCCAACATCTTTTTTCCGAAGACGGGAAACAACGTCGTGTAGGCCCCTGCCGCAAAGGTATAGACAGACGCGAGCAGAATCACGATTAAAATCGTGCGGTGGGAGAACAGCGTATAGCGAATGCCTTCTGCCAGATCCTGCAGCGTCGCCGCAGCCGTGCCTATGTGGCCATCGGCCGGCCGGCTCCATGGGAGTTTGATCGGAAGCAAGCAGATCGCCGAGGCGAAATAGATCACGGCATTCGCGCACAGGACTTCCTGTGAGCCGGAAAAGGCAATGCCCAGACCGCTGAGCGCAGGTCCGATGATGATGCCGATGCTCGTCGTACTCTGCAGCATCGCGTTGGCGGCCACGAAGTGCGAGCGGTCGACCAAAAACGGCACCGATGATGACAGCGTCGGCACGAACATCGCGGTTGCGATGCCATAAAGGAACACCAGCACATACAGCATATCGACGGTAAACACGTCGATCGTGAGGATGCAAGGGATCAAGCCGATGAGGATGCCTCGCGCGACGTCGGTCAAGATCAAGATGACTTTTTTCGGCAGCCGATCGACCGTGACGCCGATGATCGGCCCGAGCAGAATCGGCGAGAGTGTCTGCAGCAAGCCGATGACGCTGGTTTTGAGCGCGGATCCCGTGACCGAGTACACGAACCACAGCAGCGCGAGCCGGCTGACGCCGTCGGCCACCTGCGACAACACCTGACTCCACCAAATAAGCGCGAAGTCGCGGTTAAGGAGCCATTGCCTTCCTGCCGGCATGATCACTCCCTCGTCTGCTGACCATACCTTGTTT
>DATJGE010000056.1:0-44291 GCA_035495295.1 Nitrospira sp. | reverse complement strand
CAAAGTAGTGACGGCGCACGGCTGGTTCGCCGCTCGTCCGTCAGGAACGGAAGACGTGTACAAGCTCTATGCCGAGAGTTTTAAGGGACGAGACCATCTAGCGCGGATTCAATCCGAAGCCCAGGCGCTTGTCGGCGAAGTCCTGACCGCTCTCTAATGGCCGTCGGAGGACGCCGCATGGCGGCCGGCGTGATACGAACTGCGGGTGAGCGGGCTGGCTTCCACATGGGCGAAGCCCATCGCGAGGGCTTCACTTTTCAACCTCACGAACTCCTCCGGTGCATAGAAGCGGACCACCGGAAGATGGGCTCTCGTCGGTTGGAGGTATTGGCCGATGGTCACGACGTCACAGCCCGTGCTGCGCAAGTCGCTTAGGACGTCGCGAAGCTCCTCCGCCGTCTCGCCCATCCCCACGATCAGACCCGACTTCGTGCGAAGACTGTACGCCTTCGCACGCCGCAATAGTTCAAGTGACCGTTGATATTTGCCTTGAGGCCGAAGGACCGGGAAAAGCCGCGGCACCGTCTCAATGTTGTGATTGAGGACATCCGGTCGCGCCCCGCAGACGAGGTCGAGCGCCTGAGGATTGCCCTCGAAATCCGGAATCAGCACCTCGATGGTACAGCTCGGGGTGACTTCACGGATGAGGCGAATGCTCTCAGCGAAGATGCTCGCTCCCCCATCCACCAATTCGTCGCGGTTGACGGACGTGATCACGGCATGTCGGAGCGCGAGCGCCCTGGCAGCCTCGGCGATCCGCCGGGGTTCCTCGGGATCCAGGGGCAGCGGCCGTCCTGTGGCGACGGAACAGTAGTGGCAGCGTCTCGTACAAACGTCCCCGAGAATCAAAAATGTCGCTGTCCGCGCGTTCCAACATTCCCATCGATTCGGACAACGCGCCTCTTCACAAATCGTGTGGAGTTTCAGGCGGTCGATCGTGCGTCTGATGTCCAGGTAGTCGGGACCGGTCGTCGCCTCAACATTGAACCAGATGGGGAGACGTGCCCTCTGCCCGTTGCGTGAGCGCAGATCTGTGAGCGGAATGAGCGTCATGTCGAACCGTTCCCGCGATAGAGCCAGCTTCGAAGAGCAGCCAACACGCTTCGAGGAGCCGGCGCAGGATCGGGATATTCGGTCCAGAATTCTCGCGAACCCAAGTACCTCCCCTCGCGAAAACTGATGTGCGTTTTCAACTGACGATAGCCCTGCCCGTGGAGGGTCGCGATCAGGCTCTGAAGAGCAGCCTCCTGGCTTGCGGCCGGTTCCGTGACAATTCGTGCCGACTCATAGCGTAACGTCGCCCGGTACTGCCGGTCGTGCGCCAGCACGTCAACCGGGCGGCTGAAGCCCCGCTCCCGAGGATCAAGGCCGGCCAGCTGGTAAGTCTCTTGAGGCACGGGTTTCACTCGTCAGTCTAAAGCCCGGAACACCGCCACCAGATCGCTTAAGGCGATGGTTTTCTGCTTCAGCACTTCCCGCTCGGCATTAATACGGTCCCGATGCTCACCGCTCGCAGAACTCGATGAGAGGCAGGATGCGCCGAGCTTGAGGATTCTGTCGCATTCGTCGGTGAGTTTCCGCTTGACGACTGGATTGACGGACAGGATCTCCATCAACTCCCGGCGGGTGTTCTCGAGATGGGTCTCCAGGTTTCCGTCCGGCGAACTGCGTCGCACTGCGTCGGTCACGCACCGGTCTAAATATTGGTTGAGAAAGACATACAGTCGAACAAGGGCAGCGGCGATGTCGAGCTGCGTGGCGGCCGATGGGGGCATACGCGACTCCTTCCGGTCCTGCCCTATTTAGAGCAGGGCTGTGATATCGCCACCTTCCACTTTGACCTGATAGCTCTCGACCTTTGCAGAAGGATTGTTGACGCAGGCCCCGGTGAGAACATTGAATTGCCACCCATGCCAGGGACAGGTCACGACGTTGGCTTCGAGTTCGCCCTCACCCAGAGGGCCGCCGCGGTGGACGCACGTATTGTCGATGACATGAAAGTGTCCGTCGACGTTGAAAACCGCCAATGACTTCCCGTTGACTTCAGCCACCATACCGTGCCCCGGCTTGACGTCATCGGTGCCGGCAATCCGAACGAACTCTCCCATCTCCAATGTCTCCTCGCAGGCGCTCGTTACTGCTTCGTAAAGGGCTGTTTGATCTTCTTCAGCAGCGTGTCCATCGAAGCGCCTCCTGAGGCGGCTCCCAATCGCTCTGTCAGTGTCTTGGCAATGTTCCTGAAAGCGGCCGCTTGGGGTGAGGACGGATCCGCCACGACGATGGGATGGCCGCTGTCCCCTCCTTCTCGAATGGCAGGATCGATCGGGATGCTGCCGAGGAAGGGCACCCCCACCTTGGAGGCGGCCCGTTCTCCCCCGCCGTGCGAGAAAATGTCCGTGCGTTCACCGCAATGGCCGCAGACGAAGGAACTCATGTTTTCAATGATCCCGAGCAGCGGCACATTGACCTTCTGAAACATCGCCATGCCCTTGCGCACGTCATAGAGCGCCACTTCCTGGGGGGTCGTCACCGTCACGGCGCCCGCCATCGGGACCATTTGTGACAAGGACAATTGCACGTCGCCGGTTCCAGGCGGCAGATCAATCAGCAGATAGTCGAGGTCCCCCCACAGGACGTCTCGAAAGAAGGCCTGCAAGTACTGATGGACCATGGGACCGCGCCATACGAGCGGGGCCTCTTCGGGCACGAGGAAGGCCATGGAAATGAGCTTGACGCCGTGGTTCTCCACCGGCACGATCTTGCCGTCCCGTTGTTCGGGGCCTTTCGTACTCCCCATCATCATCGGGATATTGGGCCCATAGAGGTCCGCATCCATGAGGCCGACCTTGGCGCCCGTGAGGGCCAGCGCGCAGGCCAGGTTCGCCGCGACAGTCGATTTGCCGACGCCGCCTTTGCCGCTGCTGATCGCGATCACGCGTTTGACGCCGGGGATCAGCGTGTCTTTTCCCTGCGATTGTTCCGGCGAGACCGGTTCGTCGGCCATCATGCTACTCCTTCACCTAGCATCATAAGCGATGGTGGAAGGGAAAGAAAATGGGTCTGTTGGCCCTGGCTAGGATCGCGCGGGCGGCCCTAGTCTGACAGGACGGACGGATCGAGCCGGCGAAGGTTGGATGCCAGCCCCATCATCGACAGCGTGTAGATCGTCCACTTGGACGGATCGATGTTGTACCACCTCGGTCCGTTGCGGTAGTCGCGTGCGTAGGTGTGGTGATAGTTGTGATAGCCCTCGCCGAAAGTCAAACAGGAAATGAGCCAACTGTCGCGGCTGCTGTCGCCTTGGCTGTGCGGCTGCGTGCCGAACATATGACAGAGGGAATTGATGGCAAACGTGGAATTGAGGACCATGAACATCCGAAACATGCCCGCAAGCAGGAAGCAGCTGATGCCGCCGATGATCCCGCCGTGGACGAGACCCAAGACAAGGGGAAACGCGAGGCCCGAAATGACGATGGCGCGGTAATGCCGGTGTTGCCACATAACCATCGCGTCCTTCTTCAGTTGCCGCTCGTAATTTTCCGTGCGGTGCGGCGTATTGATGAAGAGCCACACGCAGTGACTGTGCCAGAAGCCCTTCTTGGCATTGTACGGATCTTCCTCCTGATCGGTCCTCGCATGATGCCGAATGTGATCGGCGCTCCATCGCAGCGCGGAATTCTGAAGCGCCCACCCGCCAGCGATCAGCAACAAAAACTTGACCCAGGGATGGCATTCAAAACTGCGATGTGAAATGAGCCGGTGATAGCCGACGGTGACTCCCAAGCCGGTCACGACGTATAAAATGGCAAAGAGCACCCAGTCGAACACCGTGTATCCGTAGAGGTAACCGAAGAGCGGCGTGCCGATCATCGTAGTGGCGGCAACCAGACAAAACAGAATGAAAGTTTTATAGGCGAATGGCGTGGTTCCAACAGCGTCTGGCATCCGTTTCTCCCTGTGTCGTCTTCAAGATGAAGGTCCCGTCAACACCTCTCATCATCGAGAGGCAGGCGGAGCGTTCGGCTTTCCTCCGGAAAATTCACCATCCGGCGTGTGTGGGAATGCACCGAATCTCTCTGGCCGGGACTGAAAAGTCGTCGTGGCTAAGAGTACCCAAGTAGCCGACTTTAATCAAGAAATTCTTTCTCGACCGCAAAATCAAGGGCAGCCGTGAGGTGTATACTGAAATCAATGACGCCCCCATCGTCACCGACAATAAGTCCTTCAGTGGCCGTGACCTCTGACCTCGAATCCTTGGTCCGTCGGATCGGCGCAGAGTTGGCACGGCTCTCGGGAGGGCAATCTCCGACGCTGTTCGAACGCCGCTGGTGGTCCCAGGCGGCCATCAATTTGGCGATGCACAATCTGGACTTCAAGACTCAGCTGTTTCGCTTCATCGATACGCTGCCTTCCGTCAGCAATGATCAGCGGGTTGTGTCTTTGGCGCAGGAATATTTCGGATCCCTGGCTGCACAGGCCTTCGGTCTGGGTTGGGGTTTGAAAGCTCTGGCGGCGACGGCAGTCGGGGCACGGCTGACCGGCCATGCCATCCGTGCGCAGGTTGAGCAAATGGCCCGCACGTTCATTGCCGGCTCCTCGGTCAACGATGCGAGTCCGATCTTGAAGCACTTATGGTCGGAGGGGAAAGCCTGGTCCGTTGATCTACTCGGAGAAGCGACGATCAGTGATCAGGAAGCCAACCGGTATCGGGATCGTTGTCTCGGCGCGCTCGAGACGCTGGCGAAAGCGGCGCGATCATGGGAGGCGAATCCCTTGCTCGAAAAGGATCATCTCGGGCCCCTTCCGCGCGTGCAGCTGTCGCTCAAGATCTCCGCGCTGTCTCCTCACCTTGATCCCATCGATCCGGACGGCAGCTTTGCGTCTGTGGCATGCCGGCTCCGTCCCATTGTGGATGCGGCGATGCAGGCGCCGGCATCGGTGATCTTCGACATGGAGCAGGCGGACACGAAGGACTTGCTCATTGGAATCTTTACGCGGCTCTTCATGGAGCCGAGCTATCGGACCTATCCCTATGCCGGCTTGGCGGTCCAGGCCTACCATCGAGAGACCGCCCGCGACGTCGAGACCCTGCTCGCGTGGACGCGGCGCCGGGGGGCACCGGTGACGATCAGACTGGTCAAGGGCGCCTATTGGGATTCGGATACGATCCGCTACCGACAGCGGGGCTGGTCCGTGCCGCTGTTTGAGCACAAAGGCGAGACCGATGCGAACTATGAAAGCCTCGTGCGCACGCTGTTGGAGGCCCGCGCCCTCATTCGTCCGGCGTTCGGTACGCATAATCTTCGGACGTTGGCCTTCATCGAAGCGATGGGCGAACAGTTGGGCCTCTCTCCCGGCACCTGGGAATATCAAATGATCTTCGGCATGGCGGAACCCTTTCAGGAAGCGATCCTCCGGCGCGGACGTCGCCTCCGCTTGTACACGCCGGTAGGCGAACTCTTGCCCGGCATGGCCTATCTGGTCCGCCGTCTGTTGGAAAATACGTCGAATGAATCGTTCTTGCGGAAGGAATTCCTCGAGTCCCAATCACTTACCACGCTGCTTGCGCCGCCAGTTCTGCCGGCACGGCCTCAGGCCTCCCCTCCTTCCGATGCGTTTCAAGGAGCATTTGGCAATGAGCCGCTGCGCGATTTCTCCCGAGCGGAAGCCCGATCCGCCATGCAGGAGGCGCTCAGGCGCGTGACACAGCAGCTCGGGAGGAGCAGATCGTCTATCGCAGGAGGGCTCACGCTCACAGGTCCGGCACTGTCATCCTATAATCCGAGCCGACCGCAGGAAATCGTCGGCGTGGTCAAGACCGCCGCCGACGCCGATCTGGAAGGAGCGGTCCGGCTCGCCGCCCACGGCTGGCCGGCCTGGCGAGCGCTGCCAGCTGAACGGCGCGTCGACATCCTCAGGAAAGCAGCGGCGCTCATGCGGTCGCAGCGAGAGACGCTGGCGGCCTGGGAGATACTCGAATGCGGAAAGCCCTGGCGCGAGGCGGATGCCGACGTCGCGGAGGCGATTGATTTTCTAGAGTTTTACGGCGCCGAATGGCTGCGCGTGGCCGCGCCCACCCGACTGGGACACGAACCGGGAGAGCTCAATCATCGTCTGCTGGAGTCCCGCGGCCTGACCGCCGTCATTGCGCCCTGGAATTTTCCTCTCGCCATTCCCACGGGCATGGTCTCGGCCGCGCTCGTCACCGGAAATCCAGTGCTCTTTAAGCCGTCTGAGCGCTCGCCCGTTATCGGCCAGTTGCTCGCCGAAATTCTCATTGAAGCCGGCGTGCCGCAGACGGTGCTGTTCTGCCTTCCCGGGGGTGCGGAAATCGGGCGGGCCCTGGCGCAGCACCCCGAGGTCGTCACGATCGCCTTCACCGGCTCTAAGCGGGTGGGACTCGAATTGCTGAGACAGAGTGCGACCGTGGCGCCGGGACAGCGGATGGTGAAGCGAGTCATCGCCGAAATGGGCGGCAAAAATGCCATCATCATCGACGAGACGGCCGATCTCGATGAGGCGGTGGCCGGCGTCGTTGCATCCGGCACGGGGTATAGCGGCCAGAAATGCTCGGCCTGCTCACGCGTGATCGTGCATGCGGCTGTGTACGAAGTTTTTCTGGCGCGTTTCAGGGAGGCAATCGAGAGTCTTCGCGTGGGAAATCCGGAAGAGCCTGGCACACAGGTCGGGCCCGTGATTGACGAACGGGCGCAGGCGACCATTCTCGACTACATCAAGGTCGGCAATCAGGAAGGGCGCGTGCTGATTGAAGGGCGTGTGAGCCAGCCCGGGTGGTACGTGGGACCGACGGTCTTTGCGGATGTGGCTTGCACTGCCCGGATTGCACAGGAAGAAATCTTTGGGCCCGTCTTGGCGGTGCTGAAGGCGGACTCGTTTGACGAAGCGCTCAGCATTGCGAACGGGACGGAATATGCGTTGACCGGCGGTGTGTATTCGAGGAGCCCGGCGAATCTCGACCTCGCGCGGCAACGATTCGATGTAGGCAATCTCTATTTGAACCGGCCTATTACCGGCGCCCTGGTGCACCGCCAGCCGTTCGGCGGCCATCGGTTGTCAGGGGTTGGAGCGAAGGCGGGAGGCGAAGACTATCTGATGCAGTTTGTGGTCAGCCGCGTGGTCAGCGAACAGACGCTCCGCCGGGGTTTCGCTCCGGTCGAGTGACGCTTTAGAAAGTTTTACTTCGTACGAATCCAACTCTTCCGTGATCTCGGTAATCACGCCGCGGTCTTCGAGCGGAGAGAGTTCCTGGCGCTCGACGTACTTGACGAGACCAACTCCCTTGGCAAACCAGGCCGTCATCACGTCGGTCCCTGTGACCGTTCGCGGCGTGCCGGAGAGATGAATACTCATCCGCATAAACGCTTCGACTTTGACAGCATCCTTGAACGTCCCGGCCTGTACGGTGACGGTTTCAAGTCCGGCGACCGTCGAGGTACCCTGGGCGTCCACTTTTTCGTTCACGCCGTCCCGGTCGAGATCCGTCCCGAAGTCCAATTCTTTCTTGTCGAACTGTTGAATCGTCGAGGAAATCGTAATCGGAAATCGGACGATTTGATACGGGATGAGCTGCTTCTCCAATGGAGTCCCAGGTTCCGATCCATGATAGACGATGCCGACGACATCGCGTCGGTAAAAACTATCCGAGGGTCCATGATTGCCGGGATTCGTATCGTGAAAGACTGTGACCGTCATGCCACGGATGGTTCTCGTGCCGACAACGGTCGAGACGTTCGTGAAATACTTGTGGTCGATCGTTTGCAGAGGCCCTTCCGTAATTTGACCGTGATAATCCCAATGACTGCCGATGGTGTCGGGAAAGTAGTCGGACGACTGGCCGATGGCATGGAGGTCTTCGGCCGCGATGGACAGTGCCGGCATGCCCAGGTATAGACACAGGAGGCTGATGATGATCTGCGTTCGGTGTGTCACAAGCGTCCCTTGCATCCTTGGGATCTCGAGGGTTGATGAAACGGTATCATAGGACTCCGGAGGGCAGCAAGAGTGAAGAGCCCATGACACGCCGCTGTCCGGCTTGCGTTCCGCGGCCGGCCTCCGGATAATCCCCGGTCATGAAGCCCAGTGGTACTCCCGCATTGGAATTCGGTGCTCGGCCACGCTCCGTGTTGGTGACCGGCGCATCTGGCGGGATCGGCCGAGCCGTCTCCCATGCCTGCGCAGCGTTAGGATGGTCCGTGGGCATTCATTATCATCGGGGAAAAGCCGCTGCCGAACTGCTGTTGGCGGAGCTTCAAGGAGCCGGCGGTGCGGCGGCCCTGTATCAGGCAGATGTGCGCGATGCTCAGTCGGTCCAGCAGATGGTCGATGTCTTCTGGCGCGACAGCGGTCGTCCGGTGAGTTTTATTTGCGTCGCCGGGATCGGCAGCGGCGAACTCGTCCTCAACCTCAGAGACGATCATTGGCAGGAGGTGATTGCAACCAATCTCACCGGTCTGTTCCATTGTCTGCGCGCAATGGCGCCTGTGCTGCAAGGCCAGGGCGGCGGGTCGATTGTCGCCATCGGATCGTATGCCGGTTACCAAGGAACGGCCGGCCAAGCGGCCTATGCGGCCTCGAAAGCGGGACTCATCGGACTGGTCAAAACGGCGGCCTTGGAATGGGGGCCGGACAACATCTGCGTGAATTTGCTTTGGCCTGGGTGGCAGCAGACGAACCTGGCGGAATCCGCCATCCGCCGCAGAGAAGCCTGGACTGACCATGCACTGGGCCGTCCGCCGGCTCTCGAAGAAGTGGTTCGAACCATTGTCCATCTGGCGCAAATCAACGACGTCTCGGGCCAAGTCTGGAACTGTGATAGCCGACCGCTTTTTTTATGAAACACCGTAATCACAGTGCTGGCGTGTTCATTACCGGCACCGATACCGGCGTTGGCAAAACGTTGGTGGCGGCAATATTGGCTGCAGCGCTGAAACGCGCGGGACACAGCGTGGGCGTGATGAAGCCCGTCGAGACGGGCGTCAGTTCTTCGAGGATCGGCCAATCTGATGCCGCGCGGCTCCGGACGATCGTCGAGAGCGAGGAAACCCTGGGCGCGATCTGTCCGTACCGTTTCGAAGCCGCGGTCGCGCCTCTCGCGGCCGCCAACGCCGAGCGAAAGAGCATCGACTTGGACGTCGTCCGACAAGTTTATCGCCTACTCGCCCGCCGGTATGAGTACACCGTGGTGGAAGGCCTGGGCGGTGTCCGCGTGCCGCTCACGCCGAAGGCTGACGTGCTCGATCTCATCCGCACGTTGATGCTGCCGGTGATCGTGGTGGGGCGAGCCGGCCTCGGCGGGATCAATCATGCGCTGTTGACGGTCGACGCGCTTCAGAGGCGGAAGCTTCCCGTCGTGGCCCTGGTGCTGAATCGCACGACACCGGTGCGTTCGGCCATCATGCGTCTTCAGGAGCGCACGACCATCGAGGCGCTTCGACGAGGGGTCGGAGTACCGGTGCTCGGTCCACTTCCCTATGACGCCGCGTTGTCAAAGAGCTTCCGGCGCTCGGTGGCCCGTCTGACGAGGACAGCGGCGGTTCTCACATTGATGCGGTTGGTCAAAACATCTGTTCGGTGAATCGCGCCGCCGCGGTCTTGACGTCGGGCGCTCCGAGGACGGCGGAAATTACGGCGATCCCGTCGGCGCCTGCGTCGAGGACGGGCCGAACGTGCTCGGCTCGGATCCCGCCGATGGCAAAGACCGGACGCGAAGTCAGGGGACGAATGTGCCGGAGTCCTTCAATGCCGACGACCGGTTGATGATCCCGTTTTGACGCCGGCGTGAAAATGGGGCCGAAACCGATATAGTCCGGAGCCAGGCGCTCGGCCGCTGCGACCTGGCCGGCGTTGTGCGTCGAGAGGCCGATGCATTTGTCGGGGCCCAGCAGGCGCCGGGCATGTTCGTAGGGCAAGTCCCCTTCCCCCAGATGCACGCCGTCCGCCTTGAGGGCCAAGGCGAGATCACACCGGTCATTGACGAGGAACAGGACACCGAGCTCCTGTGCTCTGGCACGTAGAGGCTGTGCTTCCTCATACGCATCTTTCATCGACGCCGTCTTGTTGCGATACTGAAAGATTCGAACGCCGGCAGTTGCGGCCGCGTCGAGCACCTTGAGGAGCGGTCGGTCCTGTCGCACGGTCGGGTCGAGAATCACATACAGTCCTCTCAGAGGGATTGTGCGCTCGGAACCGGCCGTCATGAGCAGACATTCTAACGTGAGCGTTGAACGGGCGCCAGCGGAGACTCGTGCCTTGCAGGTTTCTAGTGAGGCGAAGCGGTGTGGCAAAAGGCTTGCCCCTCTGCTTCTCATGTGCGCGATGGCCTGCGACTCGCGGGAGCCGACGGTCGAGATCATTGCGGAGGACTTCCGTTTCACGCCGGCGGAACTGCACCTTTCGGCTCAACGGCCGATTCGCCTGTTGATCGTCAACCAAGGCCGGGAACGGCATGAGTTCAAGAGTCCGCTGCTCGGCCATCAGCTCGGCGGGTCAGGGGGCATGCTCACCAGCGTACCGGTGTCGGCTAATCAGAAGGCCGAGATCGTCATCCGGACAAATCCAGGTGTCTATCTGTTTCATTGCGCCATCCCGGGTCACGCGGGCATGACTGGAACCATTATTATCGAATAAGTTGTGTCCGATGTGCCGTGGAAGCCGACTATCGATGCTCGAGAGCCGTCCGGCGTTTATCCCGCGAGGAAGCGCTCCAGATATGTCGTCGACAGATGGCCTTTTTGGAAATCGGGATCGTTGAGGATGCGCTTGTGGAGAGGGATGGTTGTCTTGATGCCGTCAATGACGAATTCATCGAGCGCTCGACGCATGCGGGCAATGGCTTCCTGACGATCGCGTCCATGGGTGATCACCTTGGCGATCATGGAGTCGTAATGCGGCACCACTGTGGCATTGGACTCCATGGCGGAGTCAACGCGGACACCGAAGCCCCCGGGAGCGCTGTATCGGGTGATCAATCCGGGTGAGGGCGTGAACTTTTCAGGGTCTTCGGCATTAATCCGGCATTCGAGACTGTGGCCCGTGATACGGACGTCCAATTGCTTAAAGGACAGCGGCTGGCCGTCGGCGAGCGTAATCTGCTCCTTGATAAGATCGATTCCAGTGACCATTTCTGTGATGGGATGCTCGACTTGAATGCGGGTATTCACCTCCATGAAAAAAAAGTTGTGATCCTTGTCGAGCAGGAATTCCACCGTGCCTAAGTTCCGGTAATGCACCGCTTTCATCGCTTCCACGGCCACCCGTCCGATCTCGCGGCGAAGCTTTTCGTCGACGGCTGGCGATGGGGTCTCCTCGACGAGCTTTTGATGCCGCCGCTGGATGGAACAGTCCCGCTCGCCGAGATAGACGACGTGGCCGCGGGCATCGGCGGCGATCTGGACTTCGATGTGGCGGGGTTCGAGAAAATACCGTTCGAGATAGACGCTGTCGTTGCCGAAGGTCGACTTGGCCTCGGCTTGTGCGGCCTGGAAGGCACGGCCCAGTTCTTCGGCGCTGTTGACGACCCGCATGCCGCGTCCGCCTCCGCCCGCCGCGGCCTTAATAATGACGGGGTAGCCGATCCTGGCAGCGGCGTCGCGCGCCTCCTGCTCGCTCTTGAGCTCGCCCGGGCTTCCGGGGGTGACCGGCAGTCCCCGCCGAGCCACAATTTCGCGCGCCTTGGCTTTATCGCCCATCAACGCGATGTTCTCAGAGGTCGGTCCGATGAACTTCACGCCGATGGATTCACACACCTCGGCGAAGTGCGCGTTTTCTGAGAGAAAGCCATAGCCGGGATGGATGGCATCGGCGCCCGTGATTTCCGCGGCGCTCAGCACATTCGGGATATTGCGATAGCTCAGCGCTGACTCCGCCGGTCCTACGCACAGCCGTTCGTCGGCCGCACGGGCATGCAAGGCGCCCGCATCCGCTTCCGAATGGATGGCGACGGTCTTGATGCCGAGTTCTTTGCAGGCGCGGATCACCCGCAAGGCAATTTCTCCCCTGTTGGCGACCAGCACTTTCTTAAACACGTGGCATTCCCTTCTGTGGCTGCATGCGCGCACGCGACGTTGCCGCGACGGCCATGACGCCGGCCCCTGTGAGGGGGCAGGAATGAGGCAGGGTCAAGGAGCAGCGGGAGGCACGCTGAACGGCCTGTGTGAGCATCCGTTTCAAGGAGTGGCGTTAGGATCAATCAGGAAGAGGGCCTGCCCATATTCAACCGGCTTGGTGCTTTCCACCAAGATCTTCGTGACGCGGCCGTCCACCTCCGACTCGATCTCGTTCATCAACTTCATGGCTTCTACGATACACAAGACCTGCCCTTTTTTCACATAATCGCCTTCTTCCACGTACGGATCGGCATCGGGGGACGGGGATCGATAGAACGTTCCGACGATCGGCGAGGTGATGGTGAGATGACCGGCGGCATCCTGAACGAGTTCACTCGGCGGGGTGTTCTGCGCCGTCACGGCAGGTGCGGACATGTGTCCCGGCTCACTCACCGTTGCCGACACCGTCCTCACGCCGACCTCATGCCGCACTCTGATGCGGACGCCGGCCCGTTCAATCTCGAGTTCCGTCAAATGATTGCGCTTGAGCAGATCGATCAAGTCTTGAATCTGCTTGGTTTGCGCGGCGGTGTCCTGGGCACTTTTGGTGCCGGCGAAGGCACCGGGCAAGACGATGGGGGTTCCGGGAATGCGGGATTTGCGCGGTTTCTTTCGGCTCACCGAACTCGCTCCACATAGGCTCTCGTACGGGTGTCGATCTTAATCACAGTCCCGACTTCCAGATACAGGGGGACTTTAATCGTGGCTCCGGTCTCGACGACGGCCGGCTTCGTACCGCCGGACGCGGTGTCGCCGCGGACGCCGGGTTCGGCGTCGACAACTTTGAGTTCGATAAAGATCGGCAGCTCCACATCGATCGGGCGATGCTCATAAATGAGAATCTTTGCATTCATGTTCTCTTTGAGCAGATCGGCATTCTCGCCCAGTTGTTTTTTTTCAAACGTCAGCTGTTCGTAAGTCTCCGTGTCCATGAACGTGTACTCGTCGCCGGTTGCGTAAAGGAATTGCATTTCCCGTTCTTCGAGGTCCGGCTCCTCAAACCGTTCGCCCGACCGGAACGTACGATCGAGCACATTGCCCGACAGATAACTTTTGAGCTTCGTCCGCACGAAGGCGCCGCCCTTGCCCGGCTTCACATGTTGAAATTCGACGATGTAATAGGGTTCGCCGTCGACCATCAGACGAACGCCGCCTCGGAAATCAGTGGTGGAAATCACTCGTTGCTCCCTTCACCCGCTTATAGAGATGAGTCTGTTGTCCGTGTTTGCTATCGTGACGCAGTTTTTTGGCGGCGCGACGCTGGCGATGATTTCTTGAGCTTTCTCGGTGCTGATAAATGATCATGCAACCCACGTAAGGCGAGGAGATAGCCGACGGAGCCTAATCCAGAGATCTGACCTAAGGCCACTGCCGCGATGTGGGAATGGTGCCGGAACGGCTCCCGTTGATGGATGTTCGACAGATGGACTTCGACGGTGGGCAACGCCACGGCAGCAAGTGCATCACGAATCGCGATGCTCGTATGGGTATAGGCGGCGGGGTTGATAATGATGCCTTGATAGCCGCTGCCACTCTCCTGGATCCAGTTGACCAGTTCTCCCTCACTGTTCGACTGCCGAATGTCCACATCCACCGCGAGCTCGTCGGCCAATTTGGTCAGCGCCGCATCTATGCTGTCCAGTGACTGGCTGCCGTAGATCGACTGCTCCCTTCTGCCAAGAAGATTCAGGTTAGGTCCATGTAATACCAGAATCCGGAGCATAGTTTTCTTTTCACTCGCCCGCCCTGCGCAGAACATTTTCACCCACCGACCCACCGATTGCTTTGCAATCGTTAACCCGGGACGTGCGCTTTGCCCAATGTCTAGCGCTGGCGGTATGTGTGCCGGCAGTGCAGGAGAGCGGCATTGTAACAGGCCTGCGCAGGGGGGTCAAACTATCGAATATATTGAAAATTTACGGCTTACGCTGCACGGTGCTGTCTGCAGAGGAGTCCCGCCGGCGTTGCCTCAGCGATCGCAGCCATGACTCGAGTTGGGCGAGCGTGTCCCCACGACGTACACAATTCGTAGGTACTGGCATGTTTACTTGTACTGCGGTCCCTTCGCTGGTGGGAGGGTCGCCCTGCGACCGGGCGCCGTCCGTCGGCCTGGAATGGGCTGCGAGTGATGACACGCCGGCGTTGTCCACGGGGCGCGCGTCGCTGGTGTCAGCCGTAGAGCATGGCGAATCGTTGGCCGGGCCCTGTGTTTCGTCCGAACAAGCGTTCGCCTTGTCGGGGCCCTTCATCGCCAACGAGGCCTGCACGGCAAGCGCTTCTTCGTCTTTCGGATTCATTGCCAAGATGGCCCGACATGAGGTCATCGCCTCCTGTCTCAACCCTTGTGCGGCGTAAATCTTGATAAGCGTTCGGTGCGCACGAAGATTTTCGGGGCTCAGCTTGACCGCTCCTTCCAGGACTGCCCTCGCTTTCGTCGGTTGGTTCAGCTGGTCGTAGGCCCGGCCGAGCACGACCATAGCGGTAATAAAAGCGGGATAGTACTTCAACCCATCCTCCAGCACCCCGACCGCTTCTTCCCACATGCCTACCTTGCAATACTCCTCTGCCAATGGAAGGAACGCCTTGGACTGCGGATCCTTGGCCAGTTGTGTGGCCAACCGGTCGATCTCAAACGCGTTGGTAGCGTGTTTTCGAGGTGCCATGCCTACAACTTGGTATGACGGTCGGGTGTGCGCTTGCGCCCAGGGCCGGCACGTGTGAGCCACCGGCGTGCGACGTCCAGGATGTCATCCGCCAGCTCTCGCTTGCTTTTAAGGGGAACATCCGTTGCTCGCCCGTCCCGTTCAAGCACCGTGACTGCGTTGCGGTCGCTGCCGAATCCCGCCCCCGGCCGAGTCACGTCGTTGGCAATAATGACATCGAGGCCCTTGGAGGCGAGTTTCGCTTTGGCGTTCGCGAGCAGATCATGCGTTTCCGCCGCAAAGCCGACCAGGACCTGCGTGGTGCGCCGCCCCGACAAGGCCGCCAGAATATCCGTGGTCGGCTCGAGAAGCAGGGCGGCGGTCGGAATCCCGTGCTTTTTCAGTTTCCTGGCCGCCGGCTGCCGAGGACGAAAATCCGCCACCGCGGCGGCCATAACGACGACCGTTGACCAGGAGAACCGAGCGGTCATCTGCTTGGCCATTTCCTCTGCAGTTTCCACGGGCACCACTTCAACGCCGCGGGGCGGGCTCAACGATGTTGGACCGCTGACGAGCACCACTTCTGCACCACGCTGAAACGCCGCCTCCGCGATGGCATAGCCCATTTTCCCCGAGGAGCGGTTGGAGATGTAGCGCACGGGATCGATGGCTTCTTGCGTCGGCCCCGCCGACAATAGGACACGCTGGCCATAGAAATCCCGCCTCGGCATGAGGACTGTTCGCACGCGGGTGAGAAGACGCTCTTCGTCGGCCAGGCGGCCCCGGCCGAGACGCCCTGAGGCCAGAGGTCCTTCTTCGGGATCGATGACCGTCACTCCGCGCCCCCGCAGCGCATGAACGTGCGCGGTGACGGTCGGATGCGACCACATCCCGCCGTCCATTGCTGGCGCGCATATCACCGGACACCGTGCGGTCAACAGCATAGTCGAGAGCAGATCATCGGCGATTCCGAGCGCTGCTTTGGCCAGAAAGTTGGCCGTCGCCGGCGCGACGAGAATGGCATCGGCCTGCTCCGGCAGCGAAAGATGCTTCATCTCCTGATGCGCGTCAAAGAGACCGCTTCTAACCGGGCGGCCCGACAGCACTTCAAATGTGAGCGGGGTCACGAACTTGGCGGCGGCGCGGGTCATCACCACGTCTACCGTTGCTCCGTCGCGGATTAGGGCCCGCAGCAGGCCTACGGCCTTGTAGGCCGCGATGCTACCGGTGACGCCGAGGATCAGCCGGGCGCCGCCGAGCAGTGGTCTCGCGCCGTCCGTCATCCGTTACTCTTCAGATTCGCCAGCAGGCGCGGGCTTGGGGCTATCGTCGACATAGACGCTGAGCTCTTTCTTGATTTCCCTCGCGTCTTCACCGGTCATCATCGCCATACGCTCCGTTTCCCCTTCCTTGCCGCGCTTGGCCTCCTTCATGGCGTCCCGGGCGTCTTTGCCAACCAGGTACTTGGCTTCGCCGCGGAGCACTTCGTCCAACGCGACGGTAGTTTCCTTTGTAAAACGCGAGGCGCCGAACGGCCGGGAGCCCTGCACGATGTGCTTGGCCCGTTGAGCGGCCACGATGACCAAGCGGTGTCGGGAATCGAACTGATCCGGTGTGTATTGCGGCAGCAGGCTGAGCATGTCGACCATGGGATAGTACTCCTATTGGTTAGGGAGATCTTTCCGATCTCCGGGTTTCGATTCCTCGTCCAGAATGAAATTGTGTTCCAGCCAGGCCATGTTCAAGCGCTTGGTCTTCAAGCGCTCGCCAAGGAAGATGTTCTCCAAGTCGCGCAACGAGTGGGCGAGATCGTCATTTCTGACGATGTAGGCATACTCACGGTAGCTCCAGACTTCTTCTTTGACTTTTTGAAGGCGGCGCTGAATTTCATCTGAAGAATCCGAGGCGCGGGCCGCCAGCCGCTGCCGGAGCACCGCCATGGACGGAGGCAGAATGAAGATTGACACCGCATCCTCAAATTTTTTCTTTACCTGCATCGCGCCCTGAACATCGATCTCCAGAAGGACGTCGATACCCTCGTCGATCTTGTCGGCGAGCGTTTTTCTAGGGGTGCCGTACAGGTGTCCATAGACGCGCGCCCATTCAACGAATTCATGCCGGTCGATCATCGCTTGGAACGTCGCTTCATCCGTAAAGAAATATTCACGGCCCTGTTCTTCTCCAGGGCGCGGCCGTCTGGTCGTGTAGGAGATCGAATGCCACAGTCCGGCAATGTTCGCCGTCAATTGTTTGCACAATGTAGTTTTTCCCGTGCCTGAAGGGGCTGAGATAATGAAGAGAATCCCCCGCCGGTCCGTTGAAGATCGGACCGGTCCCGACGGCACAGGCATCGCGTTAGCGGCCATAGTCATTCGACGTTTTGCACTTGTTCTCGAAGGCGCTCCAATTCGGCTTTCATCTGTACGACGTGCCCAGCAATTACGGCATCGTTCGCCTTCGAACCGATGGTGTTCACTTCGCGGCCCATTTCCTGGAGAAGAAATTCGAGCGTTTTGCCGACAGATTCCATGCGCGTCAGCTGTTGGTCAAACTGTAGCATATGAGAGTCCAATCTGACTATTTCTTCCGTAATGTCGCCGCGGTCGGCATACATTGCCAGTTCTTGATGCAGGCGAGGAATGTCCGGCGCGTCACTCCCCAATAGTTTGCCGACACGCTCTTTCATGCGTTCGAACGCTTCCTGTACCACCATTGGCGCGCGACCCGCGACCGCCGAGCGATGATCTTTCATGGTCCGGAGGCGACCCTGCATGTCTTTGGCGAGCGCGACTCCCTCCTGCTTCCGCATAGCGAGCATCTGGTCGAGCGCATCGTCAACCAGTTGGTGGACGAGTGAGGTGAGGCTGGAATCCTCGGGCGATTGATCAGATACTGTCAGCACATCCCGGAGTCCCGCAATGAGGGCGACGTCGATTGGCCCGGGCAGTTTGAGAGAGGTTTTTAACCGCCGGAGGGCTCGATGGTACTGTGTGGCTAACTGCTGATCAACGTTAATAAGTCCTCCCCGCCCCTTTCCGGCTTGAATCGTGACCGTCAAGTCGACGCGACCTCTTCTGCACCGTTGCTGAACGGCCTTTTTGAGGGCCTCCTCCATCCCTTGCAAGGGACGGGGCAGCCGGCAGGCGACTTCGAGAAACCGGTGATTGACGGCGCGCACTTCGACCGTCACTAATCCGTCAATCCAGGACGCCTGGTGACGTCCGTATCCGGTCATGCTGTGAATCATCGAGGGCGCTTTTCCTTGGAGTCACAGTCGTCATAGATCCGACAGCGGTTGCAGAGAGGTTTGCGGGCGATGCAGGTATATCGGCCATGCAAAAGGAGCCGTTCCGAAAAGCCTGTCCATTGGGACGGAGGCAGCAATCGCTGAAGGTCTTGCTCGATTTGATCGGGATCCTCAGAGCCCGTGAGTTTCAGGCGATTGGCGACGCGCTTGACGTGCGTATCCACGACGATTGCCGGTTGGCCGAATGCCTGTCCCAGGACGACGTTGGCCGTCTTGCGACCGACTCCCGGCAGAGTGAAGAGATCCTCCATCCGCTCCGGAACCCGTCCCCCGTATCGCGCGGTAATGGCCTGGGCGCAGGCCGCGATGTTTTTGGCTTTGCTCTTGTAGAAGCCGGTCGAACGGACGATCTCTTCAAGCTCCGTCAGGTTGGCACTGGCCAAGTCGGACGGTGTTTTGTATCGCGCGAACAAGGCTGGCGTCACCAGGTTCACGCGCTTGTCTGTCGATTGCGCCGATAAGATCGTCGCTACGAGGAGTTGCCACGGCGAGTCGTGTGACAACTCGACCGTGGCGTCGGGCATCGAGGCCTTGAGCTTGCGTGCAATGGATTGTGCCCGCTTCCGTCGATCGGCCGCAGATAATGGCGTGTGTCGCATGACCCGGCCGCCGATTGTGAAGGGATCAAGAACGAGATGCAAGCGCGATGGCGAGGTCCGGAGCGACCTGAGGCGCCTCATCCGGGGGAGCGGCCAGGGCCAGCTCTCGCTCCAGATGGTCGAGCAGCGGATTGAGCGTCTCCTCTTGGAGAGCGGAAACGCCAATGGCGCGGTAGCGCCGACACAAGAGATCCGCCTGCTGCCGGGGCAGGCGATCGCACTTATTGAAAACGAGTGTTCGCCGCAGCGTGTCGAGATTCAGGTCATGCAATATCTTTTCAACGGCTGAAATCTGGATATCGACGTCCACAGCGCTGGCATCGACCACATGGACCAGGAGATCTGCCTCCCGCAATTCGTCCAGTGTCGTCCGAAAGGCGCCGAGCAACTCTTGAGGGAGATCCCGGATGAAGCCGACCGTGTCGGTGACGATCACTTCCCGATCCCTAGGAAAGCGGAGTCTTCGGCTGGTCGTATCCAGTGTTTCGAATACGCGGTCTTGTGCGGAGACATGGCTCTTGGTCAATACGTTGAGCAGCGTCGATTTTCCGGCGTTCGTGTATCCGACTAGTGACAATACCGGCAAATGATGCCTGGTGCGGCGGGCCCGGCGCTGATCTTGATGGCGCGCAAAATGCGCCAGTTCGCGCTCCAGATGAGTAATGCGGTCTCTGATGCGGCGCCGATCCGTTTCCAATTTGGTTTCTCCGGGTCCTCTCGAGCCAATGCCGCCCCCCAGGCGGGACAACTCGGCCCCTTTGCCGGACAATCGCGGAAGCCGGTAGCGGAGTTGAGCGAGTTCCACTTGCACTTTTCCTTCCCGGCTGTGAGCGCGACGCGCAAAAATATCGAGGATCAATTGAGTACGATCGATCACTTTGATATCCGTCAGCTCGGAAATCGCACGTGATTGGGCCGGCGTTAGGGTCTGATCGAAGATCACCATGTCCGCACCTTTGTGCAGGGTCTGGATCAGCACTTCTTTGAGCTTTCCGCTGCCCAACAGGTAGCGCTGATGACCATCCTGTGTCCGTTGCGCCATGCGGTCGATGACCGTCACGCCGGCGGAGGAGGCGAGCTCCGTCAGTTCGAGAAGACGTTCTTCTTGCTCGATGCGGCTTCGGCAGGACGCGCTGACCAACATGGCGGACTCTCCGTCATGTCCGATGGCATGGCTGCCACGCGCGCGTTGCATGTCGCCTTCAAGATCTTCAATGAACCGGTTGAAGGGCAACGTGACTTGAGGAAACGGCGTGCCCTTGAGCACGTTGCAGAGTTGCCCAGTCCCATCGGGCGGCAACAGGTGCGCCAAATATAGCGTGCCAGGATTGCCGGCTGGTGTCACAGACAATACACCGAAGAGATCCAGACGCAGGTAGGCCAAGTCGGTCAAGGACTCCTGGCTTAGCGGCTGGTCGTTGAACTGGGTGCGGATTAACCGGAGGCCGCGGAGCGAGCGCGCACCGGCGCGGAACTTGGAGAGAGTCGTCGGCGACAGCGAAACATCCGTTCCGACGATGAGTTCCTGGACCTGGCCCCGTCGGGTCAACAGCACGGCGAGGGGCCTCCGAACCTCTAAAGACAGCTGGCACATGGCTTTGGCCAACTCATGGGACAACACTTTATCGAGAGGCACCCGGCGCCTGTAGAGGCGCTCGATGGCGGCGACTTGGCTGGCGCGTAATCCGCTGGTTTGGCCATAGATGTCAGGAATGGGCGGTCTCCTTCGTCAGCGCTCTTTCAGGGCAATTGTGGCCCGACTGACCTAAGGTGGTAAATGGTTCGGCATCGATGGCCATGCGAGAGCCGGTGGCGAGCGCTTGGCGTCCAGCGGCCGCCACCATGGCCGCATTGTCCGTACAGAATCGCAACGCAGGGATGCTGAGGCGAAGTCCTGAGGCCCGTGCGTGCTCCTCCAGTAGCGTACGGAGGCGCGTGTTGGCCGAGACTCCTCCGACCACCGCCAGTGCGCTGATTCCCGTCTGCCGACCCGCCAGGAGCGCCTTCTCGACGAGCACTCTCACGATGGCCTCTTGGTAGCCTGCGGCGAGATCGGCGCGGCCGCGAGCCAGCTCCTGTTCCGTCATCGCTTGGACTTTGTATAGCAGCGCGGTTTTCAAGCCGCTGAAACTGAATTCCAGAGAGTCTTTCTTGAAGAAGGATTTCGGAAACGGAATGGCCGTATGATTGCCGACTTGCGCGAGTCGATCCAGTGCCGGTCCGCCCGGAAAGCCGAGGCCCAGCATCTGAGCTCCCTTATCGAAGGCTTCTCCCGCCGCATCGTCTCTTGTACAACCCAATAAGTGGCTTACACCCTGCCCGTCCCTTCTGTACAAATGGGTATGTCCGCCTGAGACGACGAGCACGATGCATGGTAGCGGAAATTCCGGTTCTTCCAGCCAAGCGGAAGCGATATGCGCCTCCAGATGACTGACGCCAACCAAGGGAATGCCCAGCATGTACGACAGCGTCTTCGCATAATTAACGCCAACAATCAGCGCTCCGGCGAGACCAGGACCTTGCGTCACTGCGATGCCCGCGAGCGACTGCCATGAGACAGCAGCCTCTTCCATAGCGGCCATCACGACCCGCTCGATCATTTCAATATGGACTCGCGAAGCGAGTTCGGGGACGACTCCGCCAAAACGCTCATGCACCGCATGTTGAGAGGCGACGACGCTGGCAAGGACTTTTCCGTCCGCTCCGAGGACGGCGGCGGCAGTCTCATCACAGGACGTTTCTATCCCGAGAATGGGATCTGATGGAAGCGAAAAAGCCTTGTCGGTATCCATGCAGTTCAGCAAGAAAAAACAATGCGACCCTTGTCGGAAGACCGACAAGGGTCGCATCATGAATGGTTCTTCAACGGGTATTGCCTGTGCACGACGGTCCGTCAGACGCCGGCCATGGCCTCCTGCTCGATGAAGGTTGGGGCGCCGTCCCGAAGCACGACACGGATTTTCCGGCTCTCTTTGAACCGGCCCTTAATCATCTCTTCAGAAAGCGGATCGCCGATGGCGCGTTGAATCGTTCTCCGCATCGGCCGCGCCCCGTAAAGGGGTTCGTAGCCCTCCTTGATCAGCCATGCCTTGACTTCGTCGTCGACCTCGATTTCGACGCCTTTCTCGACCAACCGGAGGTTCAGCTCGCGCAGCAGGATATCGAGGATGCTCGTCAAATGCGTCTTGTCGAGCTGGTGGAAGACCACGATCTCGTCGATCCGGTTCAGAAATTCCGGGCTGAACTGGCGGCGAAGCTCGCCGAGGACCTCTTCCTTCTTGTGGCGATCCTGCTCGGCGTCCGTGCTCTGGAAACCCAAGCTGACGCCTTTTTGGATCAACTTGGTGCCGATATTTGAAGTCATGATAACGACGGTATTTTTGAAATCGACCTTCCGGCCAAGGCTGTCGGTCAGCACACCGTCGTCCAACACCTGTAACAGCAAATTGAAGACATCAGGATGCGCCTTCTCGATTTCATCGAAGAGCACTACTGAGTACGGGCGGCGGCGTACACGCTCCGTCAGCTGTCCGCCTTCTTCGTAGCCGACATAGCCCGGAGGCGCTCCGAACAGCCGTGAACTGGTGAACTTTTCTTGATACTCGGACATATCGATGCGGATCAACGCATCTTCAGTGTTAAAGAGGAATTCAGCCAACGTCCGGGCCAATTCCGTCTTACCGACGCCGGTCGGACCAAGGAAGATGAACGAGCCGATGGGCTTCTTGGCTTCTTTGAGGCCGGCGCGTGAACGTCTGATGGCGCGGCACACGGCGGAGATCGCTTCGTTCTGGCCGACGACGCGCTTGTGGAGAAATTCCTCCATGCGCAGAAGCTTGTTGGATTCTTCCTCCTCAAGCTTGAAGAGCGGTATCCCCGTCATCTTTGAGACGACGTACGCGACGTCTTCTTTGCCAATGGTCGGCTTCTGTTTCTCCTGATTCTTTTTCCATTCCCGCTTGGATTCTTCGAGCAGCTTGCGCAGGCGTTCTTCTTCCTCGCGATGCCGCACCGCTTCTTCGAAGTTCTGCATGGAAATCGCCAACTCCTTGTCGCGCGAGACCTTTTTCAGTTCCTGCTCCATCGCCTTGAGTTCGCCGGGCAAGGCGTAGGTCTGGAGCTTGGCGCGCGACCCCGTTTCGTCGATCAGATCGATCGCCTTGTCTGGCAGGAAACGATCGGTGATGTAGCGATCGGACAGCTTGACCGCCTCAACAATCGCGTCCTCGGTGATTTCGACACCGTGATGTTCTTCATACCGGTCACGGAGTCCTTGGATGATGCGAACGGTCTCGTCGAGGCTCGGCGGTTGCACGTAGATGGGTTGGAAGCGCCGCTTCAACGCGCCATCCTTTTCAATGTGCTTCCGGTACTCGTCAAGCGTGGTGGCGCCGATGCACTGAATTTCACCACGGGACAACGCAGGCTTGAGCATATTCGAGGCATCGATGGAGCCCTCCGCCGCTCCGGCCCCGACCAGCGTATGTAATTCGTCGATGAAGATGATGATGTTTCCCGCCTGGACGATTTCTTTCATCACGACTTTCAGGCGTTCCTCGAACTGGCCTCGGTACTTGGTACCGGCCACGAGCGAACCAAGATCGAGGGCGATAACGCGGCGTGAAAGCAGATTGTCGGGAACCTCCGACTGGACGATGCGCTGCGCCAAGCCTTCGACAATCGCGGTCTTGCCGACGCCGGATTCGCCGATGAGCACCGGATTGTTTTTCGTCCGGCGGCTGAGGATCTGGAGCACCCGTTCGATTTCGTCGGCGCGCCCGATGACGGGATCGAGTTGACCTTCCTGCGCCATCTGCGTCAGATCGCGCCCGAACTCATC
Source organism: Nitrospira sp. (assembly GCA_035495295.1). Taxonomy (GTDB): domain Bacteria; phylum Nitrospirota; class Nitrospiria; order Nitrospirales; family Nitrospiraceae; genus Nitrospira_C. The sequence continues at coordinate 20,778 of DATJGE010000056.1, read as the reverse complement.
GAGGGCGGGGGTGTTGCTCTTGCGGTCACGTTCGCGGGGCGCAGATTTGCGAAGGAACGTCACGGTCAACTGACGTGCCGTCAGAAGATTGGCGCCAAGGCTGCGAAGAATCTTGCCGCCGATGCCCTCCTCTTCCCGGAGCAGCCCTAAGAGCAGATGTTCGCTGCCGATATGATTATGGCCGAGCAATCGTGCTTCCTCAACGCCGTACTCGATTACTTTTTTGACGCGAGGACTGAAGGGAATTTCTCCGAAGGTCATGGTGGTTCCGCCGCCAGGCAGATTTCGCTCAATCTCGAGCCGAATCTGCTCCGTCGAAAGCCCCATTTTCTTCAAAATCATCAAGGCGATGCCGTCGGATTCGCGAAGGATGGCTAAGACTAGGTGCTCGGTTCCGAGGTAGTCATTCTGGTGACGCTCGGCTTCCTCTCGCGCGAGGATGATGATCTTCCGACCCTTGTCCGTGAATCGTTCGAACATCCTGCCTCCTTATTTGGTGGGGTCTGTACGTATCGCGACCGACGCAAACCCTTCGAAATATCTGGCCTAATTCTAACTAGAAGCTTTTGGAGTGTCAAGGTTGCGACGGAATCGCGCGTCCGGACGTGGCGCGGCGAAAAAAAAGCAACGCCATGCGTCGCCCGCTTCGTTGACTTCGCGAAATTCTCCCCGATACAATCCCGCACCTTTCCGCCGAATTTCACCGCATAGCCGCAAGCGGCCCAATGAAAAGCAAGAGCATCGGCATCTTAACGAAGCCCAAGTTTCCGGAAGTCAAGGCGACAGTTCAGGCAGTCGTGAACTGGCTACGCGATCGCAAGATCGATGTGATTTTAGACAATACGTCCGCCATGCTCTTGAACGAACGCGGCGGCGTGCAGAAGACGCAACTGGCCCAGAAGGCCGATGTCTTGTTGATCCTTGGCGGCGACGGCACAATGCTCAATGCCGCACGGTTGGCCGGTGAACGAAGCATCCCGATTCTCGGCGTCAACATGGGAGGACTCGGGTTTTTGACCGAGGTGCGGCTCGACCATCTGTATCCGTCCTTGGAACGCGTCTTCGCGAATGAATACGTGCTCGATGAACGATTGATGCTTGGCTCGCACATCCACCGCCACGGTGAGACGGTCGCCCAAGGCGTTGTCTTGAACGACGTCGTGATCAGCAAAGGCATCCTCGCCCGCATGATCGAATTGCGGATCACCATTCAGGGACAGTTCGTGACGAATTTGCGTGGTGACGGGTTGATCGTCAGCACACCGACTGGTTCGACCGCCTACTCGCTTTCGGCGGGAGGGCCGATCATCAGTCCAGCAGTGAGGTCGCTGATTTTGGCGCCGATTTGTCCTCACACACTGACCCATCGCCCGCTCATCGTGCCCGACGACGTGGAAATCGACGTGACGCTAACAAGCAGGGATGAGGGCGCGATGGCGACGCTCGACGGACAAGTCGGGGTGGCCCTGACCCAAGGCGATACAGTGGTCCTGAAGGTCTCCGAGCATCGCACTCGGTTGATTCGATTTCCCGAGAGCAGCTACTATGCAGTGTTGCGGGAAAAACTCAAGTGGGGGGACGGCTGAGCCGCTTTACGGTCTTGTCTGCTCGATGAAGCTAAGCATTTCGTGGTTGGTCACGTATTTGAATTCGCCAATACAATCGGTCGTTCCTTTGAACGACTTCTCCGCGACTTCGAGGGCACGAAGTTCGTTGATGTTTACCGGGCGACTCTTCCGTTCCTTCAGCAGCGCCTGCAATTTGTCAAGTACCGCCTTAGAATTGCCCGCCGGTTTAGTAGAAAGGTAGCGCAGCACGACCTCAGCGCACCAATCTCCGTCACGCTTGGCCACCCCGACAAGTCCTTCGCTCGCCTTTCTGGCCCATCCGGCTAGAAAGACGCCTTCGAGAACCTTACCGCTTGACTCGTCATATGCTTGGAACAAGGCATCATCCGGATCGTTGCCGGTCTTGTTCGGGTTGGTGACATAGACGCCGCCCTTGTAGGGCAAACCCACCGTCTCGTCAACTTTATCGCCGACAGCAAAGACCACCGAGTCGCACGGAAATTCATAGAATTGCTTGAGGCCGACGGCCGCTGTGTCTTCGCCTTTGGGTTCGAGCTTATTGTCTTCCATTTCCAGACCGCGCACCTTGTTGCTCGCGTCAACGAGCACACGCTTTGGCGATGCGAGGAAGCGAAATCCCATTTTCGTTTGGCTGTTTGATGGCTCACATTTCGTGAATTCGTCCAACAGGCCCTTCAATATTTCCTCGGGGTTCTGTCCGACGGCGACGAGGCGATCCTTGATGCGGTCAAATTCTTTCTTGATGCCGTCCAGATCCATGTTTGCGCAGACGGCGCGGATTTCCTTCGGATTGTATTTCCGTTCTGCGGGGCCGCGCCGGACGATGGCCGTAACGCGTTCGACTTTCTTGTAACGGGTTAGCCAGTGAGCGATGTCGACCATGACGTCGCCCGCGCCGATCACCGCCACGTGCTTGCCTGTGTCAAACGGCCGGTCGCCGAATCCCGGCAATCGGTTAAAGTGATAGACCACGTCTTTCGCGTGGAACACGCCACTCGCAGAGTCGCCTTCAACGCCGATGGCCTTTGTCCCCTGCGCTCCAATCGAAAACACGACGGCGCTCGCCCCGAGTCCCCGCACGTCATCCACTGTCAGGTCTTTCCCTTTGCCGATCGAAACATTTCCAAAATAATGGACATGCGGCTGCTCCAGCAGGTCCCAGTATTGCTTTCTCAAGCCTCCGCGTAATTTGAGCTTGCTGGGAAAGATGCCGTACTCGGCAAGGCCGCCGAACTTAATGTCGCGGTTGAGAATGATGATTTCATGGCCAGCTTTGCCCAAGGCAGCCGCGACCGCCATTCCCGCAGGCCCGGCACCGGCCACAATAACGACATGCTTGTGCTCTGCGTTCATTCCAGTCCTAACCTTCGAGGTAAAAGTGTCTATAATCTCAACAGTTCCGCGGACTTTAGCATAGCCTTTTCAATGCTGTCAAAACCGTAAAAGGACCGGTCACCCTCCAGCGCTACCGACAGGCCCACCGGGCTCGGTCATGCGCCAGGGGTCGAGCAGTTGTTCCAGACGGTCGTCAGGCAGCACGTTGCGTTCTTTGGCGACCTGTCGCACGGTTTTACCGGACTGATAGGCGTCCTTCGCCAGCTTGGCTGCGGCTTCGTAACCGATTGCCGGGGCCAATGCGGTGCACATGGCGAGGCTCTCTTCAATGAGACTCTGACAGCGCTCTTTATTAACGGTAATCCCTTCAATGCACTTGGCCGCAAAGTTGCTGGACGCCGTGGCCAGGAGTTCAATGGATTGGAGGAGGTTGAATGCCATGACTGGAAGCATGACGAGCAACTCAAAATTGCCGGCCTGACCTCCGATCGTCACGGTCACGTCGTTGCCAATGACCTGCGCGCAGACCATCGTTACTGATTCGGCGATCACCGGATTCACCTTTCCCGGCATGATGGATGATCCCGGCTGCGTTTCTGGAAGAGAGATTTCTCCGAGGCCACATCGAGGACCGGATCCCAGCCAGCGAATATCGTTGGCGATTTTCATCAGGCTGACCGCGAGAGTGCGCAGGTGCCCGCTGGCTTCCACCAGGGAATCCTGCGTTGACTGCGCTTCGAAGTGATTTGCCGCTTCCCGAAAGTGACAGCCGGTTTCCTGGGAGATCAACGCCATGACTTTGGATGGGAAGTCAGGATGGCAATTCAGACCCGTCCCGACAGCCGTTCCGCCCAGTGCCACCTCGCTGAGCGCTTCCTGGGCCCGCTTCACTCGTTCAATGCCCAATTCAATCTGCCGGGCATAGCCGCCGAACTCCTGACCCAAGCGCACGGGAGTCGCATCCTGGAGGTGAGTCCGGCCGATCTTGACGATGCCGTCGAAGTCCTTTGCCTTTTGGGCCAGCGCTCGATGAAGTCGTGCCAACGCCGGCAGGAGTTGGCGTTCGATCATTTCCGAGGCGGCAATGTGAATGGCCGTTGGAATGACGTCATTGCTGGATTGGCCCAGATTCACATGGTCGTTTGGGTGTACGAGTTTGCTGCCCCGATTTCCCCCCAGCAGTTCGGTGGCGCGGTTGGAAATCACTTCGTTAGTATTCATGTTCGTTGAGGTTCCCGAGCCGGTCTGGAACACATCGACGGGAAATTCGCCGTCCAAGGTCCCTTCGACTACCTCAGAGGCCGCCCGCGCGATGGCGTCCGCCGGTTGCTGGGCCAGCAAGCCGAGCGAATGGTTCACCGAAGCGGCGGCTCGTTTGATGAGGCCCATCGCTCGTATCATGGATCGGGGCATGCGCATGGAGCTGATCGGGAAGTTTTCCATTGCGCGAGCCGTTTGCACTCCATAATAAGCATCGGCCGGGACGGCCAGCTCGCCCATGGTATCGCGCTCGATTCTCGTGCCGGCTGGTGCCGAGTGGTCAGAAGGTGTTTTCATGCGGCCGCTCCATGCATGTGAAGGACTTCCAACGTGCGGGCGCCATGATAAACTCAGGCCGCCGGCTTCTACAAGGCCAACCCATGGACCTTCCCCATGTCATCGTTGAGGCGTTCTTGGGATATAAAGGCGAAAAGACGCCTCGGTCTTTTACGCTTGAAGGCTCCACGGTGCACGTGGAGCAGATCGTGGATCGCTGGTACAGCGATACCCACAGTTATTTCCGGGTCAGCGCCAGCGACGGCCGGCGGTATGTTTTGCGGCTTGAACTGGACGAGGGGTATTGGGAACTCGTGATGCTCGAGCGCAGCGAGGACGTCTAGATGCAAGAAGGCCCGCCGAAGCGGGCCTTCCGGCGACTCTTCCTCGTGGAGTTCGCCGATCAGGCAACCTTGACGTCGATGGCTTTCGGCTTCACCTTTTCGCTTTTGGGCAGATGGAGATTCAGAACACCGTCTTTGTACTCCGCTTTGACGGCGGTTTCATCGACTGACTCTGGCAACGAGAAGCTGCGAATGAAGCTTCCATACGAGCGCTCGACTCGATGAAAGCGTTTGCCTTTCTCCTCTTTCTCCTGTCTGCGGTCTCCCTGGAGTGTAAGGACTCCGTTTTCCACTGTGACTTTTACGTCTTCTTTCTTCACTTCAGGCAGCTCCGCCTTGATGAGATACTCGGCTTCGGTCTCGCTGATGTCGACGGAGGGCATCCAGTCGGCGACCGTGAGGTTCTCCTTGCCGCTGTTTCGGGCCGACGGTCGTGAAAAGACCCGGTTCAGCCGTTCTGACATGTCTTCAAGTTCACGAAAGGGATCCCACCGTACGATTGTCATGACTTAACCTCCTCTGTATAGAGATAGACTTCTTGAGTCTTTGATGACTCTCTTATGGCTGTCGCGACGCGGCGTTTCAATTCCTGTCAAAAAGGCAGGTAATCCCTTCATTCGGCAAGTCAAGAGCGAGGTGTCAGCGGGACCGGCGGAGATTAGCGCTGATCAATGGGCACGTAGGGGCGATTATGCTCACCGGCATAAATCTGGTCAGGACGAAAGAGCTTGTTTTCGGTGAGTTGCTCCAGCCAATGGGCCAACCAGCCGGCTACTCGTGCTATGGCAAAGATGGGTGTGAACAGATCGACATCGATGCCCATCTTGTCGTAAATGATCCCTGAATAGAAGTCGACGTTCGGATACACCTTTTTCTCCCCCAACAGTTCGGCCGCTTTGCGTTCAACGTGGAGCGCAACGTCGAAGAGCTGCGAGCTGCCGCATGTCTTGAACAGCCTCTCAGACAAGCTCTGCAAGATCGTCGCGCGGGGGTCTTTAACTCTATAAACCCGATGGCCGAATCCCATAAGCTTGCGCTTATTGCGGAGCTGTTCTTCGACATATGCGGCCGCACGATCGGCGGTGCCGATCCTGCGCAGCATCTCCACGACTTCCTCGTTTGCGCCCCCATGGAGCGGACCCTTCAGTGCGCCAAGGGAAGAGGCGACGACCGTATAGGGGTCGGCGAGCGTCGAAGCGGTCACAAGGCCCGTAAAGGTCGATGCGTTCATGGTGTGCTCTGCGTGGAGAATCAGGCAATCGTCGAAGATGTCGACCCACAATGGATGAGGAGCGGTTTCTGTGAGCATATAGAAAAAGTTCTCGCTGAAACCCAGTTCGTCCCGAGGAGGAATGGCCTCATCCCCCCGGCGAAGCCTTGCCCAAGCCGCGACGATTGTCGGAAGTTTGGCGATCAATCGGACGGCCGACCAGTAGTTGTTCTCTAAATCTTTAACGTTGCGGCCGGGATAGAACATTCCAAGCGCCGCAACCGCCGCCTGGAGCGCGTCCATTGGGTGTCCCTGTTCAGGCAGGCATTTCATGAGGTCGATGATTGAATACTTCAGGCGCCGATGGCGAACGATGTCCTGCTCCCACGCTGTAAGCGCCTGCTGGGTCGGGAGGTGGCCGAACAACAGGAGATAGGCCGTTTCAAGGTAGGAGGAGCGCTGGCAGAGTTCTTCAACCCGAATACCGCGATATTCGAGAACACCGCGTTCTCCGTCTACGTCGCTGACGGCGGATTTTGCCGCGGGGATGCCGGCGAGGCCTGGCATAAAATCATGGGGCATGGGCGAGCTCCAGATCGTACTGTGCCCCAGTTCATACGATCATGCAAGCGTTCCTCGATCGGTCGGCGTCGCAGCCTTGAAATGATTCGACCCCCTTGGCATACTGCGCGCGATGCTGCCGCGGATGACGAACCGATTGCTTCCACTACTGTCTGCTCGGGCCGCGCACAGTTCTCACCGTTTAAACGTCCTCAAAGCTCAAGGACTCAATGACTTCGCCGATTTCTGGGGAAACTTGTCGGACCACCGCCTCGGACTCCGAAAATTCGGGCAGTCTTCGTGAGAGTCGCCGGTCATCGGAGATCCGCATTGCGTGGCCAGTCTGACGCGAGGACAGCATGAAGTGGTTTTTGGGGACGGCGGTTCTCGTGTCGTTCCTTCTGGGAACTCCCCAGGTCGGGTGTTCGGAGGACGAACTGCTCATCTTTGCCGTCGTCAGCGAAGTACCGAAGGACAAATCGCGGGTGGCGGTCAAGGCTTCCGTGAACGATGTGGCGACCGATACCAAGCTCCTGGCGTCGGAGACGATTTTGAACAATTTGATTTGGAAAAAGCTCGAAATCTGCCACGCAATGCGTGTGGAAGGCACGAAAGCTGCTGATGGTTATCGGGTGGTCACGGTTCGAATTATTGACGCCAGTATGCTGCCGATGTCCTTGCAGTCGTTTGCGGGCGATTGTTTGATTAAGAAAGCGATCGAGGTGGCGCCGCTGGTCGATTGACGATCAGGTCTGACGGTCAATCAGCTCCGGCACTCGGGACAGGCGGTGGGTTCTGTATCCGATTCACACTCCTCGTTTGTCAGGGGAAACAATTGCTGGCATTGGGTACAGTGACGGATTTCGAAATATGCGGTTCCATCCGAATCGATGTCGGTCGGAAGCAGCAGTTCGTAAGGATCGTATCCGATTGCGACGCCGTCGGCAAATTTGACGACGGCCAGACGATCGTTGAATACTTCGAACGTGGCCTCCTGCCCTTTTCGTTCGAGCACGTGTCCCATAACGAAAACGGGTTGTCCTTTCCGTTTCGTGCGGAGATCCCGCAGCGTGTGTTGCGCCGGCGTAGCGCAAGAAAACTGGCCGCTGGAGCTTGTCCCTGCCGTCGGCATCGTGTGACGCGCACTCGTGGAGAATGCAAACGTCTATCATACAAAAAAAATTGGCGTCAAGCGCGATCGGCTGAAAGGAGTCTTCATGCCTAAGTTGATCATTTACCAGAAACCGACTTGTTCGACGTGCCGGCAGGCGGTGCAATTCCTCAAAGACAGCGGCACGCCGTTCACGTCGGTCAATTACTATGAGCAGCGGTTTACGAAGCCGCAGCTGAAGGCGCTCTTGAAAAAATCCGGATTGTCTGCGCGCGAGTTCCTGCGAACGAAAGAAGATCTCTATAAGGAACTGAACTTGGCCCGAACGACATTGTCTGACGACGAACTGATCGACTTGATGGTGAAATATCCGGAGCTGATTCAACGTCCCATCGTCGAGCGCGGTGAAAAGGCATGGTTGGCGCGACCGGCTGACCGCGTGAAAGACCTATTATAGGGTGGTTTAATCTTCGCTGTCGCTCATGAGGCGAGCGAATGACCATAGGACCGTCGCAATGACAGGCTGCTGACGACTCCTCGCTTCACGACGTTTCCACCGCCGGCTTTGGCCTCGTATAGGGCGCGATAAGCAGCCTTGATGACCATGCTCCGTGTCGCTTTTTCTGCCAACGTGTCGGCTACTCCGATACTGGCTGTGATCGGAAGGTACTCATCCTTCCGACCGGTCCCCGGAGTCCCACGAGCGCCTTCCCAGATCCGACGACCGTCGTGAAGGGCGAGGGAAGTCGATTCGATGCGTTTTCTGATGTTCTCCAACTCCACGAGGGCTTCCAACGCGGACTGATGTGGAAAGAGCAACGTCAGTTCTTCCCCGCTCACGCGAAAGGCCCGCCCAGCCTGACAGGCGGCCTGCACCTTCGGCGCGACCAGCTTGAGAATTTGTTCCGCGACCGATTTGCCGTGTGCACCGCTATAGGCCTTGAGTTGGTCGATCGCCAACACGCCAAGCGCATAGTGCTTGCCCAATTGCGCCGTCGCTTCCTCGTACGCCATTCGTCCTGGAATCCCCGTGAGCTCGTCGCGGTAGGTCTCCTGATAGATCGCCTGTATCAGGGAGAGAAATACGATCAAACCGGCGGTTGAGAAAAAGTTGGTCGGAGACCATGCGAGCTGCGTCCCATGATACGCCAGAAACACTGCGGCCAGCGCCCATGCCGCCCCTGCGTCCATCGGGTGCCGCCGCAGCGCGAATCGAATGAGAAGCAGGCCGCTTGCGACGATGAAGACGAGTAGAGCCGGTTGCGGCACCAGAGTCCAGGCCGTCGACCATCCTGGTAAGTACGCGGTCTTGAGCGCCATGGCGATGTCGGAGTGCGCAGGATCACAGAGCCACCACACGGCGAACGGCTGAAGCAGAAAGGTAAACATTTGCACAATTCCCCACAGAGAACCGATGGCTTCGTCTTTGAGAAGTGACAAGGTCAGAAAATTTAGAGGAATGAGAAAGGCGCTCGCGGCAAAGACGGTGTGTGAGAGGGAAGCCGGGTCCTTATCCAGGGGCCACGCGGAAAGTGTTTGGTGGGCAAACGTCAACGTGAGGAGGGAGAGGAGCATCCGTGTGTTGGCGAAATACCATCCGAACACCAACCCGAACGTCAATGCAAGGTACGGCAAGGCCGCGACCGGCGTCTGACACCATGGAGGCAGTCCCTGGGGACGCAGGAATCCCAAGGCGGCCAGGAAAAATAATCCACCGGGGAAAAAAAACGTCAACAGTGCTCGTACTAGGCCCCGTGTCATCTGGTAGCGACCTTGCCAGTTTTGTACCCAGAAAGAAGGAGACGTGCCATCTTCGCAAGCTTGCAATAGGCGAGAGGATTCAACCTCGGTGACTCACGCATTGGCGATGAGCCGATGTGAGCGGGAATGGATGTTTATGGCGGGAATCGGGCAGTTTTGAACAGTGCACCACGGAGCTGAGGCTTACTCTGGCTTCGCCATTGTGACGTCGCCGGACATGCGCAATACGCCTTTCACCGGATCCACGGCAACCGACACGGCCCCCTCGAGGATCTGGAGGAGCAGTTCACCGATCAATTCGCGTCGCCAACCGCGTAGAAGGGGCAAGTCGAGTGGCTTGTTTTTTTCCTTCGCTTCCACTAGTGCTTGCAGGTCGGCGCTCGTGGCCAGGAGGGTGGGAGCAATTTCCGCCTCGGCGGCACGTGCCTTGAGCACCGCCTGCAGGAGCTCAACAAGACCGATCGATTCAGGCTCCGGTTTCCGGTCGCGGGGTACATGGGGCCAGGCGGATGGCGGTAGTGCCAGGGATGCCGAGATGGTGGCAATCAACTGGTCCCCATTCCGGTCGATTTCCGAGCCATGCAGCCCGCGGAGCCCCCGCAAGTCGTCGACGGTAGCCGGAGGATGCCGCGCAAGTTGAAGCAGGACCTCATCCCGCATCACTCGTCCTCGCGGAACATTCCGCCGTCGCGCTTCGGTCTCACGCCACGCCGCGAGATCCCGCAGAACTGCGGCCTGCCGAGGCTTGAGGCTCTCCCATCCCCTGATGCGTTGATAGCGATCGAGCGGATCTTTGCTTTTTTCGGCGACGGCTGTTTCGAGACGTGAGAACTCTTCTTTGACCCATTCGATGCGTCCGAGGGCGTGAAGCCGTTTCTCCAAATGGCTGTGCAGAGGGAGAAGAAACTTAACGTCTTCAGCGGCGTAGGCGATTTGATCCGTCGACAGGGGTCTCGCGCTCCAGTTGGTAAAGGTGTGAGCTTTGGCGAGCTTCGTGCCGTGGATCCGCTGGACGAGATTTGCATAGGCGACTTGCGCGCCGAACCCAAGCATGGCGGCCGCGACTTGCGTGTCGAAGAACGGCTTAGGAATCTGCCCGGCATGCAGCGCGAACAGATCGAGATCCTGACGACCGGCGTGAACGATTTTTTCCACGTGGGGATCACAGATCAACTCCCAAAACGGCGCGAGAGAGCCGCTGGCCTGCACGGCGGGAAAATCAATGACGGCCGCGGTGTCCTGAGCGGCGACCTGAATGAGTTCGAGTTTCGGGATGAAGCTCTCTTCTCCGACAAACTCGGTATCCAAACCGAGCCGGCGGCTCGACCGCAGATGCCTACAGAGCGCCTCGAGGGCGGCTGCGTCGGTAATGTAACGGTCCTCGAAAGGCGTCGTCACTGGATCTTACTCGGCCGGACTGAACGGCCGGTCGGGCGGCCGCATGGGCTCTGTGCTGCTGAGGCTCAAATACTCTTTGAGGAACTGATACGCTTCGAGCATGCGGCGCAATTCCGGTTCCGAGCTGCGGTCCCCTTGATTGGCATCGGGATGGAGGAGCTTCGCTTTTTGCCGGAACGCGGTGGTGACGTCGGCAAGCGAACTGCCGAACTCGACTCCCATGATGGCATACGCATCGACGGCATTATTCACGCCGCCGGTTTGTGAGAGATCGCCCCCGCCCCCGCTCGCGGCCTTGAGCATGTCGGCGAGGCTCATCCGGCGCCGCCGGCGTCTCGGCCGCTCACGAATCTCGCTGTCCAAATCGTCCCAGCGGTCCTCAACGAATTCCAATCTCGATTCTAGTCGCATGGCGCCAGACAGATCGCAAATGTGATCGAGTTCTTCTTCGATCTGCAAGAGGGATTTGATGATCTCGTCAAGCCCTTGCTCGATGCGAAAGTAACTGTCGACGCGTTCCTCCATCATGGTGTCGACTGCGAAGTCCATGCTGTCTTCCGTCTTCGTGCGCAGCGAGCCGATTCGCTTATGCATGCCGCTTCTGAACTTCATGTACTTGCCGGCGGAAAAGGGCATCGGCGCGCTCACTCCGAGATCGCGGCATTGTAGCATAGCCTCGCAGCGGCACTGAAGGGCGCCCGTGAGGAAACGAGCGGCAAATGAATCGATCAGATGGGCGGTCGTTCGTCGGACAACTTCAATCGTCGGCGCGCGGCACCGCTGTTGTGCGCGGCGGCGGCGACGGCTCGTGCAACCCGCGGCACGACGTCTTTATCAAAGAGGCTCGGAATGATGTAGTCCTCGCTCAATGCAGCGCGAGGAATCGTTTCCGCGACTGCTCGCGCGGCGGCGAGCTTCATCGTTTCATTGATCTCGCTGGCCTGCACGTCGAGCGCACCTCGAAAGATACCGGGGAAGGCCAGCGCATTATTGATCTGGTTCGGAAAATCTGAGCGGCCGGTGGCAAAAACACGGCAGTGAGACAGCGCTAACTCTGGCGACACCTCGGGGTCGGGATTGGCCATGGCGAAAACGATGCGGTCAGGCGCCATGAGATCCAAGTCCTCGGCGGTCAATAAATTACCAACCGACAGCCCGATGAAGACGTCGGCATGCTTTAACGCATCGCGGAGCGTTCCCTGCGGCCGATGTGGCGTCAGGCACGCAGACAGATCCGTACGAGAGGCACGCAGCCGCCCTGGGTCGCCGTGGAGGATGATGCCTTCCTTGTCGCAGCCCACCAAGTTTGACACTCCGGCGGCCAAGAGGATCCGGCAGCAGGCCGTGCCGGCGGCGCCGAGTCCGTTGACCACGACGCGGACCTGATCGAGCGGTTTGCCCACGACCGCCAATGCGTTGGTCAAGGCCGCAAGGAGGACGACCGCCGTGCCATGCTGATCGTCGTGCATCACAGGGATATCGAGTGAGGCCTTCAGACGGCGTTCGATGTCAAAACAACGCGGCGCTGCGATGTCTTCAAGGTTGATTGCGCCGAAGCCGGGAGCGATTGCCTGCACAGTCCGTACAATTTCGTCGGAGTCTTGGGTGGCGAGGCAAATAGGCCATGCGTCGATGCCGGCCAATTCGCGGAAGAGCATTGCTTTACCTTCCATGACGGGCAGCGCCGCCTCAGGGCCTAGGTTGCCGAGTCCCAGCACGGCAGAGCCATCGGTAATCACCGCAACGCTGTTGCTCTTGGTCGTAAAGGCAAAGGCCTTCGATTTGTCGCGTGCGATGGCTTGGGCAACGCGTCCGACTCCCGGGGTATAGACCATCGAGAGGACGTTGCGCGTCGTCAAGGGTAATCTGCTCCTGACCTGGATCTTGCCCCCGAGATGGAGAAGAAAGATGCGATCCGATGCGGAAACTACCGTCACATCGGGAATGTTATTCAATTTGGCTAGTACGCGTTCGCCGTGCGCTTCATCGCGAACGTCGAAGGTCACGTCTCTCACCATGCGGTCGGCTGTGGCCGACGCGAGGTCGACGGCGCCGAGGTTCGCCCCCTCCTCCGCAAGGGTCGAGGCCACCTTCGCAAACATTCCCGGTTTGTTTGCAAGCTCGAGCCGAACGGTCAGGCGATAGTTCGAATAAGGACCGATATCGTTCATGTCACCGCGGTTCCGGAACGCCTCCTTTAACCATATCACAGCAGCCTCGCACGCAGGCTGCTGATGAAAGGGCATCGCCCACTTCTGTGATCGGCAAGAAACGAAGAAGGCCGAGAAGGGCAAGTGTCTCGAAACGCTGCGTTGACCCGTTTCTGGGCCGGATGCTACCGTGACCTATGGTGTCATCTGCGCCGGCACGGCAGCCCAATCGGCTCATTCACGAGACTAGTCCGTATCTGCTTCAACACGCGTACAACCCCGTCGACTGGTATCCCTGGGGACCTGAAGCGTTACAAGCGGCCACAACGAGAAATTGTCCGATCCTTTTATCGATCGGTTACTCGGCCTGTCACTGGTGCCACGTCATGGAGCGTGAATCCTTCGAAAACGAGGCAATCGCTGCAGAGATGAATCGCTCCTTCGTCTGCATCAAGGTCGATCGCGAAGAACGTCCGGACCTCGACGAGATTTACATGGCGGCGACCGTGGCGATGAATCAGGGCCAAGGCGGCTGGCCGATGACGGTCTTTCTCACGCCCGAACAACAGCCGTTTTTCGCCGGCACCTACTTTCCTCCCGAAGGGCGGTGGGGCCGGCCCGGATTTGCGGACCTGCTAAAAAAAATTGCGGACTTGTGGAGTCACGATCCCACCGGCCTGAAGCAGCAGGCGCAAGAACTTACCGAGCGGTTACAGCGCGACTGGCAGGCTCCGGCGCCGGTCACGGTCAGCGAACAGGTCCTGGACGCGGTTGTTACCCAATATCAAGAGGATTACGACGCGCGGTTCGGAGGGTTTGGCCGCGCGCCGAAGTTTCCTCCCGCCGCGGGCTTGTCGTTGCTTCTGCGATGCCACCGCCGTACGGCTGATCCCATGGCGCTGAAAATGGTCACAACCACTCTCGATGCCATGGCGGCGGGGGGGATTTACGACCATATCGGTGGAGGATTCGCCCGATACTCAACGGACGAACGATGGCTCGTTCCTCACTTCGAAAAAATGCTCTACGACAACGCCCTGTTGGCAAGGGTTTATCTCGAGGCGTTCCAAGTCACGGGGAATGAGTTTTACCGCGATGTCACCACCGACGTCCTCAATTACATCCGGCGGGAGATGACTGATCCGGAGGGTGGATTCTATAGCGCCACGGACGCGGATTCGGAAGGCATCGAAGGCAAGTTTTTCGTGTGGACCCCTCAAGAGGTCGCAGAGGCGGTTGGCGACGAGGAGGCGGCCCGTCGATTCTGTGCGTGCTATGACATCACCGTGCAAGGCAACTGGGAGCACAAAAGCATTCCCAATAGGATGCGACCGCTCGACGCCATCGCGCGCGAGTTGAACGTGACGACGAATGACCTCAAGGACTTGATGCGTCGGCTGCGGCCCCTTCTTTACGAGGCTCGCAAGCGCCGGGTGCCTCCCGCGTTGGATGACAAGATCATCACCGCCTGGAACGGCATGATGATCTCCGCCATGGCCGAAGCCGGCCGTGTCCTGAAGCGCCTCGATTATATGGATGCCGCCCGAAGGGCCGCAGATTTCCTGTTGCGAGTGCACTGCCCCAATGAGGAACGGCTGCTGCGAACCTCTCGCCACGGTCGTGCGCATCTCCATGCCGTCCTAGAAGACTATGCATTCTTGGGAGAAGGCTTGCTCGACCTGTATGAGGCGGTTGGCGAGGACCGCTATCTCGATGCGGCTCGCTGCTTGGCGGAACGGCTGATGCGGTCATTTCAGGACTCTCAAGAAGGAGGGTTTTTCACGACGGCGAAAGAGCACGAGGCGCTGATCTTGCGCGGTCGTGAAGGTGCGGACGGAGCCACGCCAAGCGGCAATGCGGTTGCGGCGATGCTTCTCGCGCGGTTGTCGTTTCATCTCGATAGAGCCGATTTCCGGGAAGCCGCCGTCGGCGCCGTACGGGCGTACGGAAAGCAATTGACGCGCTATCCGAGGGGATTCGCCAAAAGCTTGGCCGTGGTGGACTTCTTGACCGAGGGACCGGTCGAACTGGCAGTGCTCGGAGCGCCCGAAGACCCTGAATTCGGTGCCCTTCTCGATGCGATCAGAGAGCCGTATCTGCCCAATCGTATTCTTGCTGTCACTGATCGTGTCGACGGAACGTCCGCCCATCCGCTCCTTGCGGGTAAACCGACCGTGAATGGCAGGGCCGCGTTGTACATTTGCCGGGATTTCTCATGCCAACGGCCTTTGACGGAGGCGCGAGCAGTGCCCGACGCGCTTCGCGAATATTCTCTACGATCGCGGAATACAGGCGCACTGAAACTACGAGGGCGGCTCGATGTCGGCTGCGCGACAATCGAAGGCACGGCGCGATACGCTGCCCGAATCGTGAACCAGCCTCGGCCGACCGGGCGTTTCGAATACGGATTCACGCAATTCGGCAAGACCGGCTTGACCGCTTCCCGGCTGGGATTTGGTTCTTATCGAGTCGATGGAAGCGATCCGGAACACTACGGGGCGTTGACAGCGGCGCTCCAGTCGGGCGTCAACGTGATCGATACATCGACAAACTATATGGATGGTGAAAGCGAGCGCCTCGTCGGATCGGTGCTCCGGAATGTACTGACCAAGGGCGAGGTTGCCCGAGATGAATTCATCGTGGTCTCGAAGATTGGCTATCTGCAGGGGCACAATCTCAAGAATGCGGACGCTCGAGAACGATCCGGCCGTCCGTATCCGGAGGTCGTGAAATACGCCGAAGGGCTTTGGCATTGCATCCATCCGGAATTTCTCGCCGACCAACTCGAGGCTTCCTTGGACCGCCTGGGGCTCGCCACACTCGATGTGTGTCTCCTGCACAATCCGGAATACATGCTGTCGGAGTCGGTGAAGCGGGGCGACGACGTAGCCGACGTGCGTCAATGGTTCTATGCCCGCATTGAGCAGGCGTTCACCTATCTTGAAACGCAGGTCGCTGCCGGCCGGCTCCAGTGGTATGGCGTCTCTTCCAATACCGTGGGCAGGGATGCGCAAGACCCTGAGGCGATTTCGTTGTCGCAGCTCCTGTCGGCGGCGGTCAAGGCCGCGGCTGCCGGAAGCCTGGGCATGCATCACTTCGCGGTTTTGCAATGTCCGATGAACCTGTTCGAAAGCGACGTCTGCAGTCGACGAAACACGGGACCCCGACACGAATACACGGTGTTGGAACTCGCGCAGCGGGAACAGCTCGCGGTGCTTGTGAATCGTCCCCTCAATGCGATGCCCCCGGACGCAGGCGGCATGCTCCGCCTGGCCGACATGCCGGTGGAGGGCGATGCCGGCAGTGTGCCCGACGCCTTGCATGCGGTGGCGGAGTTGGAAGAGGAATACCGGTCCAAGCTGGCCCCGATGATTCCGTACGGCGGTAAGGGCATGCAGCCGAAAGAGTTTTTTACTTGGGCCGAAGAGTTGGGCACCGTGCGGAGCCAGATTCAAGGGCTCGAGCATTGGGAACAGATTGAGCATCAGATGATTGCCCCTCAAGTCAACCAAGTCTTGCAGGCAGTCCCACGGGTCCTGCAGGGAACGGCGTCGGAGCAATGGGAGCAGTGGAGAGACCGGTACACTCCACGATTGCTCGCGCTGCTCGCGATGCTGCGTCGTGAGGCCTCTGAGAAAAGCCGTGCGCGCGCCAAAAACGTGGCGAAAAAAGTTGATCCGCTCTTGCCTGATTCGAAGAGACCTGAGCCGCTGTCACGAAAGGCCTTGTGGGTGCTCGCAAGCACGCCGGGCGTCACCTGCGTGCTCAACGGGATGAGAACGGTTCGATATGTGAAGGATTCGACGGAGATCCTCGGATGGAAACCTCTTACAGATCCTGAAACGATCTATCGAGCCGTCGGGCAAGGAACCGGTGTCTGATGCTACCTGGCAAGGCGAAGCAGGTCTTGCCACGAACGGAGGACGCCGCCGACCCATGAGGGCTCATCGGCAAGACGGCCGCGCGCCGGTGGTCGTCGTGAGCTCAATTCTCGTATCCGTTCTTCAACATCCCGATAGTTCGGATCCTCGCGCCTGATCCAACGATAGGCCTCCAGCGTTTCCGCGGTGCGTCCCAACGTTTGGAGCGTGCGTCCAAGGACATAGAGGATCTGGACGAGTTCTTTCCTCGACGCAGGAGAGAATGTCAGCGCCTGTCGAAAGGCCGTAACGGCCTCCTCATAGCGTCGCCTCGATGTGTGACAAAGTCCGATCTGCGCATAGGCTTTTAAAGCATATGCGCGGCCTGTTGCAGCCAGTTCGAACTCTTCGATCGCCTGCTTGAACAGTCCGGCCTTGCGGAGAACGAGTCCCCGCTCATAGCATTCAGCGAAATCCACCCCGACTTTCATTTGGATCACCGTGCGGATACACCCTTAGAATAAGGCTGTTGAGCAAGAGGCGGGCCGTGAACGGACAGGAGACGACAGCCATTCTAGGTCAATGAGATACGTCAACGGTGGAGTGGTCAGGAGATTTGGCCGCAGAGCCAGTTTCTGTCAATGCTGGCACAGAAATGCTCGACCGAATCGGCTCTAGCGAATTGCTTAAAAGTGCACTTCCCGCAGCGAATGCCGGTTCGCCTGGTACCACGCAACGGTTTTTTTCAGGCCCTCAAGGAGGGAATGTTTGGCTTGAAATCCGATCGTCTGCTTGATGCGGCTGACGTCGAGGCATCGCCGTGGCTGTCCATTCGGCTTCGTGGTGTCCCACCCGATGCGGCCCGGATAGCCGACTTCGGCTGCAATCATGGTGGCCAGCGTCTTGATCGTAACCTCTTCGCCCGTACCCATATTCAGAGGACGAGAGTCGTTGTATCGCTCGGCCGCGAGAATGATCGCGTCGGCGGCATCCTCGACGAAAAGAAACTCCCTTGTCGGAGAGCCATCGCCCCACAACACCACGTCAGACGCGCCGGACTCTTTGGCTTCCGCACATTTCCGTATGAGCGCCGGAATCACGTGCGAAGTTTCAAGATCAAAATTGTCGCGCGGCCCGTATAAGTTGACCGGAAAGAGCACGATCGAATTGAACCCATACTGCTGTCGGTAGGCCTGAGATTGGACAAGCATCATTTTTTTCGCGAGGCCATAGGGGGCATTCGTTTCTTCCGGATAGCCTGCCCAAAGGTCATCTTCTTTGAACGGGATGGGTGCGTACTTTGGATAGGCGCAGATTGTGCCGACGGCGACGAATTTTTGGAGGCCGCGCTGCCGGCCGACTTCGATGAGCTGGGCGCCCATCATGAGATTATCGTAGAAAAACCGCCCGGGATTGACTTGATTGGCGCCGATGCCGCCGACACGGGCGGCAAGATGAATCATGATGTCGGGAGTGCTCTCCGCATACAGGCGACGGACGGCGTCCATTTGAACGAGGTCGTAGTCGCGGCTCCGCGGGACGATGACCTCGCGGCAGCCCTTCGTCTTGAGCAGCTCGACGACAAAAGAACCCAAAAACCCCGCCCCGCCCGTTACGACCACCCGCTTGCCGGCCCAGAACGCCGCCATGTTCAGGGATTCCCCCGTACCCCGTCTAACCGTTCACGCTCCGCGGCCAAGTCGGCATCGACCATCATCGTCACCAACTCCTGGAAACCGACCTTGGGCGCCCATCCGAGCTTCCGCTTCGCTTTGCCGGCATCGCCGATCAACAGATCGACCTCCGTTGGACGGTAGTATTTTTCGTCGATCTTGACGTAGGGCTTCCAGTCGAGTTTCACCCGGTCAAACGCCAGTTCGAGCATTTCACGAACGCTGTGAGTCTCGCCGGTGGCAATCACATAATCGTCAGGGGCCTCGGCTTGGAGCATGAGCCACATCGCTTCAATGTAGTCGCCGGCGAATCCCCAGTCGCGTTTTGCGTCGAGGTTGCCGAGATACAGTTCTTTTTGAATGCCCAGCTTGATGCGGGCCGCCGCCTTCGTGATCTTTCTCGTGACGAAGGTTTCCCCCCGTCTTGGTGATTCATGGTTGAAGAGTATGCCGTTGCAGGCGTACAGGCCGTAGGCCTCTCGATAGTTGACGGTAATCCAATAGGAATAGACTTTGGCGGCGCCATAGGGACTGCGAGGATAAAACGGCGTGGTTTCGCGCTGCGGCACTTCGAGAACCTTCCCGAACATTTCGCTGGAGGACGCCTGGTAGAACTTCGGTTTGAGTCCCGATTCCCTGATGGCCTCAAGGAGACGAATAGTGCCGAGCCCGGTGATTTCGCCGGTGTACTCGGGAATATCGAAGCTGACACGCACATGGCTCTGTGCGCCGAGGTTGTAGATCTCATCCGGCTGGACTGTGCGAAGAATGCGGTTCAACGAACTGGCATCGTTAAGGTCGCCGTAGAGGAGGTGCAGCCGACGCTGCGGCACATGAGGGTCTTGATAAATCGGATCGATCCGGCCCGTGTTAAACGAACTTGATCGGCGAATGATGCCATAAACTTCATATCCCTTCTTCAGCAAAAACTCCGAAAGATAGGAGCCGTCCTGACCGGTGATTCCCGTGAGCAGCGCTTTTTTCACGTCGCCTCCTTTGTCTTTCGGCGAATTATGAAGAGATTCCAGCGTATTGTCCACGGACTCATGCATCTTGGATTCCATTGAGCAATCGCGCCGACTTTGCCCTCGAGCTTTAATCTGATGTGAGCCGCTGTCGTCAAATCCGCCTCATGTATTGCGACTCTCAAGCAAGCGCATTACAATACGCTCCATGTCGGAAGAACGAACGCAGGCGTTGCGATGACGTCCCGCCGGGCGATCATATTGATCGTTGTCCTCGGGGTGACGTTTTTGATTGCGCACACGATCAATGCCGTCATCGCCGAAGCCTTATTCCTGCCCTCGGGCGTGTCTGCGCCCCGGGGGGCCGAACACGACGCTTATGCCACGCGTTCGCCATCGGCGCTGGCAGAACAAGTCCGCATGAGCGGCTTGTTTCCCCTTCCTCCGGAGCCGGTCAACGTAAGCCCTGGTGTTGGCATGCCGGGAGCCACCGGCGGCCACGTGCGGCAGCCCTTGAACCTCGCCTCGAAGGTCAAGTTGATCGGGGTCGTTGTCGGCGACCGCGGCGGTGTTTCGGCGATCATCGAAGAACTGGCCAGCAAGCGGCAGCTGTTTTTGCGGCTGCATGACCAGATTCCCGACAGCGGCGAAGTCATAGAAATACAGCGAAGCGGCATACTGGTGCGGCAAGGCAACGAGCAGGAATTCTTGGAATTGTCCACGGGATTGGAGAAACCCCCGACGCCACAAGCCGTGTCAACTGCTGCCCCGACGGCCGTCGCTGGCGGTCAGATTAAAAAAGTTTTGGACCGCCGAGAAGTTGAGCAGGCCATGAACGATCTGCCCAAGTTGTTATCTCAAGCGCGGGCCGTGCCCGTCCTGACGAATGGCGCGATGACCGGCTTCCGCATGGACTACATCGCTAAGAACAGCTTTTATGAAAAGATCGGCTTGCAATACGGCGATGTCTTGAAGCAGGTCAATGGCGTCGAGATCAAGGATCCAGGCACCATGCTGTCCCTATTCCAACAGCTGCGCAACGAAAACTCCGTCAAACTCGACGTCTTACGCAATAATCAGCGCACGACCATGGTGTTCGACATCCGTTAGCGGTTCAGACATCGCGGTCGTCGACCCTTAATCAGCTACCCCATCGGTTGCCTGGGCATTCTCCTGGACAGAGCGGCCACTGCCTTCTCTGCTTGTCAGGGCCGGTAGGACAGGAGTAACGTATTATTTTCTGCAGGTTACGCTGAGCGATCGACGGCTTGCAGGCTAGGAAAAC
>DATJGE010000055.1:0-3269 GCA_035495295.1 Nitrospira sp. | reverse complement strand
CGTGGCGACGGCATGACGGATCGCGGCCCCGTCCCGGTTTTGTTGACGCGGAGAGAGCCCGCCCAGGCGTTGGGCAGTCGTCGTGCCCAGCCGTTCATCGAAGCCCTTGATCGTTTGGATCTCGACAGCTCCCCGGCCCTGACCAGAATAGGCATACAGCGCATAACGATCGCCCACGGCATCAAGAGCCTCACAGAGGAGAACCAGGCTCTCCTTTTCCACGTCGATCACCCGCCGACCGCCGTCGAGCTGACGTCCGGTCGATCCGCTGATGTCTACCAGGAACAGCACCGCCACATCGCGTTCTGTTTTTTCATGTCTGATATAGATCCGGTCGCTGCCTTCGAACCCTGCCCGTTGCTCGGCCGCCCTGCGAACCACGGCGTCGATATCCAGCTCCTCTCCGTCGGGCTGGCCGGCCAGGCGGTGAAAAGCCGGCGGCCGCAATCCCTCGAAGAACCGGCGTAGCAACCGCACCATGCTTCGATGAGCCGTCAACGTACCGGAGACACACTCATCCGAGCCGCGGGTTGCCGCACGTTCGACGACGCGGCACCACTTCATGCGGTGGTCCTGAAGTCTGTAGTCCCACTCGGGGTAGCGACGGACTCGTTCGTCTCCACCATCGGCCTCCAGTGGCGACGCATCGACGTCGAGCGCAAGCAGTTCATCAACCACGGACGGCAACGAGCGGCCTCCGCCTAGGGCATCCCCGTCTTGAGAAGGCTGCTCACGCCGGGCGCCTGTTCCGGCACCGGTCTGTTCAACAGAACCGGCGGCCTGCCCAGTGATCCGCGCATGTTCGTGCTGTTCCGTCTGTCCTGCCACGAGGTCGGCGTTCATCTCTCCCCGGTAGAACAAATTCTCCACCGATCGATACGCATCGGCTCCCTCCTCGGAAGCGCCCGGCCTCATGCCAATGTCCGATGAATCCGTTGATGGCTCCGCCGGCGTCTTCGCCGCTGTGGCCACAAGTTCTTCGAGCCGTCGATACACCTCGTCCGTGGTGCGTACGGCATCCTCCGCCGTTGCGGAAGCGGTTAAGACCGGCTGGCACAACTCCCAGAGAAGGGAAACCTCTTCGATCAGCGCATGAGGAACCGCCGAGGACAACGATGCGCCAGTCGAAAGCCGCAAGAGACAATCCACCACAAGCTCTCGTACAGTCAACGCATGCGCGGGGTCTCGAGCGGCAATCGTATCAGCAGCGAACTGCGCGAGGTCGCCTCCAAGCCCAGGGTATTGCGTCTGAAGCAAGTACTCGACGCGTGCGTCTTCGAGGACCGCCCAAAGATCCTTCACGAGCCGCGGCTGCGGATATACACGGAACAGATCTCCGAGCGTGTCGAGCGTCGCGGGGATAGATCGACGATAACGATGGCAAACGGTCGCAACCAAATCAGCCAGCTGCTCGATCCGAAGCTGGTAGGTGCCAAACTCGAGATGTCCGGCCTCATGGGCGGCCATGATGAGAAACAGTCGCTCGTTTTCTTGCGCCGTCGGATAATGCCGCAGCAACGCCGGCAAGGCGATAGTCTTCCCATCCGCGCTAACGACGGCGCGCGCGGTCGGCTCCCCGCCGGTATTTGTTCGCGCCGCAATGGCAACCTCCGAGCCGCAGAGACCTTGCACGAAGAGTTTGACTCGGCGGGCAACGTGTTTCAGGGGCACACCGCTCAATGCCTCTTCGACCGATGAGAGTGCCTTCCGCGACTCAGCCGAGAAATAGGCGCGTGCGCCCTCCGGACTATAGGACAGCACCTCCATCCCTGCCCTGAACCAGGTCTCAAATCGGCCGAAAGCCGAAGACTCCTCGCCTAGGAGACTCACCAGTTCCGACCCTCGCCTGAGATACGCCAGGGCGGCCTCCGGATCCTGTTCTGCCAAAAGACCCCCGTACTGAAGCAGCTTGACCCTCCACGGTGATGAAGGCAGGGCACGAAGCAGCGTCGGAGATTCCGCGAGCCAAGCGATGCCGGTTGCAGGGGTCTGAGATGCGAGTTGGCTGCCCACGGAGATCACGTGGGAACGAAGCGGCGCTTCGATCTCGCCAAGAATCGCCGGGCTCGTGCGTAAGAACTCGATCGTGCCGAGATAGTCCGGCTTGCCAAACGCGTTCGGGGCGATGAGTTTCAACCCGAAGGCCAGCCAGTCTCGCACTCCCTCCCATGGCAACACCGGAGCTAACAGGGGAATCTGCCGGATGTACTCGAGTCCCACGACAGGATCCGTCTGCGTGAGTTCGACGCCAATCTCCAACCAACGCGGCACCAGATCGGCGGGAACGGCCGTCACGATGAGAGGGGACGTTTTGAGATATTCCCAACTGACGTTGGCGTCACATTCGGCAAGTTCGAGGCCGACGGCTAACACCGAACGCTGATGGTTGCTGTCGGCAATCACTCCCAAAATGAGCGGGCTGTCCCTAAAATATTTCAGCGCGGTCGCTCCCGAGGCTTCTGCAAGCACCACACCCAGATCCAACCAGGAAATGACCTGTGAGCATCCGGCGCGGCGATCTAACTCAGGCAGGGCGTTGATCGCCGCACGCGCGACCTTCGCGGACACCACGTCGAGCTCGTCCAGCAATTCCAAGACCTGTCCCGGTTGGACCGTCAAGGTCTCCAACCGCCCGACCCATACGGCAGCCACAGCGGGGCCAAGCTCATCGGCCAAGCGGTTGGTCAATTGCTCTCGAATAGCTCCAGATGACATAGGCTTGGATTCTTACAGGATGCTCAAAACGCCTGATGGAAAGGCCGCAACGAGCGAGAGGTCGCAGGCATACTTTGCTTCGTACGTCGAGACCTTCGAGGAGTGTTGGATTGTAAAGAATGGCCTTGGGCTTGTAAACTGCCGTTCACGGCCGTCAGGTCGTCATTCACAAGAGCTATCACCGATATGCCCGAACCGAAGCGACCCAGTTTGGACAAGATGTGGAAATATGTGCGGGGCTTCGCCGAGAAGAGCGGCACGACGATGCATCCCAATCCCGCCGTCACCGAAGCCGTGGTAAAGGGCCTGGCCATGCATGTGGATGAGCTAGGAAAGCCGCTCTGTCCTTGCAATTTCTACAAGGACAAAGTCGCCGAGGCCAAGCTGCGCCGATGGATCTGCGCATGCGACGAGATGCAGATCTATAAATATTGCCATTGTCTCTTGTTCGTGCGTGAAGATGGAATGCCGATCACGGAATACTTACCGGAAGGGCACGAAGGACGTGAAATCTATGGTGTGATCACCGATCCGACGCCCGAAAAGGGACGGGC
>DATJGE010000054.1:0-2770 GCA_035495295.1 Nitrospira sp. | reverse complement strand
TCTGTCCGAAAGCGGATCAGTACACGTTCAGTCCGGGAATGGGCGTCCGCTTCACCGATATCGCACCCGATATCCGTAATCGAGTGCTCGAATTGGTGAAATCCCTACAGGAAGTCGGACGCTCGGCCGCATGAGCCGAAGAGCGCATCGCACCGTTTGCGCAGTGAGCAGGACCGCATGAAATTTTCAGTGACCAGCACGCCGGGGCATCAAGGAAAGAGCTTGGAGATTGACTCGGCCCGCGAAATTATTTCACTTCATAACGGCAATGGAGCGGTGCTCGGGGCAATGTCGTGGGGCGATGTCATCGAGCGCATCGTCAATGCTGACGACGATGCCCGCTTCGCGCATGCACGGGCACACGCGCGCGCCCCATTGGCGGTGAAGGTCAAATATACGACGCCGGAGGGCAAGCAGTTTGACAGTCTGACGGGTGGAATCGGCGGCGGAGGACTTTTCATCGAGAGCAGCCAGCCATTGGCGCCGGGAACAGAACTCGCGGTCGAGTTCGCACTTCCGGATCGTCCGTGGGAAAAACACAAGGCCAAAGCCAAGGTGGCCTGGACTCGCAATAAGCCCGAACGCTTTCTTCTCTTTCCCGGGATGGGCATCCAATTCACCGAAATCGACGACAAATCCCGCCACGACCTCGTGGAATTGGTTTCCGCGCTCAATCGTTCACGCGTAACGCCTTGAGCTCAGCTTCGATCCATCGGCGAACCCCGTGATCCGTTTCCTTCTCGAGCGCCATACGTAGCAGCGGACGCGTGTCCTGTCCGCTCAATTCGCCCAGATGATACGCGGCTTCAGCGCGGACAGCGGGGGAGGGATCGTGAACAAGGCGCTTCCGAAGCGCCGACGTGACTCGCGCGTCCCCTGAGAGTCCCAAAGCCGAGACGGCTCCCTGCCGTACCTCTACATCCGGATCGGATAGGAGAGGCAGCAACCACTCGATCACCTGCTCGGTATCCAGCGACATGAGGGCACGAACGGCAGCGCGCCTGACTTGAACGTCTGACGCCCGAAGCAGGACGTTCACCGGTGTGAGTTGGCGAGGCGACGGTTCGATCTCGCCAATAGCGAGCGCCGCAGCTTGCCGAACTCTGTTGTCAAGGTCTGCGAGCGAATGCGCGAGCCCGGCGATCACGGCCTCATCGTCGGGTGTCGCCATCCGGCCTAACGCCTGGGCAGCGGCCGCGCGAACTGCTGGCACCGTGTCGGCCAGCAGCGGTAGGACCGCAGGCAGCGCCGATCGATCGCCAATTTTCCCCAACGATTCTGCCGCCGTCCTGCGGACGTCAGGATGTTCATCATGCAGCAGGGCGACTAAGACAGCGAGGCCGCGTTCGACAGAAGGTGCGTTTGCGTCTTGGAGACAGCCAAGTTGCGCGGCGCAGAGGATGAGAATGGAGAGGGAAAGACATGATGACAGAAAGCGCTGGGCCCACTGTGGCATCGTCAGGCCGGCTTCGGTGGGTCTTCCTGGACGGCAGGCATTTCCCGGGCCGCTTCGATCGATTGCTGAATCTCCTTCTGCGCCGCATCCATTTCAGCCTGGATGGTTCGCATTTCAGGATCGACCGAGTTCCTCACATCTGCCACCGCCTGCTTGAACGTTCGCAGCGCGTCTCCAAGTCCTTCTCCCAGATGCTGCATATCGGCCGGTGAGACTCCGCCACCGGACTGCCCGGCTTTGGACTTCAAGGCCGCCTGCTGCGCCTGAACGCGCGCCACGGCATCCTTGTTCACGATCGCCGATGGCCGTTTCGCTTGCGGCTTCGATTGCGCGCCGGGAGGGAGAGGGGGATATTGGCCCCGCATGATCGGCGTCGGAGCCGACGCCCGCTCTTCCATGGTCGGCGGGGCCTGTCCGGCGGCGCTCGCGGCTGGAGCCGAGGCTCGCGGGCGTGGAGGCTGAGGTGCCTGAGGCCCCATGTTATACAGCGAAGCGGCCGTTGTCCCCGGGGTCATTTCCGGCCCAGGGCTATAGGGCGACGTCGGTGTTGGAGCAGCCGGAGGAGCAGTGGATGGAGCGGCGGCGGTGGCCGCACTGGCTTGTTGTACCTGGGCTGGCGAAGGGGACGAGGCCTCTGGCTGGATGGCCTCGGGAGGAGGAATGTCATGCACTTCCTTCTTGAACCCCTTTAGTGCCTTGCCGACTCCTTCTCCTATTTGTGGCAGTTTTCCCGCGCCGAAGATAATAAGCACGATGACCAGAATGATGATGAGCTCTGAAATGCCCATGGTTCCGAACATAATCTAAATCCTTTGTGAAAAAGAGCCTTTGAGCTCGTCCTGATCGGCGCTCAAGGCCAGCATTCACTCTATAGACCTGTTCACGGCACTGTCAAGGAATGGATGGCCCCGGAGGGGCTAAAGCAAAGGCCGGAGTTCGCTCTGAAGTGGCAATCCGAACACGAGCGCGTCGCGCTCCGTCAGGAAGACATCCAGCTCGCTGCGAATGCCGAATTCTCCCTGGAGATAGATACCAGGTTCGATCGAAAAACAGGTACGAGGCATGAGACGTCTCGTGTCTTGCGTTTCAAGTCCGTCGATGTTGGCTCCGTTGCCGTGGACCTCTTCGCCGATCGAGTGGCCGGTCCGATGGACGAACTGAGCACCGTAGCCAGCCGCCTCGATCACGCGGCGGCAGGCTGCATCGACTTCATAGCCGAAGGGGCGCTGCCCGGCTTGCATTTGGGCGCGTACGAACTCAAGGGCGGCCTCACGACCCTGCCTCACGATGCCGAACACCGCGCGATGCTTCTCC
>DATJGE010000053.1:0-25197 GCA_035495295.1 Nitrospira sp. | reverse complement strand
CTTCTTCAAGAACGGGCAGGTGGTGGAAAAGCTGGTCGGCGCCAGGCCGAAGCGTCAGTTTAAGG
Organism: Nitrospira sp.; assembly: GCA_035495295.1. Lineage (GTDB taxonomy): Bacteria > Nitrospirota > Nitrospiria > Nitrospirales > Nitrospiraceae > Nitrospira_C. The sequence continues at coordinate 25,132 of DATJGE010000053.1, read as the reverse complement.
AAATGATCGACCAGCTCCTCGCCCAACACGCCGGCTCCGCCTAAGCAAGCTGCTGAAAAAGGCTGCCAGCTTTGTTTTCGCGTCGCTTAAAGGCTCAACGAGGCGGACTTACTGAGGAAAAATACCCATCCGCTCGCATTTGATCGAAGCGAGCGGTCGTAGGATTCGTCACTCGCCACGATGCTTGCCGAGCTGCGCATAGTTAATTTCGCCCTCATTGAGCAGCTCCACCTCGAATTTCAGCCAGGATTTACAACACTCACCGGTGAAACCGGCGCGGGGAAATCGCTGTTAATCGATGCGATCGCCCTCCTGGTTGGCGGACGAGGATCGGCCGAACAGATCCGCGCCGGCGAAGACGAGGCCCACCTCGAGGCTTCATTTCACCTACCCGACGCGCATCCGCTGCTGCAGCAATTACGTGCTATGGACGTCCTCGGTGGCAAAGAGCGCGATCTCGTGGTGAAGCGCATCCTCTCCCGTTCAGGGCGCCACCGTGTGTATGTGAACGGGGGTCTCAGTTCCTTGCGTGTGCTCGAAGCACTCGGCGGCACCCTCGTCGATGTGCACGGCCAGCATGAGCAACAGTCGCTGCTGGCGGCGGCCAAGCAGCTCGCCGCCGTCGATGCGTTTGGATCGCTCGAGCCCATGCGTGCTCTGTACGAGACGGCGTATCGCGAGTGGAGAGAATTGGAACGTCATCTCGACGACTTGCGCCGGACGGGCGGCGATCGCACCCGCCTGGAAGAATTGCTCCGGTTTCAAGTCGGCGAGATCGAGCAGGCGGCGCTGTCCGCCGACGAGGAAGGACGATTACAGGCCGAGCGGCAGCGGTTGGGCCATGTGCATCGGCTCCGCGAATTGGCGGAGATGTCGTATGCAGAACTGCAGGGCGACGAGCGCGGTATTCTCATGCAGCTCGCGCGACTCGGCCGGTCCCTGGCTGAGCTGGGAGAGACGGATCCCGCAATGAAGGATTGTGAACCTCTGGTCCGCGAGGCGGCGATTCAGCTCAAAGACCTATCCGGCCGGCTGCGCGATTATGCCGATGACCTCGATGCCGATCCGGCCCGGCTGGGCCTGGTCGAGGACCGATGGGATTTGCTCCAGCGGCTAAAGGCCAAGTACGGCGGATCGGTCGAAACTGTCCTGGCGGCGGCCGCTCGTGCCCGGGGCGACCTGGAAGCGATGGAGGACCATGCAAACCGGAGCGCCGACCTCATGAAGCGTCTGGAAGCCGCCCATCGGGTGATGAGCGACAAGGCCGAACAATTGACGAAGAAACGCCGCGAAGCCGCCAAACGGCTTACGGCTCTCGTCGCGAGGGAGTTGTCGGCGCTCAAAATGGCACATACCGCGTTCGAGATTGTCGTGACGCCGCAAGAGCCCGATGGTTGTGGGCCGACTGGCCGCGACCGCGTCGAGTTCTTGTTGTCGAGCAACATCGGCGAGCCGCCTCGTCCGCTCAGCCGCATTGCGTCCGGCGGCGAACTCTCGCGGGTCATGTTGGCGCTCAAAACGGTGCTGGCGGAGAGCGATCATGTGCCGGTGCTCGTCTTCGACGAAGTGGACACCGGAGTCGGCGGCGCCGTGGCGGCAGCCATGGGGACTCGACTCCGGAACCTGGGCGCCTATCATCAAGTGTTCTGCATCACGCATCTCCCCCAGGTCGCCTCCCAGGCCGAGCATCATCTCTTGGTCGCCAAGGGGCAGAAGGGGAAGCGAACGACGACCTCCGTGACGCTTTTGACGGGGGTCGGCCGCGAGGAGGAAATCGCGCGGATGCTGGGAGGGGAGACCGTCACCAACAAGGTTCGGGCAACAGCTGCCGAATTGATCGCCGGTGCTAAGGCAAAACGTTGACGGTCAGGCGTCGGATCGGCTCGACGGGTTGGTCGCAATCGCCATGGCAGGCAGCGAAGCCTTGCATTCCTGAACGACCTGGATGAAGAGCGCGGTCAGCGCCGGGTCGAAGTAGGTGCCTCCATGCTCCGCCAGGAAGCGGGTTGCGTCATCGATCGAGAGCGCCACGCGGTCAGGCAGTTCTGCGGTCAGATGGTCGAAGGCTTGAGCGAGGCAGACAATTCTGGCCAGGATCGGAATGCCGTCGCCTCTCAACCCGTGCGGATAGCCGGAGCCGTCCCACCGCTCATGATGGTAGGCAATGATCTGTCCGGCTGCGGCCGGCAGCTTGAGTGGCGCCACGAGCTTCGCGCCGATTTCCGGATGGGCCCGCAGCACATGACCCCCGTCCGCAGCCACAATCTCATCGTCCGCGAAGCGATACGGCTCGTTGCCGATCTTGCCGATGTCATGAAGGAACGCGCCGAGCGCGAGAGATTTTTGCTCGTTCACCGTCAGATTCGTCCGGTTCGCGAGAAGCGTGGCGTAAAAACTCACGCGGCTGCAATGGTTCAACAGCTGGCGGTCTTTGGCTTCCAGAAGATCGGACAGCATGGGAAGCAGATCCGCCGTCTCGTCTCCCCAGGGCAGCGTCTGTCCGGCTGATTTACCAATCGCCTCGTACCCGGCGCGCATCTCGCGCCAAGCCTGTGCGCACTCGGCGTCGGAGCCCCAAAGACCGGCCGACGTATGAAGGTAGCGGCGCAGATAGTCAAGCCGCTGCTTCTTTTCCAGCGTCTGATTGACCAGGGTAATGAGTTCGGTGACGTTGAAGGGCTTGAGCAGATAGCCGGCGGCACCATGCCTGATGCCTTCCATCGCCGATTTCAGGCTGCCGTAGCCGGTAATGATGATCACTTCGATGTCGGCGTGATCCTGCTTGATCTCCTGCAGAAGGTCCAATCCCTGCCGATCCGGTAGTTTTTGATCCAGCGTGATCAGGTCAATGCGCTGACGATTCAAGACGTCGATCGCGGCTTGAGCTGATTCTGCGGATTGAATGTTGAAAAACGGACGAAGAATGACTTTCAACGCATCACGGGGTCCCGCCTCATCGTCGATGACGAGCACCGTGGGTTTCTGCGTCAACGTATCGGGCAGGGGGGGAATCGCCATATGCGCTCATGTACGCTGAAGTCGCGACTCTGTCAAGCAAAACATGGTCATTTTCAGCTATTTACGAGGGGAATTTCTAGTGGATGTGGTCAGGCGCCGCGGCGACACAATATGTAGTTTCCCCGTATGGGGCTTTACTTAGGTTTCAAGGACGTAAAATGAGGGATCCGTGCCGGCGAAGGGAGCGACGCCAGAACTGTCGGTCGTCATTCTTGCGGAAGAGGTTCAGGTTCCGGCGGAGAGGCGTCATTGTCGGGTCGGCCGATCCCGAGCGTATCCATCCGATATTTGAGCATGCGGCGGCTGATGCCGAGTTGGGTCGCGGCATGCGTCTGGACATAATTATTCTTCTTGAGCGCGTCGAGAATGATCTCGCGCTCGAATTCCATCACCGCTTTTTCGAGCGAGAGACGGCCCGCGAGCGTGTCATCTCGCAGCGAGGACGACCGCGTGTCGTTGCGCAGAATGGTCGGCAGATGTTCCGGCGTTACGACGTCCGAACCCTTCGACCAGATGAAGGCTTGCTCGATGATGTTTTCCATCTCCCTCACGTTACCCGGCCACGGGTAGCGCGTGAGCAGCTCTATGGCGTCCTTGGAAAAGTCCTGATTGGGACGATTCTCTTCCTCGATGCGCTTGCACAAGAAATGTTTGGCCAGCAGCGGAACGTCCTCGCCGCGGTCGCGCAGGGGAGGAAGATACAGGGCGATAACATTGATCCGGTAGTACAGGTCTTCGCGGAATTGCCCTTTCCGGACCAGCTCCTCGAGGTTCTTGTTTGTCGCCGCGACGATGCGGACGTCGACTTTGATCGCCTGAACGCCGCCGATCCGCGTGAATTCACGCTCTTGCAGCACTCGGAGCAGCTTGGCTTGCGTCATCGGACTCAGATCGCCAATCTCGTCCAGGAACAGAGTGCCGCTGTTTGCCAGCTCGAACTGCCCGACGCGGCGGGCGGTGGCATCCGTGAATGAGCCCTTTTCGTGACCGAAGAGCTCGCTTTCGATCAAGGTTTCTGGCAGTGCGGCACAATTTAAGGCGACGAACGGCCGGTCCCTCCGTCCGCTGTTGTAGTGGAGCGCTTTGGCAACGAGTTCCTTGCCGGTGCCGCTTTCGCCGGTGATGAGCACCGTCGTCCGGCTGTCGGCGACCTGCTCGATCTTTCCGTAAATCTCCTGCATCGGACGGCTTTTACCGATGAGGTTGTGAAAGGCGTAGCGCTGGGTCACCTGGGCGCGCAGCTGCTTGACTTCCCGCTCGAGTTCTTGAGAGTTGAGCGCACGATCCACGACGATGCGAAGTTCCTCGACGTCGAAGGGTTTGGAGAGATAGTCCGCGGCTCCCAACTTCATCGCGTCGACCGCCGTTTTCACGGACTTCGTTCCGGTCAGCATGATCACGGGCGTGGGATGCTGCTCGGTCCGCAGCGCCTGCAGGACGGAAAGCCCGTCCGTCCCCGGAAGGATCACGTCGAGCAGCACGACATGCGGCGCTTCCTTATGGAACAGGTCGAGACCCTCCTGGGCATCTGCGGCCTGGATGACCTCGTAGGTCGGCTCCAACACGGCTTTGAGCGAGGCCCGCACACGGGCTTCGTCATCGACCAGGAGCACACGCTTCCTTACATTCGACTCACAGCCGTTTTTGGACATCATGATGGAATGGCCGGAAGGTTGATCAGAAATGTGGTGCCGTTTCCCGCGACGCTGGCGACGCGAATCTCGCCGTGGTGTTCTTCGATGATCTGATGGACAATCGTCAAGCCGAGGCCGGTGCCTTCGTGTTCTCCGCTCTGGTGCTTGGTGGTGAAGAACGGATCGAAAATGTGTTCCAGATTGCCCTCGGGAATGCCGGTCCCGGTATCGACCGTTTCGATCTGCACCCATGGCCTCCCGCCTGGCTTCGCCAGCGCTTTCGTCCTGACGCGTAACACGCCGCCTCGTTCGCTCATCGCATCCAAGGCGTTGAGAAACAGGTTAAGAAATACCTGCTTGATCTGTTGCCGGTCCAGCATGACACGAGGCAGGTCGGAGGCCAACTCTTTTTCAATCTTGATGCCGCGGCTGTCCGCCTTGACTTCGATGAAGTAGAGACAGGACGACACGATATCGTTGATGTCTTCCTCGGTCAGCTTGGGTTCCATGTAGCGTGCATAGTCGAGGATTTCCTCGATGAGCCGCTCGATCCGGTAGACGTCGTCGAGCACGATGCGGCTGAAATCCCGGATGAAATCGGGATCGTCTTTTCGCTCAGGGGCAAGCTGAATGAACGTCTTGATGGAGGTGAGCGGATTGCGAATTTCGTGGGCAAATCCGCCCGCGATGGTTTCAAGGGACTTTAAGCGGTCCGTTCGCTTCATCAGCGCGTGTGAGCGGTGCAAATCCTCCAGCAGCATGCTGGTGTCGAGCGCGTTGGTGGCCGTTTGCGCGAGTGCATTCCATAGCGACGGCACCTCGACAGCGTCGGGCCCTTGTCCGAGGGTTTGACCGAAAAGCGAAAAAGCGATCAAGCGGCTTCGGCTGATATGCGGCAGACTTGCCACGGCCCGCATGGCCCGCAATGCGTCGTCGGCGGCCGGATGCCTTCCATTGCTCCCCATCGGCTCGGTCTGGGGCGGAAGCAACGCCGACAAATGTTGCGGGATTGGATGAGCCAATGGCAGCGTTGCCGGAAAGCAGGATGGCGCGGCGAGGCCCACGACGCCGGCACGCCGAAAGTGTTCATGTTCGCGGTCGAGCAAATACAGCGCCCCGTGGCCGGTACCGGCCACCCGGCAGAGCTCTTGAATGATCCGCTCGGCCAAGGCGCCGAGATCGGTCATGGCGCCGATTTCAGTGGAGAAACGAGTGACCAAGTCCAGGGGATTGGTGGAGGAATTCGTCGACGATGAGACCATCTCGGTCGGTCGTACGCTCATAGAGAGAAGGACAGGCCGTTATGCAGGACTCTTCGCCGACACTTACGCGCACCTCGTGAGGTGCTGATGTTCAAAGTTGTACGGCGACAGGAGTATACAACGGCTTATCGAAGGGAGCTAGAGGAATTCTGTTTCCCGACAATGGCGACCAGCGCCTGGCCGTCAAAGATAGGAAGGATCCGAAATGAGGTGATGTGGCATTGTCTCAATAGCGCCGCCAGCCCGACTTCATCGAACGTGTGAAGGATCCGGTGACGGATGGCTTCCCGTAGGCGGGCAAGATAGTGAAGAAGTGGTTGAGCTTGTGCGCTGAACTCGTCCTGATTGGCCTGACGAAGGTGCCGGCGGTAGAGAGGGGAAAGGTCGGTGTTCGGATGAAACGTCGTGAAGATGAGGGCGCCCTCGGGATGGAGGATGCGGTGCCATTCCTGGAGCGTGGCAAGCGGGGACGGGACATAGGGCAAGGACAGATTACAGACTAGACGGCTCACCGAGCCGCTCTTGAACGGAAGGCGCTGCATCCAATCGGCTTGCAGCCATGCGATCGCCAGAGGCGGCATCGCCGACAGGCGTCCGGCAAAGCCCGTGACCAGCTCGCGCTGCAAGACGAGTACGGCATGACGAGCTTGGCCGACACGTTCGCGAGATCGTCCGACCCCTACCATCAGCGGCGAAGGCCGGCCGGTCCAGGTCGACTGGCCGGCCCTGTACGTGTGATTGATCAGCGCAGCACGGGTCAAATCGCTTTGGCCGACGCCGGCATCGACCAGCACGGCGCCGGGCTCAAGCGGACTCATCAAGCCGTAGAGATCGTCCAGTAATTTCCGGTACTCGTGCAAGTTGCCGAGATGGGGCAGGTGTGCGAGATGTCCTGCGCAGAGCGCCTCGCGGTTGATTTGGGAGCCATCATGTCGGAGGAACGTGTATTCTTGCTCAAGACGGTGCTGCCGCATAATGTAGGGCCGTACGGCGGCCTCCTGCTCAGCCAGGACGGTTCCAGTCGGCAGCACAGCGCCGAGCTGCTTCAAGATCTGTTTGAAGGCCGGGGGCGGAGTCCCTTCTCCATCGAGATGCCGGTCCGTGACCGGTGACGAAATGTTGACCAACCTGGTTTGTGTCCCCAACGCCGTCATGAACACATGCGGAAGATCGGTGGGAGGCAAGGCCAGCGAATCAGTCGGGCTTGTCGCGATGCAGAGCGGCGACCGGATCAGACGCAGGTCTTCCAGTGTAGACTCGAGGTCAGCGCAGCGGCCGGCCACGAGATCACCCACGAATTGATCGACATTGACATTGAGTCCCAGCAGATTGCAGACACCACGTCGCAGCCCAAACTGATAGTCGGCGATGAGATCGTGCCCGTGGACCGCCATCAGCATGGTCGCCGGATCGATGGCGGGATTGATCAGGAGCAACAGGTCGAGAGGACGGCCATGCGCCGCAGCTTTCAATGCTGCGCGCGCCGCGAGATCGCTCGCAATGACGACGACGGGCGCCTGGGGCCAGGTTTGCCGTACGAAGTCGGTGACCTGCTCCAGATCATGCTGCATGCTGCGCATGGTGCTCTGTTGAAGCTCGCCATCGCTGTTGCCCAAGTGGTTGCTGTGATCGAAGCGAAGCGTGCGGAACTCATGCAGGGCCAGATAGTATGCGAGCGCCGTATAGTCAGAGGCGGTTTGGCCATAGCCGGGAGCCACAATGATGACCGGACGATTTGGATCGGCCAGTTGGCTGAGGTGATCGTCCATGATGGCAATTGCCTGCCCGCGGGCATTGCGGCACTCGCGCGGTACGCTGACGACCGGCGCCGCCGTTGTCAACGCTTCGCTGGAACGCTGAGCTCGCAAATGCTGCCTGATGACGCGGTTCAACTCCCGTTCTGCGTACGGCGTGAGTGGTTCGAACCGGAGGCCGGCCCGTTCCTCACGCGCCCAGCTCGCCGATCGATGTCCTCCGGCCGGTGAATCAGCGGCTGCCCAGATGACGCGCGCTCCGAGTACTGTGTCCGGCGCTCCCGGCTCATGCGATCCTGGCTCGCTTCGTTCGCTTCTATGACTTGCGGCGAAATGAATTTGCACGGTTTGGCCCAGCGTCTCTGAAGATTCAGTGAGGACGACGCGAGCGCCGGAGCGGCTGAGATTTGTCACCTGGGCAGGGAGTCTTGCTGCCGGCTCCTGCCGAAGTGCGGTTCCAAGACGCGCGGGTAAGGCCGTGGCGACACGCACCGATTCCCGCCGGTCATGTTCGGCGAGATCGAAGGCAAGAGACTGGTCAGGCTTGCCTTGTTCCGGCGGGGCAGCTGGCACGGGAATGCGGACGTCCAGGGTAAATGTCAGCGCTCGCTCTCGAGCGGCCGCGATGAGCGAGGCGAAGACGGCGATCTCCGTTTGGCTCGACTCCCGGAATTGGATGGTCAGCTGAGCATCTGTCTCCTGGATCTCTGCCGCTGCCGAGCGCCGCGTGCTGATGAGGCCCTTGAGTTGCAAAGCCGCGATGGAGGTCGTGAGTGAGATGATGGCCTCTTGCACGGTCATCGAGGGGAAGTCAGCGGGTACGCGAATGGCGGCGCCGTCGACGCTGAGGTTGACGACCGTTCCCTGCCAGCTTGACGACCCTCTGGTGATTTTCGCCGGGAGCGTCGTTTCGGCCCGCGCGTTGGCGCGGCGCTCGCCGCGGGCAGCAGCGGGAATATCGCGAACGGTCGGAACGCGGACCGGCGGAGGTTCCGGTTTTGCCTCGGGCTGCGGACGTTCAGCAGCCTCCGGTTCGGGTTGATGGACGGTGGAAGCGGTGTTTGCCGGAAGACGCAGGATGATGCGAAGCGGACCTGACGCAGGTGCGGACACATCGATCGTCGCGCCCAGCTCTTGCGCGAGCCGGTAGAGCGTGACGACGTCGAGAGATTCAGGAGGAGGAAGACGGCCGGCCGTCTCATTCACCGCGTCGGTTTCCGCGATCTCCACGTGAATGAGGGGCGACGGCGTCAACGAAAAGAACGTCGATGCGTCAGCGGTATCGCCCATGCCGCCCGCGCTCGTCTTGACGGCCAAAACGCGGGGTCGGCCCATCGTCATCAGATAGGCGCCTGCATAGGCCAGCACCTTTGAAAAAAGCCGTGCCGTGGCCTCGAGGTTCCCGGTATACGCAGGAAGTGGCGTGCGGAGATCAGTGGTGAACCCGGCCGGTCCCGGGAATGCCGACGGCAGCACCTCCTCCAATAGGCGGTTAATGACATGCCCGGTTTCGCTCGGACGGGTGAGGCGGATCAGCCGTTGGACGAGTCCCGCCGAGGCCGCCGCTTCTTCGGTCAATCTCCGAAGGCGGTCGAGAATGCCCGATTCGCGGAGCAGATCGGAGAGCTGCTGCGATTCGCCGATGAGCCTGGAGAGTGGCTGCTCGAGCCTCTGCGAGAGGTCAGCGATCTGCCCCATCGTCGTCTGCAGCTCCTCCACGCGCTGATGTGGCTGCACGATCTCGTGGTCAACGGCGTCGGCCGGCTTGCGTCCGGAAAGGTTGCGGATGAGCCCGATCGTGCCGACAAACCGTCGTGGACCGTCATACAGACCCCGTGCACTGATCAGGGCGCGCAGCTGTGCCTTGCCTTCGCCTCCGGCCGTCACCTTTCCTTGAAGCGTCAGACCGAAGTTCTTGACGGCTCGGCCGCCGGCGCGCCGCTCGTTGAACCGGAAACGCGCATGCCGTTGATCAGCGTCGGACACCAACGTCGAGTACGGCTGGCCGATCAACTCGTCGGGACGGTAGCCAAGAGATGGCAGCACCTGCCCGCTCACCGAGATGAACCGTCCGTCCACGTCGAGTTCATAGAAGGTGTCGTCCAGCGACTCGATCACCCACGAGTGTCGGCGCCCTGCGCGCTCGGCGGCCAGCGTGCGTTCACGTTTGTCGATCGCTTCCTTCGTGCAGAATAGGAGTTCGGTCAAAAAGGCAGGCGAATGCTTGTAGAGAAACAGGTCGGCCCCCATGTGGAGCGCTTCTACTGCGGCACCGGCATCGGTCCGGGAACTTTGCAAGATAATGGCGGCGTACGACGCGCGGCGCTTGAGTGCCGCGATGAACGTTGCCGGCGACTGAGAAAGCGCGCCTTCATCGATGAGCACAACGCCGACGGTGCTCGTGGAGATCTCCGTCATCCGCTCGGCCTCTTCGGCGGTATAGGCGACCTCGACCCGGACGTCGGCAAAAAATCCGCGCAGGCTGATCGTGACGAGTTTGATCTCTTCCGCGTGTTCGTTAACGATCAGGAATGAGATGGGCTCGCTCTGCGGCATCGACCGCTGTGTCCAATGGAAACATGGTTCCAGAGCATAGAAGAGTCACCATCCCTGCGCCTTTGAGGACTCACACTGGTCCGCCGGCGGCTCAGGAAGACGTGAGTATCTGCTGCTCGGTGTCCTAAGTGCTTATCACAGGTGCGTGGAAGAAACACAGCCTGGCTGTGGAGGAAATAGCTCCCACTTTCGTAGGGGAAGTGGCGCGCCAGGACGGCGCGCCGATCTCGCTCACAAGGGAAGCGTTACTGGGCGCGTGCCGTCGGCGACTGGCACGTGCCAGGGGTCATGTACAACAGGTAGTTGCCCATTCCGTGCTGCGGATCGCGCTTCTGCAAGGGGTGGTGATGAACCATCACCATTTCGTAGTCATCGTCCTTGGTCACCGAAAAGCCACGGCTGTCCTTATACACTTGATGCGGTTGGAACTCCACAAAGGTTCCGTCGCGCAGGACATCGGGCACGGTTCGGAGCAACGTTTCTTGCTTGGTCTTATTCTCGAGCGCGATGAGCAGCAGCTCGTCATGTCCGTGGGGATACGCAAACTTGACGCAGCCGTCCATGGAAAACTTCAAGGGTGCCGTATGGACTTGGACGCCGGCCTTGATCTCGATGCCTTCGTCGGTCTGGTCCGGCCCGCGTTGCGCGAATTTACTGTAGCAGACGACGTTGACGCCGACTTGATAGACGTCCATCTCTTTCACGGGGTGGTCGTCGGGCGCCATGTACATCGTGAAGCTGGCCATGACGTTCTTCGTCGGAGGGGCCTTGTGATAGAAGGCGACGACCGACATCAGATGTTGCCCCTTGCCAAGTTTGACGCCGTACCCCGCCGGGAACGTCGCCTCGGTCATCTCGAGACCGGCGCCGCCAAAAAACAACGGCTCGCCGGGGCAGGACACGCTGGGCTTGTCATTATTGAGCATCAGAATGTGATGCAGATAATTCCGGGGTAGCGGCTTTCCTTCCGTGGTATACACGGCCGATTTGAAGCCAACCATATACATGTCTTTCGGCAACTGGAAGATATGCTTTGGCATCGAGGCCGCGAGGTCACCTTCATGCCCTGAAGGCAGATCGATCGGTCCAAACGTGAGCGTGACGGTATTGTCTTTGATTGTGACGACCGTGGTGGTTTGATTCTTCAGCGTGGGGACCGCATGGTGGTCGTGGCCGCTGTCCGCCAAGACCAGTGAAGGAGACAGCCACAATGCCGCGAAAAACAGGATCCAACGCATAATTCCTCCCAAACGAGTTTCAACTATGGGGTGAAGCTGAAGCGCTGACCAGGCCTCGCCTTGGTAACCCGTGCGGACCTCAGGGCGCTGCTGGTACCGGGGAAATCCGTTTCCATTGATAGGTGCCGCCATGCTCGCGCGGCGGAATGTTTTTGTGATTGCCGACCCTGGTGTACCACCAGACGCCTTTGGCCTCTTTGCCGTCTTCCGAGAGCAGGATCTCGAAGCCCCCTTCGCGATCGTTGCCGGGCTGCTGCCAAGTGCCCTGCCATAGGCGGTTGGCAAACTGAGTGGTGACGAAACGCCCGCCATGTTGCGTATAAGGGCCGTTGCCGGTCTTGTCCAATGTCGCACGGTAGCGCTTGTCGTCTTCGACTTCGAGAATTTCCCACTCACCGCTCAAGTCCGGCACGGCCTCCGTCGCCGCGGAGGCCGTCGAAGCGAATGGCGGCGATGGCCGTTCAGTATTCAACGTCAGGGCGCCTCCCGCGTTTCGAAACGATTCGTGCCAGGAATGCAGGACCCATTGTCCGTTCCTGCGCTCCAAGACGCCGGTTTCGCGCAAGGGAAGCAAGGCCCGGTGCGAGTCGTTGCCGGATTTCACGGTACGAATGTAGTCGATCTCCATCGCGTACCAGGCAAAGTCGCCCTTGGTCCAGACTTTCAGCTCCCGTATCGGAATCTCGATGGTATGAGCCGACTGAAATTCCTCCTCCATGTCGTGTTGGAAGGATGTCCATCCGACGTATTTCCGCCCGCCAATGGTGTAGCTCGTGACGTCGGCGTCGTGGGCCATCATCTGCGACAACGTTCGGATGTCTTTCTCCGCGTTGGCTCGCACGAGCGCGCGCACGGCGGCCTCGGCGCTTTGATCATCGGAGGCCAGGCCGACGCCGCCCGATGCCCCGACCCCTATGAGGCAGAGCAAGCAGGCAAGGCACCATCGAATCAATAACATCCTAGATCGCTCCAGCTAGTCGGTATCACGGATGGCGCACGGGGAGTATGTGGCTAGACCGTGAGGCTACATGGCCGGTAGGGTCTTGTCAATGGCCAGCCGTCCCACTTTGGCCGGCGTCGTGTAAGCGCAGACGATGACCGTGACGTTGTCTTCGCCGCCGCGGTCGAGGGCTTCTTCGACGAGATCATGACAGGCGCGCCGCGGGTCCTGCTGCGCCTTGGCGAGGATCGCGGCGATGTCTCCATCCTCAAGCATCTTGGTCAATCCGTCGCTGCACAGAACAAGGAGATCGTCGTCGGCGAGCGGCGTCGACGTGACTTCGGGAAGCATCTCGAGACCCATGCCGAGACCCTTTGCCAGCACGTGCCGGTCCGGATAGGCGCGGGCCGTCGCATCATTGATCAACCCTCGTTCCAACAAGACGGCCACGAGCGTGTGATCGCGCGTAAGCTGCGTCAGGGTGCCGCCATGAAACCGGTAGGCGCGGCTGTCGCCCAAATGAGCGATATAGGCGACGGACGGTGAAGTGGGCGCAATCGTCATCGCGACGGCGGTTGTACCCATTCCTTTGAGAGACGGCTCTTGCCGGATCCTCTCGTGAATCGCGCGATTGGCCGCCAGAACGGTTTCCCTCAAATGCTGTTGCTGAACCTCCGGTGCAAGATCGTTCGAGGCGAGGAGTGCCTTGGCCCGCTGCGTGGCTGCATCGACGGCGAGATGGGCCGCAACATCTCCCGCGGGATGGCCGCCCATGCCGTCGGCGACGATCCAAAAATTGCAACTGTTGATCGCCGCGAACACATCCTGATTCGTCCTGCGTACGTGCCCCGTCTCCGTTCGGCCGACGCCCAGCCATCGCGCGGACTTTTTCATGCGATCACCGGGTCGGCGGCCGGTGACGGGCGTTCACAGAGATCGACGGAAGGCGGCCCGAAACGAGCGACCATTTGCTGAAAGAGAAGTTCGGCCAAGGGCTCGAGATTTCTGGCGTCAGCCGCGTTATAGCGGAGAAGCAGATCCAATGCGGCCTCGTCGCCGCCCTGCCAACGGTGCCACAAGCGGACCGCATCCCATCCATCCAGGCCTTCAATGGCGGGCTCTCGCTGAATCAGGAGCTCCCGTTCGATCCATTTCAACCCGCCCTGCAGTCCAAGCCGGCGGGCCGCAAAGCACAGATCGAAGTGCGGCTTGTTGAAGTTCACCCGGGGAAACGCCGTTTGCAGATACGGAACGTCAAACACGCTGCCGAAAAAGGTCACGAGCAAATCTGTCTGCTCGAACGCCTCCTGGAGCCGTTCCTCGGTCAGATTGTCTCCACGGACGAGGCTCTGATGCCGGCCGTTTTGAAACAGGCCGACCACCGTCACGTGTCCCTCACGGGCGGAGTGCCCTGTCGTTTCAATGTCGAGGTACAGGGCGCGATGGCGGAAGGCTTCGAAGAGGCGCCAATGATCCCGGCTCTTCAAGCAGGTTCGGAAAAAATCGGCACCTCCGCCCGCTAGCCGGGATTGGGCGGCGGCGAGCGCGCCGTCGTACCAGGATTTCTTCATCGAGGAAATGTACGGGATGACCGGCCGCGTGAGAAATGTCGACCAATCGGCAATGCCGTCTTGCCAGAGACGACGTTCGGTCGCTGGACCGATTCCCTTCAGCAAAACGAAAGTGGAGGTCAGCATCGCGACGACCGATTGTAGCCTTGATTTCACCCGTTAAACAAGCTAGAGTCCGCGACGGGAGCGGCTTTTCAATCGTCCGCTTTTAAGGAAAGCGAGCATCGGTCCTTGGGCGACCCGGTCAGGAAAATCCGCATTACCGTCGGCGCCGTGCAAGTGGAAGCGGAGCTGAAAGGCACCAAAACGGCTCAGGAAGTCTTTGCGGCCCTCCCTGTGGACGCCGCCGTGAACACCTGGGGAGAGGAGTTTTACTGCAAACTTGACGGTGTCAAAGATCATCGCGAGACGGCCACCACTCAGGTGAAGATCGGAGACGTTGCGTTTTGGGGGGCCGGCCAGGTGCTCGCCATTTTTTTCGGCCGCACACCCATGAGCCTTGGTCCGGACCCTGTGCCCGCCGACCGTGTCAACGTCATCGGCCGCATCACCGGCGACCCGACCGTCTTGCGAAAGGCAATGGAAGCGCCGCGGATTCGGCTCGAGCGCGTGTGACATGCGGCTCTCCAAGGAACGGGTCAGGCACATCGCTGAAAGCGTGGTCGCACGGCTGGTCCAGGACGGCCATGTCGCTCTTGGCGGCGCCCAGAAGGTGCTTGTCGAGGCGGTCCATCAGGCCGTCACAGACGAACTCATGGTCGAGGACCGGTTGAACAACGAGGTTCGTCAATTGCTCAAGGCCTACGAACATCAAATCGAGGCCGGGCAAGTCGATTACCAAAAGATGTTCACGATGATAAAACAGAAACTGGTGCGTGAACGAGGCATTATTTTATGACGAGCGATCAGTGATTGGTGCCCGAAGCTGAAAACGCCCGCTCACGTTGCCTGTCACCCATCACTGTTCACCGGTTATTATGCTGAGCGAAGACAAGATCAGCCACCTGTCGCATGTGATCCTCCTCGCGGTAAAAAAGCACCCGTCGCTCCAGATGAAAAGCGAGGACGGACGGATCTTGAAGGAAATCAAGCGGGTGCTCGCCGGTGAGTTGGCCGAAGAACAGGACATCGACCGAAAAGTTCGCGCCAAGCTCGGATCGTACTCGCGCGGCATTGTCGAAGGGAGTCCCGAGTGGGATGTCTTGTATCGGAAGACGTTCGAGGAGGAGTCTCGGAAGCACGCGAAACCAGGATGACGTTGGCAGGAGGAAGATGATGAAGGCGTGGTCATTGGTCTTGATGTTGTTGGTGGTTGTCGCTGTGGCGGGCTGTGCGAAAAAGGCAAAGCCGCTTGTACCTTTGGCGCTGGACCGCGCTTCGGCACCGCAGGCTGTGGCATTGAACGAGCAGGGAACGCAGGCGTATCAGGCCCGGCAATTCGAAGCGGCGAAACAGTACTTTTCGCAAGCAGTGACGGCGGATCCACAGTCGGGGCAGGCCCATTACAACTATGCCCTGGCGCTCAATGCGTTGGGTGATGTCGACGTGGCTCGGCAGCATTTCATCGAAGCAGCCAATCTCGCGCCCGGTGACAAGACGATTTGGGATTCGCCCGCTCTGCACCAATATGGGAATCCTCAGACTGAAAAGAAAACCAAGGAGCACCAAACGACGAATTCCCGTCCAACGTTCGGTGGGGGGCCTCGCTGATGAGGATCGACACATGACCAAAGAACTGACCGTCGGCGAATCGGCGCCCGATCTGTCCCTGCCGGATCAGCATGGCAAGCCGGTGACGCTGAAAAGCTTTCGCGGCAAGCAAGTTGTCCTGTACTTCTATCCCAAAGACGACACTCCGGGCTGCACCAAGGAGTCCTGCGAGTTCCGCGACGTGGAATCACAAATCGTCCGAGCCGGCGGCGTGATCCTCGGCGTCAGCTTGGACGGAAAGGAATCGCATCAAAAATTCATCAAGAAATTCGGTCTGCCCTTCCCGCTCCTCAGCGATGAGGATGCCGCCGTCTCGAAGGCCTACGGTGTGTACAAAGAAAAAAACATGTACGGTAAGAAGTATTGGGGCATCGAACGGAGCACCTTCGTCATTGACCCGAGCGGTAAGCTCAAGGCGGTGTTCAGAAAGGTCAAAGTCGACGGCCATGTCGATGAAGTACTGACCGCCTTGCGATCTTCGTAGGCCCGCTCTCCAATCGTCCTTGTTTCAAGATCCGCCGATGCCGTCCTGGCTCAAGATCCTCCGCGTGCTTCTGTCGCTCTGGCTGCTTCTCCAGGTCTGCACGGATCCAGTCGTCCACAGCGCCGACAAGACGCCTGCGACGGTGCTCGTCAAAGATAGTCTCACGGCGCCCCGCCAAGAGGTCACGGTCGAAGCCAAAGTTGTGACGAAGGGGCTGCTCCGGCATACGCCGCTTGGCGGAGAGCCCGTGGAGCTCTTAGTGAATGGCGCGACCGCTGCAACCAGCATGACAGGGGGCGACGGCCGGGCGATGCTCTCCTTTGCTCCGCCCGTGAAAAGCATCATGCCTGTGCGGGTCCGGGTCGGAAACAGTCCACGCGTCACGCCGGCGGAGGGCGAAGCGAACGTGATTGTGTGGGAGCGCCGGACGCCCGTGTTGGTGGTCGAACTCTCTGCCCTCTTGAAAGCGTCAGGCGGCGATGGCCTCATCCCCGGACTCTCCTCCGGCGTCCAGCCGGATGCCGAGGCCATGCCTGACGCAGCCGATGCACTCGCCAAGCTGAGCCAGTTTTATTACGGCATTATTTATGTTACGGCTGTGCCCACCGGTGCCGACGCCTTCGTCATCAGCGCCGACACGAGGACCTGGCTTGCGACGCACATGTTTCCCGCCGGGTTCGTGCTGACGATTCCGGCCGGGGCCGATGCGCTCGGGGCGAAGCTGGATGAACTCCATGAGGCCGGATGGAAGATGATCAAAACCGGCATCGGGCATTCGAAGGCGTTCGTCGAGACGTTTCTTCGCCGCCGTCTCGAAGCGATCATGGTGATTGACCCTGCGAGCGGCGACGCGCCACGCAAGGCCAAGCTGGCCAAGGATTGGAAAGAAGTACGCAAAAAACTGTAGCGGCATGTCCAGGAATGCCGGGCGCTTCCTCACCTCTCGGAGCGACGTTTCCGGCCTCCGCCGAGTTGGAATTTCTTGAACTGCGGTCGTTGACCGCAGTGTCTCAGTCAGTTCCGGTATTCCTCCTTTGCGGAGTCTCGTTGCGATCCCCGCGCTTTCGGCGAAGGTGCATCTCGGCATTCCTGGCCGTGCCTCTTTCCTATCAAGACGGAGGAAAAGAGGAAATAGAATACGATGGATGGTCCGCTTCGCCTTTCTTTGATCTCCCCTTTCCTCTAAGATAAGGATCGTCACATCTCTTTGGGCTCATCAAAGTCATGAAAGCAAAGTCGGTCTTTTCCTGCCAGGCCTGCGGGCACCAGTCTCCGCGGTGGTTGGGGCGCTGCCCCGATTGCGGCGGCTGGAACACCATGAAAGAGGAGCGGCAGGCTCCGAGCGGCAAAGGGCGTCCGATCGCTCTCAAAAGCCTGCAAGCGAAAGCCACGGCAATCGGAGACATTGAAGTCGTCGGCGAAGACCGCCGGCTGACGCGTATCGGCGAGTTCGACCGTGTGTTGGGTGGCGGCGTGATTCCCGGCGCGGTGATCTTGATCGGCGGAGATCCGGGCATTGGAAAAACGACGTTGCTCCTGCAGGCATTGCCGCGCCTGGCTTCGAGCACGCAGCCGGTCCTCTACGTCTCGGGTGAAGAGTCTCCCCGACAGATCAAGATGCGGGGGCAGCGGCTTGGAGTCGAGCACCCGCATCTGCTCATTCTGGCCGAAACGTCCTTGGAGGAGATTCTCAAAGCCGTTCAGACGATTCAGCCGGCGGCTGTCGTCGTGGATTCGATTCAGACTGTCTATACGGAACAACTGACGTCGGCGCCCGGGAGCATCAGCCAGGTCCAGGAAGTCTCCGGACAGCTGATGTGGTTCGCCAAACGGACGGGCGTGCCGGTGTTCATCATCGGACATGTGACGAAGGAAGGCGCCATTGCGGGGCCCCGCTTACTCGAGCACATCGTCGATACCGTGCTGTATTTCGAAGGCGACAAAGGTCACAGTTATCGCATTCTCCGGGCGGTCAAAAATCGTTTCGGCTCCACGAATGAGATCGGGGTCTTCGAAATGAAGGAGGCGGGACTGGAAGAAGTCGCCAATCCATCGCAGCTGTTTCTTGGAGAGCGGCCTCAGCGGAGCACCGGCTCCGTCGTCGTGTCGAGTCTCGAAGGGTCGCGTCCTATACTGGTCGAGTTGCAGGCGCTGGTGTCGACGACAAGCTATGCGATGCCAAAGCGAATGGCGAACGGGGTTGATTTGAACCGCGTCTCGCTTCTGCTGGCCGTCATGGAAAAGCGGCTGGGGATGCATCTCTCGGGACAAGATGTCTATGTCAATGTGGTGGGAGGCATGCGGATCGACGAGCCTGCCATCGATCTCGGCATTGTCGCGGCTGTCACCTCGAGTCTGCGGGAAGTGGCGATCGAACCGGCCCTGCTCGTGTTGGGAGAGGTGGGCCTCGGCGGGGAAGTGCGCGGCATCAGCCAGGCGGAATTGCGGATCCGTGAAGCCGCCAAAATGGGATTCAAGCGCTGTCTGTTGCCCGAGCGTAACCTGGCCAAGCTCGAACCAGTCGAGGGAATGGAGCTGGTCGGGATCAGCGAAGTGGGGGAGGCCTTGGATGTCGTGTTGGCCTAGGCCGTCGGCGGTATCGGTGCGCGGTGCGTTGACGGTCTTCGCGTGCCTGCTCATCGCCGGCTGCGCGACGTCCGAACCACGTGAGGATGTTCAGCTCAAGCAGGCGACGGCGGAGGAGCTGACAGCGCTCCTGCATCAGCGGGAGTTGGCCATTCAAACGATGAAAGGTCTATTCAGCGCCAAAGTGCGGGGGGGCATCATTCCGATTGCCACCAGGGTGGAAGGAACGATGTATTACAGGCGTCCGAACGCCATGCGGCTGCGAGGCTTTACGGCCATCGGCAGTGAGCTTTTCGAATTTGTGCAGGCGGACAATCAGTTTACCTTGCGCCTTCCCACCATGGGCCGCGTGCTCTCCGGCGATCCTGCCGACATGAGTGAAATGGGGAAACTGGCCAGACCATTTCAATTGAGCGTCTGGGCCATGAGGGGTGTGCTTGGGACCGGGACAATACGCCCCGACGAGACGGTGCGGCTGGTCGAAGATGCCGACCAGTATCGGTTGGACATCTCCGGAGCCACCACCGCGGGAGCGTCAATCATCCATCGGCGATTGTGGTTCGACCGGCACACGCTCTTGGTCGTGAAGGAGGATCGTTTGACGGAGGCGGGTGACATCGATGCGACGATCCAATACGAAGATTTTCGTGCGGTCGGCAATTCCGATGCGCTCTCACCAGCCGACGGCCGTTTACTGCGGCCGTTCAAGATTTTGCTGGAGGACGGCCGCGGGCAGGGAAGCGTGCAGGTGACCTTTCACGAGTTGATTCCAAACGCCACCCTTAAACCCAGCGAACTGGCCCAGGGGTAACGATTGGCTGCGGCCTGTGACGCACAGGCGCGGTCGGCGAATCCCCATGGGCAAAGCGCACGTCCCGGCGTGCGCAGGGCGGGCGGGTGAAATGGGCAACGCGCACGTCCGGGTAAACGATTGCGCAGCAAATCGGTGGGCTGGGTGGGTGAAAAGGTCGCGCAGGGCGGGCTGGGTGGAAATGAAGGTCCTTGCAATCGAAACTGCCACCGCATGGCAAAGCGTGGCGCTTCTCGATGGGGAGCGAGTGCTTGGCCGCTGCGATCAAGATGCCGCCGGTTCGCACGCCAGACTGTTGTTACCCACAATCGACCGATTGCTTTCCGACGCCGGTCTCCGGCCGGCTCAGTTGGACGGTCTTGTCGTCTCGATCGGACCCGGATCTTTTACCGGGTTGCGCGTCGGGCTCGCCACCGCGCTTGGCATCCGCACCATTACCGGCGTGCCCCTGGTTGTCGTGCCGACGCTTGAAGGCATGGTCTGGAATCACCGTGGTGCGCCGCTCCCTCTCTGCCCGGTGATCAAGAGCCGCCGCGGCGAGCTCTACTGGGCGCAGTTTCAATGGCAAGGCAAGGACTGTCTCGACCGGATCATACCCGAGCAGGTCGGCACGCCCCAAGCCTTGGGAGCGCAACTCACAGGTCCGGTTATCGTCTATGGGGAAGGATGGGAACATGAAAAGGCCGCGATCACGGCGAGCGCATCGCCCCGTGTGGTCTTCACCGAAGCTCAGGCGCAGACGAAACCTTCCGCTGTTTCAGTGGGATTGGCCGGCTTGCTGCGGCTTTCGCGCGGCGAGCGGGCCGGGCTCGGGGTCAGCCCGCTGTATGTCCAGCGTCCGGAAGCCGAATTGAAATATGAAGAGGCGGGCGGAGTTTCGCCGGTCGCAAGGCGGCGCGAGAAAATTGCGCGAAAACTCGGCGGGCGTGTGACGAAGAAGTCAGCCACCTCAAGGCGAAGGCCATGACCCTGTCCGCCTGGAAGATAGAACCCGGAACCCTTGAATCTGTTTCGGAAATTTTAAGGATAGAAGAAGCTTGCTTCTCGGCCCCCTGGACGCGCAAAATGCTAGAAGCAGAGTTGAGCGGCAACCCCTTCGCGCACTTCCTCATCGCGAGGCGAGAGAGGGGCGTTGCCCCGACCGAGGCGATAGTCGGTTATTTGTGTTATTGGATCGTTTTCGAGGAAGTCCGGCTGATGAACCTGGCGGTCATCGAGTCGATGCGGCATCGCGGGATCGCCAGATCCCTGGTCGCCACCGCACTACAGACGGGCATATCGCAAGCTGCCCATCGAGCAGTCCTCGAAGTCCGGGCGTCGAACCAGGCCGCCCAATGCCTCTATCGAGGCTTCGGCTTTTCTCAAACGGCCATTCGGCCGAAGTATTACGTCAATCCTGAGGAAGATGCCGTGCTGATGGAGTTGGACCCTATCGTCATTACGGGCGTTCGCTGCCATGACGGAGGACCACACCAGCCACTGCAATAATCACTCAACCAGGAGGTACAACAATGCTGACGGACAATGTGATCGTGGAGCGGCTGCGCCAATCGAACACAGAATTCCGCGAACTGGAAGAGTCCCACCATCGCCTGGACCTGGAATTGAATGAATTGCAAAAACGTCATGTGTTGACGCCCGCGGAAGAATTGACCAAGAAGCAGATGCAGAAGGAAAAGCTTGCCAAGAAAGATAAAATGGCGGAATTGATCCGCGTCTATCGCAATCACGATTCGCACGCCACCGCCCATTGAGACAGGTCATGGCGGGCCCGACTGGCAACGACCGGAACACCGTTCATGCCGCCGATCACCAATCCGCTGGCCGTACATATTCAGACTCTCAAACGGCGCCTGATCGTCATCGGGGCCACCATTTTGGTCTCGATGATGGTCGCGTTCGCCTTTTCCGCCGAGATGGTGGCATGGCTCAATCGGCCCTTTCCCAATCCCCTGGTGTTCTATGGGCCCACCGAAGCGCTGTTCGCTTCGATCAAAGTCTCTTTTCTTGCGGCGGTGCTGGCGAGCCTGCCGGTGGTCTTCTATCAATTGTGGAAGTTTGTTCAGCCGGCGCTGCTCCCGCAGGAGCAGCGCTGGGGCATTCCGCTGATTCTGATCGCCGGGGGGCTCTTTGCGCTCGGGCTCGTATTCTGTAACCTCGTCATCCTGCCGCTCGTCATCGATTTCTTCGTCAGTTTCGGCATGGACCGTGACATTACGCCGGAACTGAGTGTCGGCACATACATCGATTTCAACGTGAAGTTTCTATTGACGTTCGGGTGCGCCTTCGAACTGCCCTTACTGCTCAGCGTCCTCGCCCGCCTCGGCGTCGTCTCGGCCCACCAGCTTGCGAAATACCGGAAACACGCCGTTCTCAGCGCCTTGATCATTTCGGCCGTCATCACGCCCGATGCCACCCTCTTCACCATGATGTTGATGGCCGTGCCCTTAATGGTGCTCTATGAGATCGGCATCATCGGCGCTCGACTGTTCGGCCGGGGCCGCGCTGACGACGTCGATCTCCCGATGGACCCTGACTTGCCAATTAGGACAGCCGGACACCGGGTCCGGTAGGATACCCGTCATGACGACACGGTTCTTAGCTGCCGCGATTACGTTGGTATTTCTTTTGCCCGTCCAGTCGGCTTCCGGTGAACCGAGTCCCTTCGATCAGCAGGTTGCCAGCATCCAGGCGCTCACGCTGGTGGGGTCGGACGTCCTCTACGCCGGATCATTTGGATTCGGCCTCTTCCGGAGCGGGGACCGGGGCGCGACATGGAACAAGTCCGGTGAAGGCGTGAGCGATCCGTTCATCTTGTCGTTGGCGACCGCGCGCGACGGGACGATTTATGCCGGCACGTTCCGCGAAGGCGTGTTTCGAAGCACCGATCAGGGTGAGACATGGCATGCGGTGAATGCGGGACTCAAGCGTAAGGAAGTGAAGACTTTGCTGGCGGTGGGAGATCTCGTCTATGCAGGGACGGGCGACGGTGTCTACCGGTTGCATGCGGGCGAAGATCGTTGGACCGTCGTGACGAGCGGCCTCGACGAGGTTCTTGTCCATGCACTGGCGAAATCCGCGGACGGAACCTTGTATGCCGGCACTTCCGGAAAGGGCGTCCTGCGCTTCAAGGCCAATTCCACCGGGTGGGTGCGTTTGCCCCATGGATTGAAGGACCATGAGGGAATGATCGAAAATTTTATCCGGGTGCTGACAATCGATCCGGAAGGCGAGATTTATGCAGGGACGTTCGACGGCGGGGTGTTTCGAAGTCAGGACGGCGGGGGTACCTGGCGTCCGATCAGCCGGGCCTTGCCGAACGATTCGATTCGAGGCATTGTGTTCAACAGCCGCGGCCTGTTCGTCGCGACGGGACACGGCATCTTCAAAACGATCGACAAGGGAGGGCAATGGGTGCCTTTGAACAAGGGCTTGACCAGCATGGCCGTGCAAGTGCTCGTGGAATCACCGACCGGATCGCTCTATGCCGGGACCAACGCCGGGGCATTCCGTAGCGATGACGACGGCAAAAGCTGGAGCGCCATCAATCACGGACTCGAAGGGGGCCTTGCGCCGCCGCCGTTCTTGTTCCGATAGCGACATTCACGGACCACCGCAGACTATGCGGTTCACGAGAGGAGAAAGGGGAGACTGATGAGCGAGGTGACCGACAAGACCAGAGCCACGATTTCGCTGACAAGCAAAGGCCAGACGATGGGCGACATCGTCTTGCGCTTTTTCTCCGATGTCGCTCCAGGCCACGTGAAAAACTTCGTCGACCTGGCGAGGAAAGGCTTCTACAACGGCACGACGTTTCACCGCGTCATCCCGAAGTTCATGATCCAGGGCGGCGATCCGAACAGCAAGAACCCCGACCGTGCCTCACACGGCATGGGAGGACCGGGATACAAGATCAAGGCCGAGTTCAACAGCAAGCCGCACAAACGGGGCGTCCTTTCGATGGCGCGCGCGAACGATCCCGACAGTGCCGGGTCTCAATTCTTCATCTGCGTTGCTGATGCGCATTTTTTGGATTGGCAGTACACGGCGTTCGGGGAAGTCGTGAGCGGGATGGAGGTGGCCGATGCCGTCGTCAATATGAAGCGCGATGGCCGCGACAATCCCTTGGAGCGGGTCGAAATGACGATTTCCATCAGTGAAGGATGATCAGGTATACACTGAAGCGGAAGGGTGATGTGTGATGGGTGATGAACCATCATCAGATGGGGAAGCCCTGCGATTGTCCCGATCACTCGTCACGCATCACGCATTCCTTGTTTTGCTGCTTCTGCTCGCCGCCGGCTGCGCCATACCGCAGGTACCTTACCGTACGATCTACGAAGATCCGATCAATTACGTCCGGCTGGAGGAGGACGATGCCGTCCTTCCAGAATGGCCGCCGGGTCACCATGCCCATCCGAAACCGTTAACCGCCGATCAAGTGACCCGCCTCCTCAAAGGCATGACCGTGAAGGAGCACCGGATCTGGCTTCAAAAATGGTTCCAAGGTGAGGCGCCGCTGGTGCCGGCCTTCAAGGAAGAGGAAGTGACGCTGCTGGTCCCCCAATTGGTCGAGGCGTTCGCCTCCGCGAGATACAACGAACGCATCACCTTTTACCTGAGCCAGCCGCAAACGTCCGTGAAGCGCGTGATTACCTCGGGAGGCCTCTATCTGCACAATGATCAGTTGCACGTGATCTTGGGCAACTGGCAGATCGTCTACGGCATCCCGACCTACGGAATGATTTACGACCGCCGGTATCCCATGCGTCCGACGGCGGCGAAAGGGTTTGATCTGTATTTCGAACCGTCGGACGCCGTCGTCAAACAGCGCAGCAGCATGTGGGACACCATTTTCGCCAATACCAAGGACGAACTTGTCATCGACATGACCCGCTGGGAATCGTCCGTCATCACCGCCGCCCTGTCCGTCCAAGCCGCTCGGCGCTGATGCCTCACAGGCAGCCCGAACCACGAAGGATTCGAGGCAGTCATGATCTCGGAACGTCCCGCCAACCGACGGGCCCGTTACCGTCAGGGCGCGTCGATGATGTCAGCCATTGAACGGCCGTCGTCCTGTCGGCCGTTCTTTCGGGTTCTGCCTATTTGCCGCAACCTTTCGATGGCGCCGTCCCCCGCCTTGCCGAAGCAACGCTTCGTCGATGGGGTACAACACGCTGAATCGGTGGCAGCGGGCTCCGCCGGTGACATGGCATTCGACCCGGAAGCGGGTTCATCTCAATGACAACAAGTCAGTTCCCGCTCTCCGGTGTCTCTTCCATGAACGGGGGCATCGCTGCTCCTATTGCAAATTCTAGCGCGACGGCAGCGGCGTGCACGCCATATCTGGCGTCGGCCAGATTGACTTCAGCGGCGAGCAATGCCGTCGCGGCGGTCGTGACGTCCACTACTGACGCGAGCCCCATCCGATAACGGCCGGAAGCCAATTCCCAAGCGCTTCGTGACGCTCGAACGGCATTTTCTGCAACGCCGATCTCTTGTTTCGCTGTTTGGACGGTAAAGTAGGCCTCCGCCACCTCCATCCGCACCCGATTGGACACATCGCGG
>DATJGE010000052.1:0-5690 GCA_035495295.1 Nitrospira sp. | reverse complement strand
CATGAGCCGGTAGCCCCACTGCCCGTCCTTCACATCCACGCCGCGCCCTTCCAGCTCCGCGCGCAAGGCATCCAGCACGCCCACATCGAGCGAGATGAACATCAGGCCCTTGCCCACTTTATCGGGCCATTGAGAAGAGAGGATGAGCTCGCAGCCCAGCCGGTCGACCTGCGCGACCCACGCTTTCCCCTCCTCCTCATATCGCCACGCTTGCGTGAACCCGAGCTGCTTCACGTAAAAATCGACGGACCTGTCGATGTCCGCCACGAACAACACGGGCCGCGCGTACCATCTATTGCTCATGAGTTCCGCTTCCCGCGACGCCGTGATCGACTTCGACGTTCCGCCAACGGCGAGTCATAAGAATAACTCAGCGAAATTGGTCCGTGCGAACGCGCCTGGCTCCGACGAATATTGAGAACACGGACTGGCTCACATTCCAGTAGCCATGCCGACTTCCCGGTACTCCGAGGATCGCAGCTTCTACGACTTGACGTTACGTCCAAGGGACGCGCTGAAAGCGCGTCCCTCAATTTCACCCTTGAGAAATTTGGCGGTTCGGAAGCCGCTGTCGGCAATCTCCTGCAACGCGCGCATATGCTCTTCCGCAGGCAGCTTCGAGAAGTTTATGATCTTATGCCCGAACTCAACGTGGGCCCCGATCGCGGTTTCGTGCCGATCAAGTTTCTTGCGATCATCATCGTTTGCGACTCCCAAAGCAATTCGCATCTTGTAGTAGAACGCCGGCACCGCAATGAGCCACATCATCAGTTGCCATTCATCCGTAATGCTCCATTCTTCTGACAGGGTTGCTGTCGGAGTCGGAAGGTCGGCATGATGCACAATACGGTGGCGTCTCTTGGCCATCTGACCGAGTGGTCAGGTCCGATTCGCGTCAGTGCTTTATCAAGGTCCGAGACGTGACTCCGCTCACTAGCGCCCACTTGGGCAATTCAATAGACAACTGGGGATCAGGTCCTCACGTGCGGAGGTGTCCAGCAGGCGGCGGCCGAGTTCCCGCCTTCGACGCCCGCGGACTGCGCCAGTCACTTCATTCGCAGGGCAATGTCCACAAAGTACCGCGGCGTTTCAAGAACCGTGTCGCCGCCTTTCGAGTCCAGCGAAGTGGAAGCGATCACTGCACCCGATGACGGATTGACCCACTCTACGTGGTAGACGCCGGGCAGGAGCTTCAGGATAACGCTGTCCGTGAACCAATTCGCGTTGACGTTGAAACGGCTCGCGGTCGGGCCTTGTGACCAGTCTTCCCACTTGCGGCTTCCGTGAAACAGATAAAGAGCATACTGCTTCCCCGGCTCGGCGATCGCCCGGGCCAGTGCCTCGGAATCGGCCACTCGAAACTCGGTGTATTTCGTCATCTTGACGAAATCGAGGCTGTGCATGAAAGCCATCAAGACGCGTTTCTGCGGCAGGATTTCTTTCTGTGTACTGGTTCCTTGCCCCGAGGGGTTTGCGGTGGAGAAATCCGCGTTGAGATGGATCAACCCGGCAAGTCCGCCCGACATGCCGTACCAACCCTCGGCACGGGTCTCTTCAACAGCATGGGATCCATACCACCGCGGATAGTAGGCCGTTTCGACGTCGATGATGGGCTTGTTGTCCGGGTAATTTTCGTCCAGCGTCTGTTCCATGGGCGAGATGTATTCGGTGGGAAGCCAGGAGATGCGGCTGTCCTTGGTAAAGTCGGGCGTAGCACTATGGGCTGTCTCGCCGTATATGTGTCTGTTATGGTCCACCGCGATGAGGGCGTCCAGCAGGACGCTGTTCCATGGCCATGACTTCTGTCCCTGCATCTCCGGTTCGTCAGATATGTCATAAATGACGTTGTCGAAGTCGTACAGTTCGGAGGCCACTTTCTCGACATATTTGCGTTGGACGTCCACGAGCGCTTTGTCGGCAAGAGTCGTGAATTGTTTAAAGTCCAAAATGCCGACGCCTTGGATGTTATTGGCATGATACAAGGGCTGCGCCGCCCAACGGTCGTCGTACATCCCGTTGAAGAACGCCACTTCTACGATGATGTCCCGAACCGAGGCCTGGTGGACATAGTCCCTCAGACGTTTGAAATAGGCATCGTCCCATGAGGCGAGATCGTACTTGTATTTGCCTAAGTGCGGGCTAGCTCCGGTTTCCCCCGATTTCCTCCAGGGCAGAATATAGCGGTCTGGCGAAGGCCCCAGCGGATTGCCGGGTGCGTACTGATCTTTGATCTCCACGTAGCCTCCTGGATAGATGCGGGTGAGATTCATCCCATACTCCCGCAGGCGGTCCAGAAAGGGAACATAATCAAAGTCGCGATTGATCACCGCGCCGTAATGCTGGTCGGTGGTGATCAGAACCAGCGGCCTGCCTCGGTAGACGAAATAGTGAGGATTGGCGGGATGTTTGCCGATCGGACTGGCGAGGAGGCCATGAGCCAGACACAAAGCAGAAACCAGGCAGATGAGTCTCATTTTGTTCCCTGTCAGGCTATCAGGTGTGGAGCTGATTTTGTGTCAGCCATTCGCGTTTGTCAAGCGTTCTCGTGCCTGGAAGAATTCCACTATGCCGTCTATGTTCGATAGCGAATCGTTGCCGGGCTCCCGCGAGCCTCTGCAAGAAGGTGCCGTCCTATTGCGAGGCTTCGTGCTTGCAGAGGCACCGCGTTGTTGGACGAGGTGGTGCAGATTGCGCCGGCAGCGCCCTTCCGCCACCTGGTCACGCCCGGCGGATACACCATGTCTGTCGCGATGACCAATTGCGGCCGCGTCGGCTGGGTATCGGATGCCACCGGCTACCGTTACGATATTAAGGACCCTGGCACCGGAGCACCTTGGCCTCCGATGCCGAAGTCGTTCCTAGACCTCGCCGTGCGTGCGGCTGCCGAAGCCGGATTCGTCGGCTACGATCCCGACGCATGCTTGATAAAACGTTACGTTGCAGGTGCCAAACTCGGCCTCCATCAGTACCGCGATGAAAACGACCCTTGGGCTCCGATCGTGTCTGTCTCGCTGGGACTACCCGCTGTTTTCTTGTGGGGTGGGAAACGTCGTTCCGATCCAGTGCGCCGCCTTCAACTTGAAAACGCAACCGCTGGCCGAAGCCACTGGAGAGGTGACGCGCTTCCTATAATCCGGCCTTACGTCCACTTGGCTGTGTTGTCGCCATTCCGCTGACTGACATCGGGGACCCGCTTGGGAAGCGCCACAACGGAGAAACGGGCGTTTTTCGTCCAAGTGGATCGCAGCAAAACCGTTACTAAACGCTAGGGCGACAAAGGCAGGACCTATCGCCAGCATGCACCCCGACCAGCCTCGGAATCGTTGACAGCGCAAACAGGGTGCCTTTGGCAGCCGGCTTCAACGCTTTGAGGCCAAATCCTGTGACAATCAAGTCAGTGGCTGACAGCTCTTCGAGCGGGAAAACGACCGAAGCCCTCCTTCACGGCATGCTTGGCAGGACGAGGCTCTTGCTCATAGCGGGCCTGCTGGCCATGCTCGTCTTGTTCCTGGCCCTCGCGTGGGCAACACGCGACGCTTTAGCGGAACTTCCGTTCCTCAGAAAGCAGCGGGCTGAAGCAAGCCGCCTCGCCTCAAACGGGAGCACGCATGTGGACCTGCGTCCGTGGCAAACCGCTCATGCGCTAGCGGGGCTCGCGATTACTGCAGAAGAGAAAGAATTCGCAAGTCAGGCCGAGCGCTTCGCGGACCACGAAGTGGACCAGGCCTTCGCGTCGGCGCTACGTCAAGCCAACATGGAGCAGCGCTCGCTCAATGGCGAGGCGCTAGCCCTCTCGCAGCGTGTAGAACAGCTGCAGCAGAACGTCAACGACGATAAGGCGCTGGTGCAGAGTTTGACATATCAGGCTGCCAACTCCAAGGCCGGAGCGGCCGAAGTGGCGGGAGACGACCTGGAAGTTGCCAAGGCGCAGGTTGCACTCGACTCGGATTTGCTGGCTGACGCGCAGCAGGATCTCGCTCGCGCCGGCGGGGATGAGCCCAGCAGAGTTCAGGCAGAGCTTGCCGCGCACGAAGCCGAAATGAAGGACTACGACGCAAAAGCGGCCCAAATTGGTCAAGTCGCGCTCATTGCCGCAAAGCGGCACGGCACCCTCGCCGGAAGGGTGAACGCGTGGTTCGATCAGCGCACCCGCTACGAGTTAGTCCAACAAGCCCTGCGGCAAGCTCAAGCTGACATAGTCACTCTCACCGCTCAGCATAAGGACCTCACAAACCAGATCCAAGCCGCCAGTTCCGCTTCTGGCCTGGACAAGTCCACAAGGCTCGCCAGCCTGAAAAGGCGGAGCGCGCTCAGCCAGATACTCGGCATCTGCAACGATCGCATTCAGAGTCAACAGCAACTCGCGGGCGTTTATAGCAAGTGGTCCGCGCAAATACTTCTGCAGCATCGAATCGTGCTGCATCTGCTGTTGCAGTCTTTCGCATTGGTTGCCTTCATTCTGATCTGCGTGATCTTCCTCGATGCGCTCGCCCGCTATCTCATCGATCGCCCCAAGCTCGACCGAGGCCGCGTCAAAACCCTGCACATCATCTTCAAACTTGGCATACAGTCCCTCGGCGTGCTGATCATCTTGTTTGTCATCTTCGGCGCCCCGAGCGAGATGCCCACCATCCTCGGCCTCACCACTGCCGGACTCACGCTTGTCCTGCAGGACTTCATCATTGCGTTCTTTGGCTGGTTTGTATTGATGGGTAAGCATGGCATCCGGATTGGCGATTGGGTGGAGATCAATGGCGTCGCGGGCGAGGTTGCGGAGATTGGTCTTTTCCGCACCTCCATGCTCGAGACAGGCAACTGGACGGATCAGGGTCATCCGACGGGCCGTCGCGTCAGTTTCATCAACAGCTTCGCCATCAAGGGTCAGTATTTTAACTTCTCGACGATGGGCCAGTGGATGTGGGATGAGATCAGGTTCAGCATCCCCGCGGCGGAAGAAAACTACGCCATGATCGAACTCATCCACGCAGCGGTGCTTGCGGAAACCGAAAAGGATGCGCGCCTCGCCGAAGCGGAGTGGAAGCGCAGCCCCCGGCACGTCGGTTTGAGCCATTTTGCGGCGGACCCCGCCGTGGAAATGCGCCCTGGCGCCTCAGGAATCAATGTCGTTGTCCGCTATGTCACCCGCGCCTCCGAGCGCTTTGAGGTACGAAACCGGCTTTACGAACGCGTGATCGGGCTGCTGAACAAGCCGCCAGCGCCTCAACACGGCCCTGAAGAGCCGCAAGTCCATACAGCGCCTGGCAAGACGGATCAGCCTCTCACACCTCCGGCGCTTTGAGCATTTTCCGCAGTGTCTCGAACAAGCGTTTTGGGGTGATCGGGGAGACGCTGCGGCGGCGGCTTTCAAATTAACCGTCAATCCTCTGTTAGTCTAGCTGACGCAAGGAATAGATCCCCACTGCCGCCGCAGCGTTTACAAATCCAAGTTGACGGTTTGTCGGCAAACCGTGGAATGGCGTGGGCTCGCGCCTGGCGACACGACGGCAGTATGGGAACAATAACGGACACTATTTCACGTTCAAAGGCTATGGTGGATAACTTCCGAGCGCGTCATCCATTCCCTATCCGCTTCTTGGTCGGCTAAACTTAGCTGAATTCTGCGAATGCTCTCTCTGCCAGCGACAATTCGGACCATATGAAGGGTGACGTGTTTGGTGAGGTGTTCCGGC
>DATJGE010000051.1:0-3479 GCA_035495295.1 Nitrospira sp. | reverse complement strand
TATACTAAGATCGTCGCAAGCTTGTCAATGCAATGCGCCACGCCCGGAAGTTCGCGTGTGCTGCCCCCGCAACGCTTCGTCCTCGCCGCCATGTATGTTTGAAGACTACCTCGAGGAGTTGGCCGCAAAGCATTTGACGCGCAGGTTGCTGCCGCTGGAATCGGGCACGGGTCCGGTTGTCCGTATCGCAGGCCGCGACGTGCTGCTCTTCGCCTCGAACGACTATCTGGGCCTGGCCGGTCATCCCGAGGTCGTGGCCGCCGCAGTTCGTGCCACAGAAACCTATGGAGCCGGATCGGGCGCGGCGCGGTTGGTATCGGGGTCGCTGCCGCCGCACCAACAGCTTGAGCAGGCCCTCGCGCAGTTCAAAGGCGCCGCATCCGCACTGACGTTTGGCTCCGGCTACCTCGCCAATGTCGGCGCTATTCCGTCCCTGATCGACCGCGGCGGATTGATCCTTGCCGACCGCCTGTGTCATGCGAGCCTGATCGACGGCTGCCGCCTGAGCGGCGCCGACGTCCGTATCTACCGCCATAACGACATGGAGCACCTGGCAGCGTTGCTCGCCAAACGACGAGCGGGCCGCCGGACGCTCATCGTCACGGATGGAGTCTTCAGCATGGACGGCGATCTCGCTCCTCTGCCTGAGTTGGCAACCCTCGCACAATCATATGAGGCGGATCTCTATGTGGACGACGCACATGGCACTGGCGTAATGGGCGCGCACGGCCGTGGAACGGTGGAGCACTACGGGGTAGAAGCGCGCATTCCCCTTCATATGGGAACGCTCGGAAAGGCGTTGGGCAGCAGCGGTGCTTTCATCGCCGGTCCGGACCCATCGATCCAATACCTCCTGCACCGCTGCCGGTCCTTCATGTTCGGCACGGCACCAACGCCCGGTTCCGCGGCCGCCGCCGTCGCCGCGCTGCAGATCGTTGTGCGTGAGCCTGAGCGCCGACGACGACTGTGGGAGAATCGTGAACGCCTGTGTGCGGGCTTCCGTCGGCTGGGTTTCACGTTGGCACCGACCGCCAGTCCGATCATTCCTCTCCTGATTGGTCGCGCCGAAACGGCGCTCCGGTTTGCCGAACAGCTGCTCGCCAACGATGTCTTTGCGCCCGCAGTCCGTCCCCCCACCGTTCCCGCCGAAACCAGCCGCATCCGCGTCACGGTGACGTCGGAACACGCCGCGGCACACATCGATCAGGCTCTCGTCGCCTTCGAGCGAGCCGGGCAGATGACCGGCGTGCTCTAATCACTCGCGCCGAATACGGAGATTTTATTGCTTTCTCGGATTCTTGTGGCATCATCACGTCGATATTAGCCGTCGCCCCGGATGACCTTGCCCGGGCCATTCCACTAAGGAGCTGTCTTCATGGATATTTCTAAGCTGTTGACGTTTTCGGCCAAGGAAGGCGCGTCGGATTGCCACATCAGCGCCGGCGAGCCGCCCATGATCCGCCTCCATGGAGACCTCAAGAAACTGGACCACCCGCCGTTGACCGCAGAAGAAACCCATGCGCTCGTCTACGACATGATGAGCGACGCGCAACGAAAGAACTTCGAGGAGAAGCGCGAGTGCGACTTTTCATTCGAATTGGGCGACATCGCACGGTTCCGCGTCAACGTCTTTGTCCAGAATCGTGGGCTCGGTGCCGTGTTCCGGAACATCCCGACCGAGATCATTCCGATGGAGAAGCTGGGGCTCCCGCCAATCGTCCGTCAGCTCTGCGACAAGGAAAAAGGCCTGATCCTCGTGACCGGCCCGACCGGCTCCGGCAAGTCCACCACCCTCGCCTCCATGGTGGATTACCTCAACAACACCTTCGAAGGCCACATCATCACCATCGAAGACCCCATCGAGTTCGTTCATAAAACAAAAAAATGTCTCGTGAACCAGCGTGAGCTCGGCGTTCACACGCTGTCCTTCACCAATGCGCTGAGGTCCGCGCTCCGCGAGGATCCCGATATCATCCTAGTGGGCGAAATGCGCGACCTCGAAACGATTCAGCTCGCCCTGACGGCCGCGGAGACCGGGCACCTCGTTTTCGGCACGTTGCACACCTCCAGCGCACCGAAAACCATCGACCGCATCATCGACGCCTTTCCTCCTGCCCAGCAGTCTCAAATCCGCACACAGCTGTCGGAGGCATTGGAAGCCGTCATCACGCAAACGCTGCTCAAGAAAAAAGCCGGAGGCCGAGTCGCCGCCCTAGAGGTCATGGTCGCCACCACCGCCGTCCGCAATTTGATCCGGGAAGGGAAGCTCCACCAGATTCCGGGCATCATGCAGGCCAGCCAGAAGGACGGCATGCAGACGATGGACATGGCTCTGGTCGAGTTGGCCACAAGGGGCCTCGTGACCAAGAACGAGGCGCAGTCGCGCAGCATGACGCCGAACTTGTTCGGCGCCTCGGCGTTCACCGGAGCGGCATAACGAAGAGACCCCTACACGGGAGCCAGGATGGATATTCGCACACTGCTCAAAGTCATGGTCGACCAGGAAGCCTCGGACATGTATTTGACGGTGGATTCGCCGCCCACCTACCGCATCCATGGGTCGACGCAGCCTGCCAACACCCCGCCGTTCACCAATGAGCAACTGGAAGCGCTTGCCCTGGCCCTCATGCGGGGCCAGCAGCGTGGCGAATTCGAAGAAAAGATGGAGA
Organism: Nitrospira sp.; assembly: GCA_035495295.1. GTDB lineage: Bacteria > Nitrospirota > Nitrospiria > Nitrospirales > Nitrospiraceae > Nitrospira_C. The sequence continues at coordinate 810 of DATJGE010000051.1, read as the reverse complement.
TGAACCTCGCGCTGTATTACAAGGAGCTCGGACGGTTCCGCGTCAATATTTTCCGGCAGCGAGGCAACGTGGGTCTCGTCTTCCGTCACATCAAGGCGGAAATTCAAACGGTCGAAGACCTGCGGCTCCCTTCGATCATCAAAGACATTTCCATGACGAAGCGCGGACTCGTGCTGGTCGTCGGCGCCACCGGCTCAGGAAAATCCACGACGCTTGCTGCCATGATCGACCATCGCAATTCAATCCATCAAGGCCACATCGTCACGGTGGAAGATCCGATCGAATTCGTCCATAACCACAAAAAGTCGCTCATCACTCAACGGGAAGTCGGCTTCGACACGCTCTCGTTTCAGAACGCGCTGAAGAACACGCTGCGGCAAGCGCCGGACGTCATCCTCATCGGCGAAGTCCGGGATACGGAAACCATGGAGGCCGCGATCACATTCGCCGAAACCGGGCACCTCTGCATCGGCACATTGCACTCCAATAACGCCAACCAGGCGATTGAGCGAATCATGAACTTCTTTCCCGTCGAGCGGCACGCGCAAATCTATCTCCAACTCTCGCTCAATCTCCGCGCGATCATCTCACAACGGCTCGTGCCTTCCACGGACGGCAAGCGGGTGCCTGCCCTAGAAATCATGATGGACACCCCGCGCATCAAGGATTTGATCAAGAAGGCCGAGGTCGACACCCTCAAGGAAGCCATGGAACAGGGTATCGAGGAAGGCTGCCAGACCTTCGATTACGTCCTCTTGCAGCTGTACAAGGAAAACAAAATTTCGCTGGAGCAGGCGCTCATCAATGCGG
>DATJGE010000050.1:0-76779 GCA_035495295.1 Nitrospira sp. | reverse complement strand
GACACCCAATCAAGACCTCCCGGAGCTCCAGCCGCTGACCCAGCTTATGATGAAGGACAGCGGAGCCAGGCCCTAGAGGGGAACACGCGGTAGTTGTGTCTCATGTCATTTTCGCTCCCCTCTCCAACGAATCCATTCGCGTGGCACTCCGCGTCATGGTCGGCAGTACGTGGTCTCAAAGGCTTCGCGGCTCTACGTTGGTAGGTGACCAGGCTGCGATCTATTGCCAAACTGCCATCGCAAATACAGAGTGGATCTGCACGGCGCCGTCGAGCGAAATGGCTCAACGTCTGCTTCATGTCTTCGAGGTAAAACCCAGGCATACATTATTTCTTGCTGGGGACGTTCCTAGGATCTCATGAACTTTCTCGGCGGTACAGTGAGACATGCGTGGAACGAGAAGGACACTTTGGATTTCGGGATTGGCGATGATGACGGTCAGCGTCGCTCTCACGGGCTGCGGGAAAAAAGATGTGCTGGGGCGACCCTCTGAGTCGCCTACCCTGATCGAGCGTGTGACGAAGGAGAAGGTTACCGGTAAGGTAGTCGATGTAGTGCGTCGTACGTTTCAATTAGGCAAAACCTCGACGATAAAAATGATAGCCAAACGTATGGAGAGACGAGACATCTTCGAGTCGATAAACAAACGAAAATGGATCAGGTGGCCCTTGGCGACGAGGTCAGGGCCTATGTCTCTGACGACGGTTACGCCTCCACGATCCAACATATCCATCCGTCGGTGCCTGCCTCGACTGCTCCCTACCCATAAGCGTGTGTAGACTCATTGGCGAAGCCCAATGCAACTTTTCTCTCGACGATGTCCGCTGACACCATGAATGCCCGACGCCGGCGCCTGACCGAGTAAACCTGCCGGACCACTCGACGGAGCAGTACGCTACACGTCGCCTATGCTCCACGGTGTGGGCGAAGCGGAATCATGGTGCGGAGGGTGATCTGCTTAAGCGTTTCTGGCAGACTTCGGAAGCCGGCACACAGGTGATGCCGTTGGAATACTGGCCTTTGCACATGTCCGCGATATGAGAAACGAGACGGACGTAGAAAGCCTGATCGGTCTCAATGGTACGATGGGACGGCGGAATTCCAAAGCCTTCCCTTCCGACCCACAGCATGGCGCGGCCGTCCTTCAGCGGACGTTGCTCGATTTCCGCATCCCGCTGATCAGTCATTGTGACGAGGTATGTCGTCGGGGGATCGATAAAATCGTCGACGGCTTTTGCGACTCCGTTTCGCTCCTTCGGCTTCACCTGATGAATGAGAACACGTTGCACGCCCTCCGTCGTCTGAGCGGTGTGCAGAATGCACTCCACGTTCAATGCCTGTGCGAGGGTGCTGCGTACCCCAATCGAGTAAAACGGGCTGCAATCGGCCGCCATGACAAATCCGGCAAGAATGGCAACGGTGTTGAGGAACCGGGGAAATGGAGATGATGCGTATGTTCTCATGCGTATGAATAATGGACTGCTAAAGCATACGTAAAGTCGATTGATAAATCGAGCGGTGGCTTGCGGAGGATTCCGGAGCCTACAGTAAGGAGTGCTGTGGAATTTTTGCAACGGAGGACAACATTATTGCCAGGCTTCTTCGCAGCCGGCGGGGGCAGCCTGCTTCTTCTGGCCTGTGCGCCTCCCGTCATTTTTCCTGCCGAGATCTTGGACACCGTGGACCACGGCGCGACTGTCGAGCAAGTGCTGAAGCGTCCCGGAAATTACACGGGCCGCGTGGTGGAATTCGGCGGACAGATCGTCGGTTCAATCGTCGACCGCGAAGAGGTGGTGATGTTGGTCCGCGCATTACCGATTGAGACAAAGCCGGTGTATGGACCCGTCGATCGTGACGAAAAACGAGGCATATTTGTGATTCGCTATCGAGGAAACGTTGGTCAACAAGACTTGCAACATGGCAACATGGTGGTCGTCATTGGGCCGGTCATCGGCGCGACAGTCAGTAACCTGACGGAGGTCCCCGTCAGCCGACCGACCGTAAAAGCTCAATGTTTTCATATTTGGAGGACCCAAGGGAGGCAGATCCGAGACTTTCCATATGGGCAAAATTTTACACCGCTGGTTCAACAGACCTACTGCGCCGATAGATCCAACACGATTCTCACCACGACGTGAACACTCTACGAAGCACGCGTTGCGACGTAACGCACAGTTCCTGGTTGACAAGCGGAGAGACGATAGCGAGCGTCGATGGCTGGACGGTCGCTCAACGTTTTGTTCGCTAAATGAGACTTTCTTGAGCTTGATGACTAGACCGGTCAGCGGCTCGGCATTCGACGTCAGCTGAGCGGCTGCTGAGTTCTCACATCTGTGGGATGCGCGCCATCGGCGCTACTTCGGACCTGTTTTGCGTTACGCCCATCGACTCTCCGGCCCGCCACCCAGGCGTGCGATGTCCACATATTTCACAACAAGGTCCGCTAGCCGCACGGGATTCCGTTCGCCGTGTGCAAGAAAATCGCGTTTCGCCGCATTCCACGCCTGCGCCCACTGGTCCTCAGACGCCTGGATGTCGTAATACAGTTCGAGTATCGAGACGGTCTGGTCCGCCTCATCGTCCGTGAGTCCAAGGTCCTTTACCAGACTATTGCGTTGATTTCTCCTCACGTCGATGTACCGCTGCGCGAGAACTTTCATCTCATCGTTCATCATCTCTCCTCATGTCTGTGATCTCATCGAATAGTCGACTCATCGACCCGCTTCGAGCTTCCCTCATGCAGGATCAGCGCCTCAAGACATGCTACACGAAATTTGACCTATCACAAGTCCACGTTTCAGCCTCGGCGTGTGGGGCGGACATTGCGAATGTGCTTGGCCATCGCGCTGCCTACTGCTATCGTTCCAAAGAGAGCGTCGATGGCATTTAAACGAAAAACATCGCGGGTTGACGTCGGCAAGCCAGGCCGGTTGTCTCGCGGCTCGATGTCAGCACCCTGCGAAGTCTTGGATCTCAGCGAGCATGGCATGAGAATCCGGAGCCGTTTATTCGTGCGAAGTGGCGATGCGCTGACACTTTCCATCGAATTAGCCGGCGGCTCCCCGCTCAACTGTGAAGTCCAAGTGGTCAATCTACGGCCTCCTCATTTTGGCGTGAAAATTCTTTCGATCAGCCCGCAGGACAGAGAGCGATTGGCTCATATTTTGGACGACCATTTGCAGAACAGTTTTTTGCGCCGATAGCATAGATTCTCGCCTGCCCCCGCTTGCCTCCTGCTGAAGTCCGTACCGCGCGTCACGTGAGGCTATCGCAGCCGCGGCCTCATTCGGCCAAATAGGCTTGCCAAAGACAAAATGTCCTCCTCGAGAATCGCCATCTTCTGTAATTTCGCCCACTTACAATGGCGTCGACATTGCAATTGTGTCATTCGGCACCTTCTCGGTAAGAACGACGCGGGAAAACGAAGGAGACGGAGATGCTTAGGTGGTCGCTGATCTTTTTCATCATTTCTCTCATTGCAGCGGCACTGGGATATGGCGGCCTTGCCGCTGATACCGCCGAGGTCGCGAAGATTCTGTTCTTTATCTTCTTGGCGATCTTTGTGGTAACGCTGATCCTGGGATTGATCGCGGGAGAAAAGTTGTTCGGACAACGCAGATAAATCTTTTTGCAAATTCCTCGCATGACCTGGCGAGGGAAAATGAACAAGGGCATCGTCTGCCTGTTTACGCCCTCCGCTGAGCGACGGTACGTCCGCGCTTTCTCGGTTCTGCTCTGCGCTCGCATTCCACCACGATTCCAATGACGCCTGGCTAACAGGTTCACGCGAATTGCGATGACGATCACCGTGCAAATGCCATTCCATTGTCGGTAATCGACGACGGTCTTTGCCACCGACTTATGACATCCCCGCGTTGCTTCATTGAAATTCCTGTGCGCATGTCCATCTCTCGGCAGCTGTCTCAAGTATGTTCGGGTGTTTGACGCTGGTCAGTGCTGTCTACTTTTGGAACTAAGCACTATGACTTCAGCAATCATCGTGGAGAACGTCCGACGCAACGTGAATGTTGCGGCTCCAGTTCTCAGGAAGGTTCGCGATAGGAACGAGGTCGGTTTGAGTGGGGCTGTCGGTATGGGAGTGGAGACTTCCTTCGCACGAACAAGCGTTTGATGAGAAACGCAATCGTGGTCAGCGTCGTGGCTTGGAGCAGTCGGGCAAGCATGGGCAAATGTCCGAGGTCAGGCGGCCCGTTGCGATGTCCGGCGGCCCGTGACGTGCGAGTGACAGGCGCAGACTTCCTCGAGAGCAGGAATCAATGCCGCATGTTCGAACTCCGAGGCAGGATAGCCGCAGAGGAGTGAAAACTGCTGCTGGGCTGCGAGCGTGTTCCACAACTGTTCCAGCCGGATCGCCGCTTGTTGCTTGCCGTGAGCCCATAACACGGCGACCATTTCGCCATATATACGCACGGGCCGGTCTTGCGCGCTCGCAGAAATAATCTGTCCGATCACCTTGAGGAAGAGCCGCTCCTCCGGCCAGTCATTCAGCATGAACAGAGACAGCGTAGATGCCGCGTCGAGGGTCAGATACCGGGCATCGGCAGGCGCTGAGAGGCCAATCACATTTTCAGCGGTGAGCCTGGCTTTAAGATCGATGCGATGGTCCTCCGTGGCGACGACGATCACCGTTTCATCCTTATCGAGTCCGGCCTTCACGAAGTGGGCGACATTGTCGATGAGAAACGCGTCATCTTCGTAAAAATAAACGGCGTGGTCGGTCATCGTCTCACCACCAATGAGCGCAGGCACTCGCCTTCGACTATACACCTCTGCCGGTAACGACGGCAAATCGGAGACTACCGATGTAGGACAAAGGCGCAGGAGACTATCGCTCAGCCTCGGTAAGGTGACTTTCTTCCTCGACCTCTTCGATCTCTGGTCCTGATTTACCTCTTGTGGTGGACGGATGCAGACCGTATTTCTTGAGCATTTTGTAGAAGTCCGCACGATAACGGCCGGCGAACTGCGCGGCGCGCGAGATGTTGCCGCCGGTTAATTGGAGGACGTTCTTGAGGTAGGTTTTTTCGAACTCCTCTTTCGCTTCGGTGAGCGGTTTCAGCTGTGAATCGGGCGCGGTGCCGATCGAGGGCAACAAATCGGGCGTGATCATGTCAGACCGCGACATCACGACCGCCTTCTCGATGGCGTTCTCGAGCTCCCGCACGTTCCCGGGCCACAGGTTCGTGACGAGCCGATGCAAGGCGGCCGGCGTGAAGCCGCGAAGCTCTTTGTTCGCCCGCTTCGCGCTGCTCGCCAGGAAATGCTGCGCCAGAATCGGAATGTCGTCGCGGCGGTCTCTCAAGGGAGGAATAAACAGCGGTACCACCGATATGCGGTAATACAGGTCGTTTCGGAAGCTGCCGTTTTTGACGGCCTCGCCCAGATCTTTATTGGTAGCGGCGATGATCCGGACATCGACTTTCGTCGGATGCTCGGCGCCGACTTCGCGGACTTCTCGTTCTTGAACCGCGCGGAGAAGCTTGACCTGCATCGAAAGAGGCATCTCGCCGATTTCGTCTAAAAACAACGTGCCGCCGTGGGCGCTTTGAAATAACCCTTTCTTCGGGCCATGGGCGCTCGTGAAGGCGCCTCGAACGTGTCCGAACAGTTCGGATTCGAACAGCGTTTCGGGTATTGCGGCGCAATTCAATGCGACGAAGGGACCCTTGCTTCGCCTGCTGTTGGCATGGGTGACTCGGGCAAAGACTTCCTTGCCGGTGCCGGTTTCTCCAAAGAGCAGCATTGTGGCGTCGGAATCCGCGACCTGGATGACCTGCTGGAGCAGCCGCTGCATGGCCGGGCTCCGCGCCACCACGTTTTCCATACCGTAGAGCTCATTGACGAGCGATTTGAGCCGTTGGATTTCCCGGCTCATGCGCTGAGGAGAAAGCCCCTCCTCGATCTTGGCCTTGAGCTCCTTGTCGTCAAACGGCTTCGTGAGATACCCGAACGCCCCGCGCTGCACCGCTTCCACTGCATTCGGAATGCTGCCGTGCGCCGTGAGAATGATGACGGGCAAACCCGGATGGATCCGCAGCAATTCCTCAGTGACGTCAAGGCCGTCTTCGCCCCGCAGCCGCAGATCGGTGATCGCGAGATCGAACCGGTTGGTCTTTGCCGCGGTGACGGCATCACGGCCTGAGGTGCAGGCGGTCACGGCAAATCCCATGGCGGTCAACCGCATTTTCACCAGCTGCAACAACCCTTCTTCATCGTCGATTACGAGAATGTGCTCTTGTTCCATGACAGTGATGATCCTTTGTTCGATTATGGATTGGTCGGCTCCGGTGTCGTCGGCGGTACAACGGTGGACGGCGGACGGATGGGGCGTACCTTCTCGCGCATTTCCTGGTCGATGCGCTTCAAGGCTTCGAGCTGACTCGACAGCTCGTCGATCTTTTTGTCCCGTTCGGAGAGCTGCTTCTGAAGCGCCTGAACGCTGGCACCTTCCGCATTCGCTTTTGACGCGTCTTTCTTGCCGACCACACCGTCCTTGCGGTCACGTTCGGTCGCCAGCTCCCGCTGGAGTTGATCGAGCGCTTGGGAGTCCACATCCTTGCTCGTCCGGAGTTGTTGAATCATCATCTCCCGATCAAGCAAGTCCCGCACCAGACGATCGGATGTTTGGCCCATCGTGACCTGACTCTCGGAGAGGGCTGGAGCCGTCATCACGGACGTGAACCAGGACCGTTCGAGTGGAGGCGAATCCTGTTGGATTTGCTGCAGCCAGAGCCGGCTCGATGTCGCGAGCTGACTCTTGGGCGCTACGGCGATGACCTTCTCAAAATTTTTCGTCGCCACGTCACGGCTCTCGTATAACCCTATGAGTGCACGGGTGAAATACGCATGGTCGCAAGAGTTGTGCTCGTGACACTTGGCCGCGATGGTGTCTTGTTTTTTTCCGAGCAGATGAAACGCTCTCGCATCCGAGGGCTCGACGACAAAGTATGGTTGCGATGGCGGAGGCGCGGACGACCAGGAGGCACAGCCTCCCACGAACAACGCCAATGCCAATCCACCTGCCGCCGTCAGATTCATCCTGGCGCTCCCGGCTTGGTCAGCCGAAGGATAAACCGTACAGTGGTGCCCTTCTTGATTTCGCTTTCGATCCAAATCCTGCCTCCGTGTGCTTCGACGACTTTCTTGGCGAGAGCCAAGCCGAGTCCGCTGCCTGGCACAGAATGTCGGGATTTTGTACTGCCCTGGTAAAAACGTTCGAAAATATGCGGCAATTCGTCCGCTGGAATGCCGGGCCCGACGTCGGACACCGCGACTTCAAGGACGCCAGCCTTGTGGTCCGCTTTCATGTGTGTCTTGACGATGCCTCCCTCGGGACTGAACTTGAGGGCATTTGATAGCAAATTATCCAATACCTGCTCAATACGAATTGCATCTGCTTTCACCCACACGCGTTGGGAGGGAGCTTCAACGACGAGCTGTACATGCTTGGCATCGGCCAAAAGACGAATCTTATTCACCGACATGTCGGTGATCCGCTTCAAATCGGTCGGCACGATGCGATATTCCATCATGCCAGCGTCCATCTTCGAAAGATCGAGAATCGTGGAGATCAGCGTGATCAACCGCCGGCTGCTGTCTGCCATGATGCGCAGGGTCGTGCGCTGCTCCTGCGACAACGGGCCGGGAATTTCATCCAACAGCAGATGCGTGCCTTCCTGAATGGACGCCATCGGCGTGCGCAATTCGTGCGACACGTGCGCAAGGAATTCGCTCTTCATGTCGTCCAACTCTTGAAGTTTTCCGCCCATCCAATTGACGGTGTCGACCAAATCACGCAGCTCGCTGGGCGCCCGAATGTTCAACGACGCCCGAAAGTTACCCTGACCGATCTGCTTGATATGGCCCTGGAGCTGACGAAGCGGTCGAAGGATTGTGTAGCTCGCAATACCCGCCAGTCCCACGCCAAACAGCAGCGCGAGCAGCACCAATTGCTCGGTGATCGCTTCGGCTTGAGCCGAGCTTTCCCGGGAACGACTGACCCCAGCGCTGATCACGCCTTCGTGGTAATCCACATAGTGGTCCAGCGTCGAGGTCATATGGTCCATCAGGTCGTTGCGCTTGGCTTCATAGTCCGGTGATACCGGGCCCGGCATGCTCGCAACGTTTTCCAATTCCGCATGAAACAAGGCCAGCCGGTCCTGCTGATAGCGCCGTGCCTGTTCCAGCAATTGACGGCTTTCGGCCGAAGTGTCCTGACGGAGGAGGCTTTCAATGCCGCGATGGAACTCTTCGACCTCCTCATCAAAGTGCTGAAGAAAGGTAGGATCGCGGACGGCAAGGTACTTCTTTTCGCTGTTCAATTGGTTGTAGGCCACTGCCTGGATGCGCTTCGCCTGCTCGATGGCCGGGTAATGTTGAGACGCGAGGGTCGTACTCAACGCGGACAGCTGGCGCAGTTGAAGCAGCGCATAAAAGTTCACGCCGGCCATCACCACGATAATGAGCAGCGATGTCAGGACGATCCGCCAAAAAATCGAGAGACGCACGAGCGAGGTTCCCTTTGGCTTCTCTAATAATGAAGGAATTGCAGGTGTAGGTAAATCCATACACTAATTTCAGCTCTCACTCAAGAGTTAACCGCGTCCGGCAACAATTAAAAACGGCCATTCAGCCCTGCTCAGCGACAGGCCACTCTCCATTGCGGCTCCGGAATCCTCACCCGCAATCGCCTTATTCGTTACCTTTGAGCTGTGAGGCGAATTGCCGCTGACGATGCGAGGACCGAGACAGTGATGCAAAGAGGTGGCCACGAAACAAGAGGATGGATACGGCGAGCGGTGGGGTCAAAAGCAGAATGAGGTATTGCGCCACGTCCGGTGCGAGGCCCAACGATGACAGCCAGCTGGCGAGAATCGTAAACGGGACGATCAGGATCTGCGAAAAATCCAACCCGGCGCCTCTCCCGACTCGATGCGACAGCAGAAAAAAAGACGTCAGGCCTCCGGGCGCCGCAACCAACGGCAACAGCAGAATCGCGATCGGCAAGAACCATTCAATCCAATTTTCGAGCACGAAATCGTAGGCGCGCTTGAAAATGTCGAGCGGAGAATCGTGCGGCACTTGATAGATGATTTCGGGAGCCGGGTTGAGAAGAATAAAAATCAAGAGCATGACGGCATAAGAAATGAGCTGGCCGTTCGGATTTTGCTGCGTACCCATATCGAGGGCCATGAGCGGAATCCATAAGACGAAACCGACGCCGATCACATCCCAAAAGTACTGTCCGAAGCTGTCGAACACATCCCGAATCGTGACCGCTTTCGCATAGGAGACGCTTTGCTCGACGAGGCTGAGCGTCATGCCAACCAGTAGAGCGTTCACGGCACCAAGAAGAAATCCGCCGGCCATTCCCAGCGGGGCGGCAATCTGTTGAGCCACGATCAGGACGAATAGGAAGGCGATGACCGCGACAATGGTCATCCACCCCCGAAGCAAGGAGTGCCATGTCTTCCTGAGCGCTTGCCAATAGAGGTCGAAGGCGGTCGCAAGCTGATTGACCATGGCTGACAATAATCCGGTCTTCGCTGGAGGGTCAAGGAACTTGCCAAGTTGACTTTCAGTTGACCTGTGATTATGTCGTAAGCAGAAAGCGCGCAAATTACCGAGGTGCCCTTATGGATATGAACCGGATGACCATCAAGCTTCAAGAAGCCCTGCAGACGGCTTCGTCGCATGCCATGCGCCGGAGCCACCAGGGTATCGACGTCGAGCACCTGCTGCTCGCCTTTCTTGAGCAGGAGGGCGGCATTGCTCCCTCCCTCTTTGAACAGGCCGGGATTTCCCTCCCCGCCGTCCGCCAGGCCGCAGAACAAGCCATGGCGAAGCTCCCCCAAGTCCAGGGGGCCGGTGGCGGCCCCGGGCAAGTGCACCTCACTGCCCGTCTCAACCACGTATTGACCAAGGCGGAAGACGAGCAGCGCGCGCTCAAGGACGACTTTCTCAGCGTGGAGCATGTCCTGCTCGCGATGGTCCAGGAAGGCGGGGTCTTCAAGAAGCTCGGCTTGTCCAAGGACAGGATCCTCGGGGCGCTGCAGCAAGTCCGCGGACATCAGCGCGTCACCTCCCAAGACCCCGAAGGGACGTATCAGTCGTTGGAGAAATATGGACGCGACCTGACCAAGCTTGCCGGCCAGGGCAAATTGGATCCCGTAATCGGCCGGGACGACGAAATCCGACGAGTGATCCAAATCCTCTCAAGACGGACCAAGAACAATCCGGTGTTGATCGGTGAACCGGGCGTCGGCAAGACGGCGATCGTTGAAGGCTTGGCCATCCGCATCGTGAAGGGGGACGTGCCAGAAGGCTTGAAACAGAAACGCGTCGTGGCGCTCGACATGGGCGCGCTCGTGGCCGGCGCGAAATTCCGCGGTGAATTCGAAGAGCGCTTGAAGGCGGTACTCAAGGAGATTCAGGCCTCGCAAGGACAAGTGCTGTTGTTTATCGACGAACTGCACACCGTCGTCGGCGCCGGCGCAGCGGAAGGGGCCATGGACGCCGCAAATCTGTTGAAGCCGATGCTCGCCCGCGGAGAACTGCATTTGATCGGCGCCACGACGCTCGATGAATACCGCAAGCACATTGAGAAAGACGCGGCGTTGGAGCGGCGCTTCCAAACGGTGTTCGTGGATCAGCCGTCGGTCGAAAACACGATTTCCATCCTGCGCGGCCTGAAAGAGCGCTATGAGGTCCATCATGGCGTACGGATCAAGGACGCCGCGCTGGTGGCCGCCGCCAAGCTGTCGCACCGGTATATCGCCGACCGTTTTCTCCCTGACAAAGCGATCGATCTCATGGACGAGGCTGCGGCGCGGTTGCGGACAGAAATCGACAGTCTCCCGGCCGACCTGGACGAAGTTTCGCGCAAGGTCCTGCAGCTCGAGATCGAGCGTGAAGCCTTGAAAAAGGAGAAAGACGAAGTCAGTCAGGCCCGCCTCGAACGGCTCGAGAAGGAACTGGCCGAAAAGCAGCGCGATCTCCAGGCGCTCAAGACTCGATGGGAATCAGAAAAGGCGTCGGTGGCGCGGCTCAGGAAGACCCGTGAGGCGATCGAAGACGTGAAGCTGGCCATCGAGAAAGCCGAGCGAGCCTACGACCTCAACCGTGTCGCGGAGCTGCGCTACGGTGAACTGCCTCGTCTGGAACGCGAATTGACGATTGAACAGCAGCAGCTCGGGAAAAAGCAGGGCGAAACGCGCCTGCTCAAGGAGGAGGTGGACGAAGACGACATCGCCGCCATCGTCAGTCGTTGGACCGGCATTCCAGTCTCGAGGCTCATGGAAGGCGAAACCGAAAAGCTGCTGAAATTGGAAGACCTACTCCATCAACGCGTCGTCGGGCAGGAGGAGGCGGTCCGCGCCGTGGCGGATGCGGTGCTGCGGGCGCGATCGGGCATCAAAGATCCGAACAAGCCGATCGGCTCATTTCTTTTCTTGGGCCCGACTGGCGTCGGAAAGACGGAGCTGGCGCGCGCGCTTGCTGCCACGCTCTTCGACGATGAAGCCAACATGATTCGGATCGACATGTCCGAATATATGGAAAAGCACACGGTCGCTCGGCTTATCGGCGCTCCGCCCGGGTACGTTGGCTATGAAGAAGGCGGGCAGTTGACGGAGGCGGTCCGCCGGCGTCCATTCTCGGTGATCTTGTTCGATGAGATCGAGAAGGCCCACCACGACGTGTTCAACGTCCTCCTCCAAGTCCTGGACGACGGCCGTCTGACGGATTCCCAGGGGCGGACCGTCGACTTTAAGAACACCGTGCTGATCATGACGTCAAACATCGGGAGTCCGCAGATCCTCGAGGCGCAGCAAAAAGGTTCGAGCTATGAGGCGGTGCGTTCCGTCGTGATTGCCGAACTGCGGCGGCATTTCCGGCCGGAATTTCTGAATCGGGTCGATGAGACGGTCGTCTTCCATCCGCTCGACACCGATCACCTGGCCAAGATCGTCGACATTCAGTTGGACCGGCTGCGGGTGCGACTCGCCGAACGGCGCATTACCCTCACGCTCTCGCCGGCGGCGCTTCGACACCTGGCGGAACGCGGCTACGATCCCGTGTACGGAGCGCGGCCGTTGAAGCGGCTCATTCAGCAGGAGATTGAAACACCGATTGCCAGGCAGCTGGTGAAAGGAGAATTAAAGGACGGCGACACGGCGATGGTCGATATGAAAAAAGAGGGCCTCGTCATTGTGCCGACGGTGACGACGCCCTGACGATATTCTCATCCAGCCCGCCGTGCTGAGTCCGGGCATCAACCGATTTTCACTGATCCGCCCTGGAGGTTCTCAGTCGTACCGCTCGAGCGCTGTTTGTCCACCTTCCATTCGGTCGGCGAGACTTCGAGCAGATGACCCTTGACCGTATGGAAACCGCCCTTCGTGAACGCCACCAAATCCGGCTTCTTGACTTCCATCTGCAGCACAACGTTCCTTGACTCGACGTGCGTGAGCGTGACGCGCGAGGGCGCCTTCTCGACCTCATAGGCGCGCCGCTCGTTGAACATGAGCGTACTGTCCACGAGTTTTGCGGTCATTTTTCCGTTGGCATCGAACACGGCGAAGCTGACGAGCAGCGCGTTCGGCTTCAGTGCCACCTGAATTTGCGGAACGCCTTCGATTTCGATCGTACCATCAGTGTTCTGGTACAGGTTTGAGCCCACTTGCAGGTCCATCCGTCGCTCCTTCTTTTGCCGTCGCTCCTTGTTTTGCCGCCACACTTTGTTTTGCCGCCACACTTTGTTTTGCCGAGCCTCGTTCGCTCATACCGTCAAGCCTTCGCATGCGTCTACCGCCGATTATGATTTCTTGATGCGGTCCAAAATGAGGGCGACGCAGCCGCCGAGCAATCCGCCGCCGACAATCGTCGTGACCAGTTCCATCAGTTTCAATTCCCACACGGAACCTTGCGCTTGCATGACTTCCCTCATGCCGCCCTGCAGCATGATGACCGCGAGCGCCATCGTCGCCCCGACGAGGAACCACCACAGGAACACTTTCACAGTCCCGGCCACGACGTTCCCTTAAAAGTCGGCACGGCGATCCAGGCTGCGGTATTGAATCGCTTCGGCCACATGCAGAGCCTCGATTCGCTCGGAGGCCGCCAAATCCGCGATCGTTCTTGCGACCCGAAGGATGCGGCCATGTGCTCGGGCGGACAAACCCAGCCTGACCATGGACTGTTCGAGGAGTTCTTGCCCCCGTGCGTCGAGCCCACAATACCGCTTCAACAGCCGCGGCTTCAACTGGGCGTTCGTCAAAATGCCGTCTTGCCGATAGCGTCCGGCCTGTCGTCTTCTGGCTTCCATGACTCGTGAGCGGATCCCGGCGGAGCCTTCAGCGGCGACTTCCTCCTCGCGGAAGTCCCGTACGGGAACCGGCGGGACCTCAAGATGGATGTCGATACGGTCCTGGAGAGGGCCCGACAGTCTCGCACGATACTTTCTGATTTGTTGCGGCGTACAGGCGCATTCCCGTAAGCGGTCTCCGTAGTAACCGCAAGGACAAGGGTTCATGGCGGCGATCAACATGAAGCGTGCAGGATAGCGGAGGGATCCACTGACCCGGGTGAGGGTCACCGTGCCATCTTCGAGCGGCTGCCGAAGGCCGTCAAGGACCGGGCGGCGAAATTCCGGCGACTCGTCCAGGAACAGGACGCCGTTGTGGGCCAACGACACTTCCCCTGGACGCGGGACGGCGCCTCCTCCGATGAGCCCTGCGTCTGAAATGCTGTGGTGCGGCGAGCGGAATGGCCGAACGGTGAGCATCGGACGGTCAGCCGGCAATCGCGCCGCAGCACTGTATACCCGCGTGGTTTCAATGGCTTCCTCGGGCGTCATCAGCGGAAGGATCGTGGGAAGCCGCTTGGCCAGCATTGTCTTGCCAGAGCCGGGCGGTCCGACCATGAGCACATTGTGTCCGCCTGCCGCCGCGATCTCCAACGCACGTTTGGCCTGGTCCTGTCCCCTCACATCGCCGTAGTCCTCGTCATGGACCGGTCGCTCGGCGAAGACGCTTTCGCGGTCCGTCTGTTGAGGCTCGATCTGCAGTTCGCCCCGGAGGAAGCCGACGGCTTCCGGCAGGTTGTGAAGACCGTAGACTGGGACGCCATCGATCATGGCGGCCTCGGCGCCGTTGGGCGCCGGCAGCAGCAGATCGTACGCGTTGCGGCAAGCCAGGCCAATGGAGAGCGCTCCCGAGACCGGTTTGATCTGGCCATCGAGCGAGAGCTCGCCCACGAGGACGCGATGCGTAAGACGGTCGGGGGCGATCACTTCCTCGGCCACGAGGATGCCGATCGCGATGGCAAGATCCAACCCCGCTCCTTCCTTCTTGATGTCGGCAGGTGCGAGGTTCACGGTGATTTTCTTCGCCGGAAAATGAAAGCCGGTGTTCTTGAGCGCCGACCGCACTCGGTCTCGGCTTTCGCGCACGGTCGCGTCCGGCAAGCCGACGACGGAAAATTGCGGAAGCCCTCCGGCAATATCCACTTCGACATCGACGAGGTGGGCGTCGAGTCCGACGAGGGCGACGCTGCGCACTTTGGCCAACATGAGCAGTTCTCAGTGTGTGAGCGAGCGGGAGAAGCGAAGAATTATAGGAAGGCTGCTCGTCTGGATTCAACAAAAACACTGTCCAGCATTGCGAAAATGCTTCCAATTCACATCACGGTCATGCGGTCTTTCCGACGCTGGTGCCCTCCTCCGCCCTTCGGTATAATCGCGCCCATGCATCGGGGCAGCCACTTGTGGTTTGTTGTTGCGGTGCTGTCGAGCCTCGCAATGCCGTCAGCGGTGCACTCGCAGGGACGCACGCCGTCGGGACCGGTCGGAGCTTCCATGGCATTGTTGGCAACGCTCCAAGATGCGGCTATTCTCCCTCCCGAAGGCACGCCGGCCGCCAACCGCATCGTTCAAACCGTCATTCAATTTCAAAGCCTGTTCATGAAAACCACGGATGTGCCGGTGAGGGCCTTCATGGATCGGGCGCTCGAGGCGAAATTTGCCGCTCGCGCAGGCGACGTGGGCCAGGAGTTCCGCACCCGCGGGTGGACATCGGAGATCATCGAAGCGTTGTGCGACCGGTATCGAACGCTCCCGGACGACGAGCGCAGGCCGCTTGCAGGATCATTCGCCCGGGTCAACATGCGTCCGGACGATTTTGAGCTGCTGTGCGGACTCTACAGTGACGCCCGAGCCGCGTTTGACCAGCAGGGCCGGAACATTCATCGAATTTTTGCCGAGCACAGGCGCCGCATGCCGGGCGGAAAACAGTTCGACCGAAAGGAGAAACGCGATGGCGACGAAAGCCTACATACTCATCAAAGTCAAGACGGGCCGGACCAAGGACGTGCTCCAGGCCTTGAAAAAGCTACCGGGAGTCGAACAGGCCCATTCATGCTTCGGCCAGCCTGATATCTTCCTGTTCATCACCACCCACGATGAACGGTCGCTTTCCGACGTGGTCATCACCAAGATTCATCAGATCGAGGGCGTCGAGGAGACCGATACGCACATCGTGGCGGATACTTAGTCAGACGGGTCACAGTGTTCGGCGCCGTACGCGCATCGCACGACCGCGCCGTGTTGGGCCGCCGAACGATAACACGCATCGGCCGCCTCAACCGCGCGGCAACCGTCAATGCCGGTAATTGGCGGCGGCGTCCGTGTCCGGACCGCCCGGATGAACGCTTGCAGCGTCGACAAGATTGTCGGGTGAGACTCGAGCGTGCGCGTGTAGGAGACGCCATCGGTTGTGGTTCTCGTCAGCGTTCGTGTGACCCAATCCGCCGTGATCTTGCCCTTCCCTCCGGTCAGTTCCGCCCTTCCCTGCCGTTGCGATTCTACCCGGGCAATGTGGAGATGGAACAGGATGCCGGTCGAAGTCCGCACCTGTGCCTGCACCCTGGTTTCCGGTCCGGCGCCCGGAGCCGGGGACATCGTGCATTCGACGTCCAGAATCTCTTCGCCCGTCAAAAAGCGGATGAGATCCAGCAAGTGAACCCCGAGCTCGAGGAGAGCGCCGAGCGGCACCGGTCCCCCCGAACCGAGAAGCGTGTTGGCTTTCGTGTCGATATGACTAATCAGCGTCGCGGAGGTAAGCGGTCCAATCGCACGGAGTTGCTCGCGCAAGAGGAGAATGGTCGGGTCGAATCGCATGGTCTGAGCCGTCATTAAAGTGACGCCGCGCTGCGCGGCGGCTGCGACCATCGCACGCGCTTCCTGTCCGTTGACGGCCAGCGGTTTTTCGACGAGAACCGCCTTGCCGGCCGCGACTGCAGTCAGGCAGATGGAATGGCAGAGCGAGGGAGGCGTGACGATGACGACGGCCTCGACGCGGGGATCCGCGATCATCGCATGGTAGTCGTGGTAGACCGGAACGTCCGTTCCTGAGTAGGAGCCCGAGCCGCTTTTGCGGCAGATGGCGGTGAGTGCCGCTTCGGGCAGATCGTGGAGCAGATGCTGAACGTACCGGCTCCCGTGTCGGCCGACGCCGACGAGGCCGATCCCAAGAGCTGTGGACGACCTCTGATTCATCGGTCGAGTGTGCATGGACGCCTGTGACGGAGAGTACCGCCGTGCCGCCTCCGTTGACAAGCCGTGAACGCGGTCCCTATAGTAACCGCGTTCGCGCCTCATGTAGGCCGCGACTTGTACGTCGCCCGAAGAAACATCCACCAAACTCCATCGACAGGGAACCCGCAGCACGATGGTATCGACGACCGCCCCGTTCACCTTGCAGCAGATCGGCACAGGGACGAGCCGCTTTCCGAGCGGCGTGGCGCTGCCGACCATCACCGATGCGTCGGTAGATCCCTATATCAGAACCCGCCCAATTCAGACCGTACAAGTCGAATGCATCGAATTTTGGCCCCAGGAGAAAGGCACCTATCCTGGCATCGTTCTGCTCCACGAATGGTGGGGACTGAACTCGCAGATCAAAGACCTCGGGGCGCGGCTCGCGTGCGAAGGCTATGGAGTGATCATTCCGAACCTGTACGCGCGAATCGGCGGCATGGTGACGGGGAATGCCGAGGTGGCCGAGGCCTTGATGGGAAAACTCAACGAAGCACTCGCAGTCCAAGACATTAATTCCTGCTGCGAGTTCCTGAATACGCGTGAGTTCATCAAGCGGAATATTCACGGCGTAGTCGGATTCGGCATGGGTGGCACGCTGGCCATGAGGTTCGCCTCTCACCGCAAGCGTCTCCGAGCAGCCGTCTCCTACTATGGACGGCTGATTCAGCCCGATACGGTCCTCAAAGACGTGTTCTGTCCGGTGCTGTACCATCATGCGGAACAGGATCCGTGGGTGTCGGTCCAGGCAGTCGATCGGCTGCGTCAATCGGCGCAGGAGTACAAGAAAACGGTCGAGATCCGAACGTATGCCGGGGCTCCGCATGCCTTCAGCAACGAGTCCCGAGCGGACGCCTATCGAGAAGAGATGGCGGCCGAGGCCTGGACGGCCACCGCGCTGTTTTTGAAGCAGCACTTGCAGAGCGCGTGAGGCGCCCGCTCGTCGTCGAGCTTCATCTTCGTCCATTCATGCTCATCTGCCTGAGATTTACCTCTCTAGCCTTAGCCGGTGCATTGACGCTGGGCATTTCCTTTCATCGGACAGACCTGTCGTGGGCGGCTGGCGACGAACTGGTCCCTGAGCCCTTCCCCGAATGGACGAAGATCATCGATGCCCATCAAGAACAGCTCGCTCGAGTGGAATCCGACCAGGTGGCGAAGGAGGTGTTCGTGCGTGCGGTCGGCCGGGCTGCCGCGCTCCATGATGTGGCCGGCACACTGGCGGTGCAGGGATTGTCCCCGAAGCTGGCCAAGGATCTGATGCTGCCGCAAATTACGGCTTCCGCACAACGCTTGGTGTCCGCCTTGACCGCCTGGCGTCTTGCCGATTTGATCATGCAGTCTCTCGACGGCAAAACGTCGCGCAGCGAGGTCCCCATTTCACCGGCACAGGTTTCCTGGCTGAGGGCGACGGGAGCGTTTCCCTCCTTGGAGGATGCCATCAACCGCTGGAATACCGGCGAGACGACCGGGGCCGCCGGCGTTGCGGCCGGCCGCCTGGCGCAGGAGGCCGCCCGCGTCACGATGGAAGAATGGTGGCGTCTGAAAACATGGAAGGACCGAGTGCGCACGGTACGAGGCCAATCCCGCCTGTGCGGCACCTGGCAATGGGTGATTCACAATCACCAGCGGCATCACGAAGAGCAAAAACTATCGCTTTTATTCCCTCCTCCAGGAAAGGACGGGGCGCAGGTTCCCGGTCTGACCGAGACGGTCGTGCTGGGCGACTTGGTCTACCTCCGTTGGGAACGGGACGGTAAGGTGCAGGAGGACAGTCTGTTGTTTTCCAAGGAAGGACATCGGCTCGAAGGGACGTTCGTCAATTCACAGGGCGGCTGGGGCTCGATCACCGGCAAACGGACCGCGGCCTGTACGCCTTAGGGGCGATGGCGCGCGATCGACCAAGCGAAGACCGCCCAACCGATCATGAAAGCCGCGCCGCCCAGCGGTGTCAGGGCGCCCACCCATCGGATTCCGCTTAACGAGAGCAGGTAGAGACTCCCCGAAAAAAGCACGATGCCGACGATAAACAGCCAGGCGACCGCGCTGACGCGGAGTGTCGGATGACGCTCACCGATCGCTGCAACGGCGCACAGCGCCAGGGCATGGTACATCTGATAGCGCGCGGCCGTTTCGAAAACGGCCAGCATCGGCGCGTCCAGTACGGACGTGAGCAGATGGGCGCCGAAAGCGCCGGCCGCCACCGCGAGACCCGCGAAAAGCGCGCCGAATACCATCATTCCTCTGTTCTCCATATGTGTCATGAAGCCTCCGGTTATCCCGAGAATGATGTCTGTCCCCTCTCTTGAGGGATAGCCAGCCCAGCCTTGCTGTACTACCCTATGCCTCACGATGGCGATACGAAAGGCGCAAGGCTGCTGGGCCATTCCCAATCTGACGATCGACTGCATGCTGGCCAGGGTGCACCGCCAGATCGAAGCCGACGGCTGCGTGCTGCGCATCAACGAATCCAGCTCGCAAGTGGCCGCTCCCGATCAGCTGAGACCCGGCGACTTCATCAAAGTCCGCCTATGGCTGGATGACGGCAGCGCCAGTATCAATATCGGGCTGGCGGAGGTCCGGCAGGTACAAAACCACTGGATCACGGTTGAAGTCATTCAGGTGAACCAGCGTGAACGCGCACGGTTGCAGCGGTACGTCGAATCGCGTCATGCATTTCCCGCCGACAAACCGGTGTTTCTCGACCACCTCGTCATCCGCGCCTGAGCCGTATCCGCGCCAAAAGAGGGCTGCCTCGCGGGGGCCCACGCCGGCCACGCGCCAAACGTTGATTATTTCGAAGGTGGTGCAGGAGACGGGGATCGAACCCGTACTCCCCTTTCGGGGAACAGGATTTTAAGTCCTGTGCGTATGCCAGTTTCGCCACTCCTGCATGACGGTATAGGCCCCGTCCCCTTATCGGTGACGGCAGGTGTCGAGTGTCAATATGGTCGTGAAATGAGTGAACGGGACTCTAGCATCGAGGTCTAGGGCGGTCAAGGCAGGACGCGCGCAAACAGTCTGCAGCCCTTGCGGCGACAGACTGAATGCGCAAGCCGAAGAGATGGCGTCTCGCGAGACGGCGAAAGAGATGTCGCGTGACGCGAAAAAACCGGAAATTAGACCGCTTCAACCATTGGGCGCTTCGTCCGATCCATGACTTCCTTGACGCCCGACTGTACGGCGCGGCTCCAACGAGTGGCTTGAAGTTGCGCCTTCTTCGCGTAACGGGCGATTTCACGCCGCGTCTCCGTTCCGGTCTGCGGCGCAAAGAGCAGCCCGATGCCGGCGCCCACCACAGCACTTCCCGCCACTAAGGCCGCCCAACGAGCAGCCTGCTTCGCTTCATTCGACATGACAACCTCCGTTCGAACAGCTAAGGTGGATGAGTGATCCGAAGTTCCCTTACTGCCTGATCATCGCCTCAGCATCAACCGTGCCACGTACGGTAAGGGCGCATTGACGCCAAAAGGCACCTCGCGGAGTCGCTTCCGATTAAGACCGATTAATATTCGGTCCCTTTTTTCTCACAGGCCCCGACACAGTCGTGCGAGAAAACCAACAAGAGCGAGTTCAAACGCGGCCGTGATCCCCACTTTGAACGCCGGGGCAAGACCCGCGGACGCTTGCATTGAGTGGTGGCGTCACTTATCATCCAGCCACATCGCCACATGAGGCAAGAATGAGTTGGCGTGAGGCCATCCCCTACCCGCATTTCAATCCCGTTTTTTTCGAATTGGGCCCCCTGCAGTTCCGATGGTACGGGTTGATGTACCTGATCGGGTTGACGGCCGCTTATCTGCTCATCACCCGCAAGGTTCGTGAGAAAGGGTTGGCCATCTCGAAGGACCAGATTTACGACATGGTCGTCTGGGCCGCGTTGGGCGTCTTCATCGGCGGCCGCCTCGGCTACACGCTGTTCTACAATTTCTCTTATTATGTGCAGCATCCCGTGAAGTTCTTTGCAGTCTGGGAGGGCGGCATGTCCTTCCACGGCGGATTGCTGGGAACCATCGTGTCGCTCATCTGGTTCAGCAGGCGTCAGGGGATTCCCGTCTATACGATCGCCGACCTTGCCGCCTCCGTGACTCCAATCGGATTGGGGTTTGGCCGCCTTGGCAACTTTATCAACGGCGAGCTGTATGGCCGCCAGACCGATGTCGAATGGTGCATGGTCTTTCCGGGCGGCGGCCCGGCCTGCCGGCATCCGTCGCAACTCTATGAGGCCGGGCTGGAAGGCCTGTTGCTCTTTACGGTGGTCTGGCTCATCGGCAGGCGGCCGACGCCGCCGGGGACCATCTTTTGGAGCTTTTTGATCGGGTACGGCATTTGTCGGATTGTGGTCGAACTGTTTCGGGAGCCGGATGCACACATCGGCTTTATCTTCGGGTCGTTGTCCATGGGCCAGTTGCTGTCGTTGCCCATGATCGTCATCGGCGTGTTTATGTTGACGTTAGGATATCAGCGACAGGCGCTCGCTCAGCGACGGAACCCCTCGTTCAAGCCTCAATAATGCAGCGGGCTGGGGACATGAGACCCGGCTCACCCGCAGCACCGGCCTACGAAAAAGTCCAGTTTTGTCATGTAGGTGGCAGACGCGTCATTCCTTCATGCAAGATACTGCGCCGCTGATACACGGACGCGGGAGAACGATGGAGGAGCTTGAGGTCTGGGCCAGAAAGAACAGGATCCTGAACGCGCTTCCCAAGGCCGCGTTCCACCAGCTATTGCCGCTGATGGAACGCGTTTCGTCATTTCCCCGACAGGTCTTGGATCGACCCGGCGCGCCGACGGAGTACATCCTCTTCCCGCTGGACGGCGTGTTGTCGTTGATTGCCTCGACCCAGGAGGGTGAAACCGTCGAAGTGGCGACCGTCGGCAGCGAGGGCGCCACGGGAATGATTGCGATGCTGAGTGGTTCCCGCATGCGCGCGCAACAGGGTGCGCTCGTGAAGGTCAGTACCCTGATTCCTGGCTCAATTATCCGTATGCGAGTGGACGCCTTCGAGGCGGCCGTCGAACGAAGCAGCGAAGTGAACCGATGCGTCTTGCGGTATTTAAACGTGTTGTTCAGCCAATTAGTACTGTCGGCCAGCTGCAATCGACTGCATTCCCTGGAGCAGCGATGCGCCAAATGGCTGCTTGCCTGCAGGGACCGCAGCCAAGCCGACGAGGTCGCCGTGACGCAGGAACTGCTGGCGGAAATGCTGGGAGTTCGGCGTCAGAGCGTCGACCATGTACTGGGTGAACTCGAGTCGAAGCAGATGATCGAATGTCTCCGTGGATCGATCAGGCTCAATGACGCTTTGGGATTGGCCTCCGTGTCCTGCGAATGCTATCACCTCATTAAAGAACGCCTCGACAGTTTCATGGTCTGATTCTTGCGGCTCCTCAGTACTTTCCGTAAGCCGATTTCAGTGAAATTCCGACTTCGCGCCTCCAGCAGCCGTCTCGTAAGATTAATGCGGGGAGGCGTTCATGAGGACGCGTTTCAGAAGTCACGTCGCAGAGATTGAGCATCTTTGCAGCAGGCATCGTCTCCTCTCCCGGTTGTCGGAAAAGGACCGCCGACGGATGGCCGGCAAAATGCGCCTGGTCTTTCTGAGACCGTTTCACCGACTCTATGAGGTGAGCGGAGTCATTACGGATGTGTTTTTCCCTCTCTCAGCCGTCCTTCACTTCCTCGGCACGACCATGGAGGGCGATGTCGTTGAAGTCGGTCAAATCGGTTCTGAAGGCATTGCCGGTGTGGAGGTTGCGATGCGCACGCGCTTTGCCGGCATGTCGCTCATGACGGCCGCGATCGAGGTACCGGGCGTTGCCTTGCAAATGCGGGCCGACGACTTCGCCGACGAGGTCGACCGGTATCCCTCGGTCAACCGCTGGGTACGACGGTATATCGGATTCTTTCTGGGCCAATTGCAATTTTTGGTTGCCTGCAATCGCCATCATTCCGTGGAACAGCGCGGCGCGCGGTGGCTGTTGTCGCTCCAAGATCGGACCGGCGTACGCGACATGGCCATGACTCAACAGCACTTCGCAGACATGCTGGGCGTTACCCGCCAAACGGCGGATAAGCTACTGACCGATTTCGAAGGGGGCAACATTGTCGTTAACCGCCGCGGAGCGGTGACAATCAAGGATCGGACGAAACTCCTCGACCGCGCCTGCGACTGCTATCTGATGATCGCGAAGCGGTTGAAGAACCTTTTTCAGCCTGACCGGAGACCATAACGGCGAAGGGCCGCGCCTAGTAGGGCATCTCATCGTCGGCCAAGCCGACGTGATGGCCGAGTTCATGAACCACGGTGTCGCGGATCTCTTTTCGAACCTCCTCGGCCGTTTCGCAGAGCCGGAGAATTGGGCCACGGTAGATGGCGATGCGTGGGGGCTGTTGTCCGCCGCTTTGGAAAAACGACTCCTCGGCCAGGGATAGGCCTTGATACAGTCCCAGCAGATCGTCCGGCGACTCGAGATCCAGCTCTTCGAGCACGTCTTGCGGAGGTTCTTCCTCCACCACAACCGACACATCCCGGGCAAGCCGAGCGTACGGCGAAGGAAGATCAGCCAGCGCCTGCTCGACGAGAGCGCCGAACTCCTCCGGGGAAAACCTTCCCTGTTTCTTCCGCACGATTAATAGCCTTTGCCACTCGGGTCCAGGAACGATTTCTTGTCGACGTTGTAATTTAACCCGCTGGTGCGTTCCCGCAACGGCGGAGAGTCCCAAATGACTTTGTTGCCCGGCGCCAGGTTGGCCGCCTCCATATAGTGTTTCTTGGCTTCGGCTTGACGGCCGGCGCGCTCGAGCGTGAGCGCCAAATTGTAGTGCGCTTCGGCGGACATCGAGTCCGCCGCCAATGCCTCCCGATACGCGCCTTCGGCGCCGGAGAAATTCTTGGATGTGAACAGGGCATTGCCTTTCTCGATCTGTGTCGCGGCCGCTGCGGGCGCGCCGCTGGGAGGCGGCAGGACGTCTCGGATCTTGCCGGACTGGCTGGAGCAACCTGCTGCGAACAACCAGACGACCACCAAAAACAGGATGCGCATCAGAACCTCCTTAAGCCAACGGCAGTCGCTCCAGCTAGAGAGCGACGCGTATTCCGGCTGCGAGAAATATGCACTCGAAAGGGACGTCACCGTGACCAAGACAACGCGTCGCCGCTTCGCGATAGACTGCCGCCTGCTGAGCATACGACCTCGCCCGTGCCGGTGCATCCAAGGTCGTCGTCCGGTCGGTCTTATAGTCCGCAATTCGGATTGCGCCGTCAAGGCGGTAGATGACATCGATGATGCCTTCCATGACCTGGCCGTCACCCCACGGCATGATGAACGGAACCTCTCGACCCAGGATGTCGGCGGATCTCAGCCGAGCGTATGGTTCTGAAGCCCCGAACGTCGCAAAGGTTTCTGCGAGCGCATCGATTGCCTTGGCTCTCAAATGATCGGTCTCGGGAGAAAGGAAACGGTCAACAGTGGGCTCAATGCAGTCAATGAATCTGCTGGGCGGCAATCGAAAATCCCATTCTTCGAGAATGCGATGCGCGACAACTCCCACCAATCGGCTCACGTCGCGGCCGATGCCGCGCGGAGATAACGCGACCTCTTCAGGTGACTGTTGATCAAGCGCCGTCGGCGTCAAGCGCCAGCCGCCGCCGCGGGCACCGTGCCAACGGGCCGTTCGTTCTTGCCATACCCGCGCAAGTGACAATTGATCGACCTGCGGTCCATTTTCGTCGCTCGTCGGAAACCGCCGCGGCCATTTTCGCGTGGGCGCGTGAACGAGCCGGTGCGACACGGCGCTGGCGCCGATGTGTATGGATTTCGTACCGGGACTCCCGATGCCACCCTCCCCGACATCCTCGAGCCATGTGAGCACGGTTTCGCCGACGGATCGCGATGTGAGTCCTCCGGAAAGGAGGAGCAGGTCCTGCGCCCGCGTCATGGCCACATAGAACACACGGCGGCGCTCGGCTTTTTCGCGTTCCGCCTGCTTTTCCTGCACCCGCGTGTATGCGAGCGTTTGGTGCCGGCCGGTTGAAAGGCCGTAGCTGCCCGTGGACCAGTCGTAAACAACGGGCGGCGCTGTCTTCTCGCGTCCGCTCCCTTGATGGAGACCGGGCAGCACGACAATCGGAAATTCGAGACCTTTTGCTTTGTGAATCGTCAAGATTTGCACGGCGTCGGAGGCGTCTTCCGCCAAAGGGCTTTCCGCTTCGTCCGGCTGCTCATCCACCCTCGTCACCATCAATTCGATGAAGCCGTTCAGCGTCAGCGATGGCCGATCGGCGAGCGAGGCCGCCGTCTGTTTGACTTTGAGCAGATTGGCAACCGCCTGCTCTCCGTGCAGGCTCGTCGCCGCCAACTCAAGGACCGGAAGTTGCTCAAACACCAGTTCAATGGCCTCATTCAGCGGAACTGCGGCGATGACGCGATGCAGCGCGGCCAAACGCCCATACAGCGCCCCCACCGATTCGGCCCGGGCGTGGGACCAAGAGCTCTCAGGCTGGCGATCGAGATAACTGAACCAGCCGGCATCGCGAAGATCGGAAATTTCCCTGTCCGTCAAGCCGCCCAACGGTGACCGCAGCAATCCGAGGAGCGCAATGTGGTCGCCCGGATGGTCGAGCACGCGCAGCAGGTTCATCAGATCGATGACCTCCTGGCGGCGGTAAAAATGTTTCTCCCCTTCGATCAGATAGGGAATGTTGTAACGGCGGAGCGCGTCCAAATAGGCGTCGGCCTGCGTCAGCTTTCGAAATAGGAAGGCTACATCCCCGGCGGAGACCCCGGGGCGGATCAGGAGGTCTTCCGAGAGCCAGTGCGCCAAAGCTTCCGCTTCCGCTCTTGCCGCAGCTGCCGAGTCAAACGGCTCGTCGTCAGGCCGGGGCGCTACGATTTGCAGGATGACGCCTGTTTCGCCCGCGCTGGGCGTTCGACGCACATCGGCTTCGAGGCGGACGTTGGCAGGCTGGACGAGCGGTTGCTTGAGAAACAGCCGGTCGAACACATCGTTCACCGGACCGAGAACGCTTCGGTCGCTCCGAAAATTCGTGGTAAGACTGTGCAAGACTCCCCTGTCGGCCAACACCTTCTCGACGACTCGATCGAAGGCTTCCATGTCGGCCCGGCGGAAGGCATAAATCGATTGCTTGGGGTCTCCGACGATGAACAACTTGCCGGCTTCCAGACGCATGTCCTGCCAGGCGGACGACGAGCGGCCGGGTTCCTCAGCCAGTGCGAGCAGGATTTCGTACTGCACAGGATCCGTGTCCTGAAATTCGTCGATCAGGATCGCTCGATAGTCTCGTTTGATTCGCTCGCGGACCTCAGGGTGCTCCCACAAGAGCCGCCGTGCGCGGCTCAACAATCCATCGAACGACACCCAGCCGGAGGCGGTGAACGACGCCTTGATCGAAGCGATGAGGGGCATCACGAGTGTCAATAAACTGATGAAGTATGGTTGATTACATGTCAGGAAGTGTCGGGCCGTTTTGACGATGCTCACAGCCTTGGAAAAGTCCTCCCCGTCCCAATCGCTGAGTCCATCACCGGGATCCTTCTCCAGCCAGCCGCGGATGGAAGGGTCCACCTGCTCCATCGCATCGGGTCCTTCCTTCTCCATTAGGCTCATCAGGGCGATCGCTCCGGCGAGCATGTGTTCGATCTTGCGGCGCTTGGGGCGGTCGTAGGCGTCCAACAACCGGTCCGCCTGTTCCCGGAGCCCGCCTATCCAGGCAAGGAGCGACTGGTGCGGTGCTGCAGTCACCTGATGGAACAGCTGGTCAACGTCGACGAGATCGCTGGAGAGCGCGAACGCGAAGCGGCGAATCTCTTCAAGCGTCGTCGATTCCAATAGCGTCCGCCACCGGTGGTGCTGCGTTCCATGGCGGCCAAGCTCACGATCGATCCAGACATCCCACGCCATGCGAAAGGATTCCTCGAGACGAAGACCGTCGTCCTCCCGGAAGGCGGGATCCACGCCGGCTTCCAAGGGGTAGAGCCGGAGAAGATGCGCGGCGAAGCTGTGGACCGTCCCGATTTGCGCTTTTTCGAGGTCGTGTAGTGCGCCAGCGGCGCGCGCTACGACAGTATCTGTCGTGATCCCGTAATGGCTACGAAGGTCTTCGAGCGACACAGTTCCGGCAGCGGACGCGTCACACGGATCCGTAACAGCCCGTGCCAGCACAGACAGCCGCTCGCGTAATCGGACTTTCATCTCAGCCGCCGCCTTGTTGGTGTAGGTCAAGGCAACGGTTTGCGTAATCGCGAGGGGTCGTGGCTCCTTCATCAAGGCGTGAGTGAGACGATTCACGAGGAGAGTGGTTTTTCCCGTCCCTGCTCCAGCCACGACGACCACATTGCGGTCGAAGGTGGTTTCCGCCGCTCGACGGGCTTGGCAATCCGACAATGATGCCGACATCGACCCTGGCTGCTTCATGGAGAGACGCGGAGATTACGTAACGCCGCCAACTCTTTCGACTCGGTCGCCCGCGAGGCGCGCCACCATGTGGCCTGGTGCTCGCGGCGGCAGGCGATCCGATATTCGCACGTTTCGCAGTACGCGTCCGGCACGATGAAAAAGCGACCGTTCCGTATACCGTTGATGAGCCGGCCGACCGTCTCCCGGAGCAGCGTGCCTGTGCCGCTGCGCCATACGGCGGCCTCAAAGGTTGATCGCGTGACGGGAGTCGACCACCCGGGCGCCAGGAAGAGAAGTTGAACCTGTGCCGCCGTACCGTATTCCGACAGGCGCAGGAGCGTGTACAATGCCGGCTGCAGCCGATACCCGCGGATGCCCGACTGCACAAGCTGCCGATCCTCGGCGCGCATCGACCCGCCAAGTTTCAGCTTGTAATCGATGATGCGGAGTGCTCCCGATTCACGATGCCGGTCGAAGCGGTCGACGCGTCCCCGGATTTTCAGCGGCGTTTCTTGGCCTGGAAGGTCGGTGACCGCGCCTTCAGCCGCAACCTCGAAGGCCATTGGTGCGAAAGGTTCGCGAGCGTAGGCGCGCGTGTCGTCATCGACCGCGGCGCGTATGACGTCGCTGATGCGGGTTTTCGCAAGCTCCCACAACACATAGTGTCCTGTTCGATGGCGCTGCTCGACGTCGGCGGAGGTTTCTCGCACAGCCGTCTCAACGCAGACCTGCACGGCATCGTCGGAGACCGGTTGTTGAGGCCACCCCATGGCCAATAACAATTCATAGCACCGGCGCAGCGCCCCGTGGCAAAAGGTGCCCAACACACGGGCGTCCGGTTCGTCGGAGAACGGCACTCGAATGGGAACCAGTGCCAACACGTCGGCGGCAAAATATCGGAAGGGACATTGGGCATATCGCTCGAGCGGAGTCGGGGCAATGCCTCGATGGGCGAGTGCGGTCCAATGCCTCTCAATCGGCCCCGTCATTCCGTCGAAGGCGGTCAATCCCGATTGCTCGCCCTCGGTTTGCGCCAGCGCCTCGACGCCGTTGTGAAACATGGCCGCTTGGCCTCCCGTCGCCTGAAGAAATTCCACCGGATCCCTTCCGACCAAGGCCAGCCATTGGGCGAGCTCACTGGGCGGGAGGAATCGGCTGCTTCCGGGCCGTTGGATGAGACGCTCGGTCATGCGGCGAGGGACAGCGTCCACCGGCGGCGCCGGCATGCCCGAGCGCTGGCCCATGTCCATGAGGTAGGAAGAGGACGCGAGGACGCGTCCACTCGCATCGGCACGCTGGAACGACACACACAGCCGACGGCTCGCCGCCTGACTGAGCAATGTGAAGAGCAATGCCTCTTCATCATAGCCCGGAAGTTTTTGGTCGATCTTGTACCCGAGCGTGGTTTCCAGCACAAGGCGGTGCCGGTCCAGCAGAAACGCGTCTTCCCGAATGTGGCGGGGAAAGACCTTCTCGTTGCACCCCAACACGAACAGCGCCTTGAACGGCAGACCTCGTGCGGCCATTGCGTCCAGCACGACGACGCCCTGCGACGTACCGGTGTCAAGCGGGACACTCGCACGTTCAAACGCGTGGGTGAGCAATTCGGCGAATCCTGTCCACGTCAATTCGTCGCCGATGACCGTCATTGCGTCCAGACTATTAAACGTTTCCTCGATGGCCTCCCAGAGCGGCGTATTGACATCGGCGCCTTCCACGGTGATGTCATCCGGCCGCCATACATGTTCTTCGGCGAGGCGGCGATACACCGCAAGCAATGTCCCCAAGGAACCGCGTTCTGGGATATCGGCGTAGGACGCGAGTAATCGAGAGACCCGCTTCCAGAACAAGGCCATCACTGCAGGCGCAATCTCAAATCCGCTGATCGCTCCTGGTTCATCACCGTCCCCATCCATCTCGAGGGACGAGCGACTGGACTGCTCCAACCGCGTCCACTCATCGAGGCCACGGGTGATGTTCAACGCCTCAATCACCGCTCTCCACTGCTCCGGTCGATAGGCGTGTAACCATTCGCCGTCCGGTCGCCGATAGAACGGTGAGGTCACGACATCCAGCACAGCCGCGCGGTAGAAATCGTTGACCGGGAGCGTCGCCAAGAGGAGCAGCGTCTTACAAAGCGGATGGTGAATCAGCGGCCGGCGTCCATTCGTCACAAAGGGAATGCGATGCCGATCAAACACGTGTTGCATGAGGGCACTGTACGGTTCCAAGGTTCGTGCGACGACGCCGATGTCATGGAAGCGATACCCCTGAGTTTCCACCAGGTCGAGGATCGTTCTGCAGGCGGCCGACAGCTCCTCCTCAGGACCGATGACGCTCTGTATCGACACCTCCGGCGCAGCGGCTTTGCAAATTCCCGTCAGGTCAATGATGGGGTCCGCTCCCAAGAGAGGTTGAATATGGCGGTCGAAAAAGCGCCGTGCAAAGGCGTAGGAAACTTCTCTACCGAGCGGAAAATACAGCGTCGTCGTCGTGCGCGCCGCCACCGCCTGGAACAGAGACAGCTGCACCTGGGTGAGATCGTAGAAACCGTAATAACAAATCTCTGCCAGCGATGCGAGAAAGGGCGAAGCGGAGACGGTCGGGACGAGCCCTTGCGCCAGGTCGTCGGCCGTTCCGCCCATGAGGCCCTGGGTCGCGTCCTGGACCGCCGCCTGCAGAGAAAAGAGGGCATCCAGCCAGTCTTGATTCTCATGATCGAAGCACCCTTCGGCGAGCGCCTGTCGTGCCGTAGCCGGATCCACCGCGGCATCCTTCAAGTCGCGCAGCGTCGACCAGAGCGCCGTCCAGGTGCCCGACGAACGTCCGAGCTGGCGCAGCGCCGGTGACTTGTCGACTTTCTGTTCGACCAGCTGCCGAACGAGATATTCAAAGAAGAGGTCATCGACGACGCGGAACGCAGGGTCGCCGTCGCGGCGGCGCTCGTCGGCGAGGCGCAGGGCGAATTGATGGAACGTGAGCAGATGGACGTTCAGCAGTGACAACTGGTGATCGACGGCCAATAAGCGGCGAATACGGTCGAGGATAGGCTTGGAAGGAACGATCACAGCGACGGCGGCCCAGGCGTCGTCGGCTTTGAGGCGCTGGATCTGTTCGACGAACGCGGACTCGAGAGAAGGGTAAAACCGGCCGGTGACAGCCCTCAGCATCTAGCGTGGCGTCTGAGCGTCGTTGACCTATGAAGCAACCGTTGGGGCAACGTGAGACAGTCCCTCCTTTATCGAAAGGCCCTCAGCCGGTTTCCGGTCCGAGGAGCTCACCATTACAATCGACACAAGCCCAATCACCGTCGATGAAGGACATGGGATCGCCGCAGATCGGACAGTCTGGAGGTGGTCCTTTGTCGAGGCGTGGAAGGATGGGCAACTCGATGTCGTCTTCGTCCATGGTTCACGCTGTCTCAGAAGTTTAACAAGTCATCTTGCTGGGATAAATCACGTTAGCTTGGTATGACCTCCTCGTTGCACGCCGCGGCCTCACGGAATGAAGCGCGTCCTGGCGCGCTTGTGCGGGGGTGACGAGGGTACGGCCATTTTGAGCCTGTCGGCATTACTTACTTCATCCTAGCCTTCCCGTGGTCGCATTTTGAGCTGCAAGGCTTTTTCGGCACTCTCGCGGCTGGGAACGCCAACGAACGTCAGCCGCCCGTCGATGATCGTTGCCGGCACTGCCCGCACGGCATGCCGATTCGCCAGCTCCTGGCCGTCCGGCGTCGTGATATCGACTTCGCGATAAGAAAAGCTGTATTTGACGCGGAGTTGCTTCCACAGGCTTTTTGCGGATGGGCACGCCCCGCAGCTCGGGGACACCAACAATGTAATATTCGGCATCGCATCTCCGATCGGCGGGCGCAGGAGTCAGCGATGAGGATCTTATCACCGGCGGAAAAGGCGACGCAAGAACGGATACCGGTTCTCTCGTCCTGGACAAGACTGATCGCGGCCGCTCTCAGGACGCCGAGGCGTTGACGACGATGCTACCGAGAGGCAGCGCCTGCCGGCGGCTGCTGATTCGCTCCCGGAGGAGCCTGTGTATTCGTGGCGCTGTTATTTCCTCCGACGGCCGGATTCGGCTGTTCCATGTTGCGCGTCGAGGGATAGTCTTGGGCGGTGCTTTGTCCTTCTGGTTTTTGTCCGACGGGAGTTGTCTTCTCCTGATCTCGATTGCAGGCGGACAGTAGTCCGGTCATTAGAACGGTGCAGAGTGCCGTAGATATCGATATGGAACGGAGCGACATGATGGTGTTTCCCTTCTCTTGTTGCTGACTTTAGCGGCCCTCGGGCCAGACGACGCGCTGGTTTTCAGTCCCACCGACGATAGGCGGCGCACCGGCCTGGTTTCCTCCTGGATTGCCCGGCGGCGCGACGATATTACCGGCCGTGTTGGGATAGTACGGCGGGTGGGATTTCGGAACAGTGCTTCCCGCTTCGCCCGTGTTTTGCGAGAGGGAATTTTGTGTCTTCGCTGCCTGCGAGCACCCTGCAGCTGCGGCAGCCATCGTCACAAGCGCTGCCGCCGACACAGCGAGGTATCGTCGGGAAGTCAAGGCTTTCACGGCTACAGCTTTCCCACAAGATCCAAACTTGGACGCAGCGTGCGTTCGCCCGGCTTCCACCCGGCCGGACACACTTCCACGCCACCGTTTTCGTGCACGAACGCCGCGGCTTGAAGCTTCCGCAACAGCTCGTGCATGTTGCGGCCAATGTTGTTCGCGTGGACTTCGTAGGCGCACAGTTTTCCATCAGGATCAAAGATAAAGCTTCCGCGCAACGCCACGCCCTCGCGATGAAGATAGATGCCAAGCTTCTGCGAGAGCAGACCTCCCGCGTCGGCGAGCAGCGGGAACGGTAGTTTTTTAATTGCCGGCGAGGTGTCGTGCCAGGCCTTGTGCACGTAGACGGAATCGGTACTGACGCCGATCACTTCGGCGTCCAGTTTTTGAAAATCTCCGTAGAGGGCGCCCAACTCTTCCAATTCAGTGGGGCAGATAAAGGTGAAATCCCCGGGATAAAAGACCAGCACAACCCATCGTCCGCGATGGCTTTCGAACGTGATCGGTCGGATTTCCTGTTCATGAAAGGTTTGATACGTCCCGTCGGGAATGGCTTGTCCAATGGTCGGCATGCGGCCTCCAAATACCGTATGGGTCTCGTCTATTCAGCTCCAGTTCCGGACTCGCGAGCGGCTGCGATCGGTGTTGTTCCCCAACAACGCCGCCACTTGCTGAAGGGCGTCCTGCTCCGCCGCGTCACGGCTCTCAAAGGCCTGGGTCACAAGCGACTGTTCATCGGCATGGTCGCCGACGCCGCATCGAATTGTGGCATGTACCGTCCAACCGCTGCCGGCAGCTCGACCGTAGGTCAACCTTACAGGGCACCCTCCGATCACGAGGTCTTTTTCGTCACCGGTGGGGCGGGAGCTGTCCCTCATGGCTCATTGCTACTTCGGAGGCTGGTCCTGATTCGGGCGTTGTTCACGCGGCTCGGCTGGTGGCTGAGGCGATGCCTCGGGATTAATCGCCATCTTGGGATCGACCACGGGCGGATTCACGACTGAATTGGGATCTGGAATCGTTTCCGGCTGCTTGACGATGCCGGGATCGGTGGTCGGGGGCGCCATTTCGGCCTTGGGCGGTTCCGCGGGCGGCTGGCTCGGAGCCGGCGCTGTTTCGGGAGCCGGTGCGATATCGGCTCCGAACGCCAACGACGCCGTGAA
This sequence comes from Nitrospira sp., assembly GCA_035495295.1. Classification (GTDB taxonomy): domain Bacteria; phylum Nitrospirota; class Nitrospiria; order Nitrospirales; family Nitrospiraceae; genus Nitrospira_C. The sequence goes on along the minus strand of DATJGE010000050.1, from coordinate 44,011 downwards.
ACTCGCGAGCAGGATGACCAGTGCCCCTCTCCAACGCATATCTCACGCTATCGCCTGAGCGTTGGATTTGCCTACTGGGGGATTCCCCTGCGGCCGACCTGCGTTGGCCGTCGCATCCTTCCGATCAGCGGGTATGCGAGGCAGACGAGTGTCTATGGGGTGGGCCTTGACGAGACGCTGTTAATCCAACCAATCCTTTTCTTTGAGCTTACGCGGCAGATATTTTTTTGTCAGATATTGAAAATCCTTATTCGCGAGCGCGTCGAGTTCGTACTTCAAACCGCTCGTCAGCATGCGTTTGATCTCGCCCTGCCACGCCGGTTTCTGAAACCACTGATAGTTCATGAGTTCTTTCGCGCGCGCGATGTCCTTCTCGTTCAACTTGATGCCGACGTTTCTCGGCAATTCATAGCGCTCGGGATCGGCGCTCGACAACCCGATGAACTTGGCTTTCGGGATCGCCATCCGTTGGCTTTCGAACGCCAGGTTGATGGAGCCTTGCTTCACGACCGAATAAATGTAGTAACCCCAGGGATCGTTGTCGACCAGGATGTAGACGGGCAATTTGTGTTCTTCATGCAGCCGTCGCGCCAGGCGACGGACACCGCGCGGCGGCTGGCCGTTGCCCGTCAAGAGGACGCAATTATAGCGTCGCCAGAACTTGTCTTCCGACAAACGGTTCCACTGTGTGCCCTTTTCGACGAGCAGCAAAAAATCGGCGGTGCAGCGGCGGATCTCCAGATATTCCGGTTCCACGATCGACGGCACAGAATAGCCGCCTTTCCCGAGCCTGGTACAGTCGACCCGGTCTCCGTCGTCGCCGAAAACGACGGGTCCGACGATGCTGCCGCTGTTCTCGGCGCGGACGTGCAGCTCTTCGCGCAGCGCTGACAGTGAGACCTCGAGGTCTTCAATAACCGGATCCGACTCGTCCTGCGTGTCGAAGGTGTTTTCATGCGAATCCTTGATCGTGTGCTTCGTGCGATAGTAAATTTCACGAAGGGAGGTCGTGAGATCCGCGCGCTGAAGCTCGGAAAGGGCATCCGCCACGAGCACCGTCTGCATGAATTTTTTGGCCATGCCGACGTTGAAGAAGGACCGGGCCTGCTTCTTATGGCCCATCTCGATCAATCCTTTTCGCTCGTTGAACGACACATTGGACAACGCCCGAATCGGTATCGCGAAGGTCGGGTCCTTCGAGCGCTCTGCGGCCGATATCACGACGTCGGCGAGTCCCACAAGTTTTTTTTCCACGACGGTCGTCTTTTTCTGTTTGGTCGACATGTGCCTTACTTCTTCTTGCGGGTCTTCTGGGGTGTCCGGCGAACCGGCATCCGCTTGCCTGTCGCCTTCTCCGTCTTGTGGAAGAGCGTCATTTGGTCGGCTTTTCGCCGCTGCGGCCCCGGCGGTGTATGACGTCCGCTCCGCGTCTTCCTGGCGCGCCTGTGTTCCGCCGTCGACGGCGACGCGGCAGCGCCGAGCAAATCGCCTTCCGGCGGCGTCTCCGGCCGTGCTTCTTCGACGGGAGCCGCGGCCGCCACTTCGCCCTCAAGCCCTGCTTCGGTCACAATGATGGAATGAGGCAAACCTTCCGGGCCTACGCTGCTCTTCCCCAACGCCTCGTCGGTTTTGATTCCGCCGGTCCGGGAATTCGCGATCTTCTGAAGCTGCATTTTGATCTTCTCTTTGGGAAGTTTGCCGCCTTTGAGCCGGTTGCAGGCCTCGACCACTTCTTCAATGTACAGTTCGAAAATGTTGCGCCGGCGATATTCGCTGGCCGCCCGCTCGCGGCGCCGTAGAAACAATCCGAGACGCCTCCCGCATTCCCGCAGCGCCAAGGTGATTTCTTTTTGAATCTCATCGTAATCGGCGATCGCTTCTTTGGATTCGCTCGTGAACGGCACCCAGACCGACGCCATGTGGACGAAGATCACCATCGGTCCCGCGGGGAGAGCGCCGCGTGATTGGGGCACGCCGTAATTCTTCCACGTGGTGCTGAGCGCCGCTTTAAAGGTGGCGCAGGCCGATTGCTGATACAACAGCGGGACGCGGTTGGCGTACCGGATGACGCGCGCAAGCTCCGTGTCGTTGTCGTCCTGTTCGCCCTCCGCTTTCGGACCGGCCGGCTCGTCCGGCTTGGGTTGATCGCCGGGCCTGTTCCCGTAAGCCAGTCCTGCTTCGATGACGAAGGGGTTGCCTCGATAGACGGCCGGCGGCCGGCTCACCGCGGTGTAGAACTCACCTTTGATCTGCTTATACAGCCCCGAGAGAATCGCCTTTTCGCCGATGGGCGAAAGGCAATTCGTCGGAGGCGCCATGATTTTGGTGTTTTGGATGGTGCGGTACAGCGTCTCGGCGGCCGTTCCCTTCAACTCCCGCGGCTTGAGCGACACCGCGATCTTCGCCTCCTTACACATGTCGTTCGCCAGTTGCGGAGAGACCCGGCAAAAATCGCCGGCGAGGAACCCGGCAACCGTTTGGCCCTTGGTGTCCTGCAGCATCTTCAGGAACGCGCCGAACTCGATGCCGTACGGATGCGGCTTGATTTCCCGGGGCGAAGGCGGCAGCTCATGGTAGGTTCGTGCGTACTCCTTGGTCTCTCCCTCAGGCGTGTGGTACACGAGGCGGACATGCGGGTTGGCAATGGTCGTTTGTTCCAGCCATTCGTCGACCGACGCGCGGCCTTTCTGGTATTTGCCTTCGACCTCCAGCGTGACCCGCGTCCCTTGCGGTTGGTCCCACTCGATCTGCTTGTTCTCGTGCACCAGCGGTTCGTTTTTCTTCGTGTCGATTTGCACTTCAAAAAAATGTGCGGCGGCTCGCGGTCCGGTCCGTGAAATGATCTTGACCGGTTTGCCCGTCGTCAGCTGTCCGTACATTCCTGCCGCCGAGATCCCGATGCCCTGTTGGCCGCGGCTCATGCGCAGGCGGTGAAACTTGGAGCCATAGAGTAGCTTGGCAAAAATGCGTGGAATCTGTTGGCGGATGATTCCCGGGCCGTTGTCGGTCACGGTGATTCGGAATTTCGTCGCTTGGCTGGGCGCGACCGGCTCGCCATTCGAGACCACTTCCAGCTTGACGGTGACATCCGGCAGGATGCCGGCTTCTTCGCAGGCATCCAGCGCATTGTCCACGGCTTCTTTCACGCAGGTGAGCAGAGCCTTGCGCGGATTATCGAAACCCAGCAGGTGGCGGTTCTTCGTGAAAAACTCCGAGACGGAGATCTCACGCTGGCGCGCACCCATTTCCACCGCGGTGATCTGCTGCTGCGGCGGCTTCCTTTGAACGGCTGGTTCTGAACCTGAGGGGCGGGCTTCTGATACGGATGTCGGCGTCGGCTTCTTCGGCATTCAACCTCGTCGTGATGTGCGCGTGCGTCTTGGTACCACAAAAGATCTCCGGAGGCAACGGTGATCAAAATGCGTGGGAGAGAACGTGGCCTCATTCTCATGACCACGCACGGTACATTAGTTTTCTTGACGGTCGCACAAGAGAAGCCTATCGTGCTCCCTGTGGGGGGAGTTAACGCCCCGGGGGAATATGGTTCATCAGGGGGCCGAGTGCTGAGGATGGTGTGCAGGCCCAGCTCGTACTGGGAAGCCTAAAGTCCTCCCAAGGCCTCCACCGTACCTACTCACTCTCGGTAGGTGCGTGCTCCTCCCACACATATTTCCTCTGCGATTCCTTCCTCAGTCTCCGACCCTTATCTCAGATGTGCTGCGGCGTGATTGTCCGACGTTCATGCGCCGACGAGACCGACCGAGAGGGCGAAACCATACATCCTCCGATTTCCCGCTCTTGTCGCGAGGCGCGAAGACGGGTTGCGGCACGCGAATTGTCGATCCCCATTTTCTGTGGATAAGTCTGTGAACAACAATCGACCCGAGGCTGATGCTGCGGGATTTGAGGCATGCCGCGAGCGAACTGCCTATTTTTTGGGCATAGGTGTTGAGCCGATATGACCCCAAGTAATAGCGGAGTTCGAAAGGAGAAGGTCAATTGCTCCACATCAGCCAATCTCTTTGTGCGTCGTCGCTCTAGTCGCGGCGTTTACGTGTTACGTCTCGATAAATATCCACAGGCGCAAGCCTTCCCACGCGCCCCTCGTCAATTCCGCAAGCCTGTTCAGCGAAAAATATTCGTTCGGAATAAGATCGAAATCCACGCACGACAATGGGACCTAGGAAAACCACAAGAAGCCGGATGCCGGATGCGGTAGGGGGAGGTTGTGGAAAATTTTTCGATCTAGGAAAACACCGATCGCCAGAGAGACATGAGCCAACCCTTGATGCTCGAGAACCAGCCTTCATCGGCCGGAGGTGGAGGAGATTTCACGGGATGTGCGTCCGGCCCAGGCAGCGGTGGCTGGGCGGGCTGGGGCGGCGTGACAGCCGGGGCCGGAGGCAATTCTTGCGGTTCTGGGATCGTCGATGGATCAAACGGCTTGTGGACGGCCGCCTCGGCAGTAGAAGCCATGGCGCCATCACGCACTTTTCGTTGATAGACATCGATGAGTTCTTGGAGCGCCGCGCCGTTTTCCCTGGCGACCGTCAACCCATATTGAAGCGCATGTTGCTGCTTAACCGCCTGAGCCGCTTTCTGCTTCCACTTGGCGAGGCGCTGTTCGGTCTGTTCGCGTTCGTGGTCAGCCTCGTCTTGGGCTTGGCGTAGGGCGGCGACAGCCGCTTCCGCTTCTCGCTGGATGTCGGCGTTTCGAAGCTCTATCTCGCTGATCTGACGGGTAAGCGCTTTCTGTTCTTCGAGTGCCTGGAGCAGTTCCGTTCTCGTCGTCAGCCCTTCCTGAACAGCGGCATCATATGTGCTTTGCATCACGCAACCGCCGAACGCGACCGTTGCAACTGCGGAGGATACCGTCGCAGCGATGAGCAAACGGCGGTTGTTGGTGTTGAGTGGCAACTCTGCTCCTTGCCGGAGGAAATCTGTCATCGTCAACGAAGAATAGCCTTTCAGTTGCAAGAAATCATCAACATCGTGTCTTTCTGCATGTCCCACCAAAAGAGGGCGGTCGGACGATGTCATCAAGGGAGGGCCCGCGGCATCCTGATCCCTGCGCGATAAAGGATGGCAATGGGAACACCGCCGCCTAAGTGCGTGATATAGATGACATCTTGAGGACCGTTCCCTTCTTCAAGCACTGCCCATGACGGGAGGCATCGAGCGTCGGCTTTCCGTCTTGTGCAAGGCCATATCTTTCTTTCCCCTACGATTGCCCGATAGTTTCTCACTAAGTATTCCTGTACCTTTCCTGGCATGCATTCGAAGGTGAGGACGCCGTCATGGGGATAAGCCTGGCCCTGCTGTATATGGGGCTGCTCGCATTGGGCTCGGCAATGACTCCGGGTGTTGGGATGGCTGGCTCCCTGCTCGCGCTCTGTCCGCCCGAACTCACAAACTACTCGCACATGCCAGCCTATGGTCTTTTGACCTGGTTGCTCTTGACCGGTCTCAAGCAAGGAGGCTGCTCCGAGCGGATCGCGCTCCGGCTCGCAATGGCGGCGGCGATGATCTTTGGAATCTGCATGGAAGTCATGCAGGGATTCGTGCCCGGACGAGTCGTCGATGGCGGAGACGTCCTGTTCAATATGATGGGAATCGGTCTCACAGCATTGATCATCAGATCGGCTCCCGAGCGCCGAGCGTACGCCTATGCGGAACGATCGTTGGCCCAGCTGAAGTAACGACACCTTGACGACGATGGCTTCTCGACTCGACAAGCGACGCCACATCCGCACGCTCTTCTCCTGCGCGGTGTATTACTCGGACGGTGATTTCCACGCGAGCGGAATGACGGAGAATCTGACCAACCGAGGCGGCTGCCTGCGGGGGACGCACAAAGTGGCGGTTGGTATGGAGCTCATCGTCCTGTTGATTCCGACCAAGCGGCATGCACTCATCATCAAGAAAGCGACGGTGCGTTGGGTCGAGCACGAGCATTTTGGCGTTGAGCTGAGCGAGGCGGATTGCGGGACCGTCGGCGAACTCGGCGATACGGATGTCCCTCGAGCGCAGGGACCGATCTCGCTGATGATGCATTAGCGTCGACCAGCGGGGAGGAGGTTAAGTTGCAACCACCTTCTCCTTCCGCTAAGTTAGCGCGATGAGTCAGTGGCCCGTTCGCCTGATCCTTCTCGCCGCCACGACCGGCATTCTCCTTCCCTACTGCTTTCCGAGATATGACCTGGGACTCCTCGCCTGGATTGCACTGGTTCCGCTCCATATCGCTCTCGATGGCCTGAGCCGCCGCACGCAAGCCTTCTGGCTCGGGTGGCTTGCCGGCATCATCAGCTCGACCGGAATCATGTCATGGGTCGTGACAGCCATGAATACGTACGGAAAAGTTCCGGTCGTGTTCAGCTATGGCATCATGTTGCTGCTCACGGCCTACCTGGGACTCTATGTGGCGCTGTACAGCGCGGGCGTCGTCTGGTTTCGTATGCTGGTGCCGAGGTATGGCCTGTTCGCGGCGCCCTGTCTCTGGGTGACGCTCGAACTGTTGCGCACATACCTCTTCAGCGGGCTCCCTTGGTCGCTGCTCGGTTACTCACAATATCGGCAGCTCGATCTGATTCAGATCGCCGACCATTTAGGCGTGTACGGCGTTTCCTTCCTCATCGTCCTGACGAACGTCGCCTTGGCCGAACTCTATCTGTGGCTCTCACCGCTGTTCCGCGGCTTCAGACCGGCCAGACTTCCGTGGGAACTTGTGACGACGGCGGCCATGCTGGTAGGACTGTCCTGGGCGTACAGCACGTCGCTCATCGCCAGCGAGGGCATTGAGCGGCCGAAAGCCGTCCTCCACGTCGGAGTCGTGCAACCGAACATCGATCAAGCGGTCAAATGGGACCAGGCCTACCGTGAAGAAACGCTTCGACGCTATGATCGTCTGACCGAATCGTTCGGATACGGCACCGATCTCGTCGTGTGGCCCGAAGCGGCGACACCCTTCATCTACGAGCGGGAGCCGGTGTATCAACTACAGCTCGTCGCCATGGCGAATCGCGCGTCCGCGCCGCTGCTCTTCGGCAGTCCGGCGGTGCGGTTTGACGCCGACCGCAAGCCATTCCTGCTCAACAGCGCCTATCTCTTGTCTCCGGACGGACAGCTGCTTGGACGGTACGATAAGCAGCATCTTGTTCCGTTCGGCGAATATATTCCCTTGAAATCCTCGCTCCTATTTTTTTTGGAGAAACTCGTCGAAGGCATCGGCGACTTCCAGGCCGGCCCCGGTCCGACGGTTCTCTCGTTTCAACTCAAGGAATCCGACGGCGGCGGACCGGCGCGCCGCGTGCAGTTCGGCGTCGTCATCTGTTATGAGGTCATCTTCCCCGATCTGGTGCGTCGGATGGCCACCGGCGGGGCCGAGTTTCTTGTGACGATCACCAACGACGCCTGGTTTGGAGACTCCTCGGCGCCGTTCCAGCACTTTTCGATGGTGGTGTTCCGGTCGGTGGAGAATCACCTCGCATTCGCTCGCGCGGCGAACACGGGCATTTCTGGCTTTATCGATCCGTTCGGGCGCATCATCGCGGCCTCTCCCCTCTTTACGCAGACGGCCTTGCAGGCCGAGATTCCCGTTCGCCAGACAAAGACCTTTTATAGCCGCCATGGAGATGTCTTTGCCTACGGCTGTATGTTAATCTCCCTCCTATTCTGTCTGTACGGTTTCTTTGGCACCAAAGGGGCTGAACCCGACGCCGTCGCGGCCACTCCTGTGTAATACCGAAAGGATCCCGTTCATGCTCGATGAGATTCGCGTCCGTGTGCGCAATGTCGATGATCAGGTCGCCGAGCTTCGGGGGCATCTTTGACCTCTCCCGCATGACCGCCGAGCTGCACGAACTCGAAGCCAAAATGAGCCAGCCCGATTTCTGGAGCGATGCCCGCGCCGCCGCAGGCGTCAGCCGCCGGAAAGTCAAACTCGAGCGCGATCTTCACCAGTGGCGCGACATCGAGGCGAAACTCGCGGATGTCACGGCGCTGCTGGAGCTGGCTCAGGAGAGCGGCGATGCGGCCCTGGAGGCGGAGTTGGCCTCGGAGCTCGATCGATTCGAGCCGCTGTTGGCCGCTCTTCGCGTGGAACATCTCCTCTCGGGCGAGCTGGATCACAACAACGCGATTCTCGCGATTCACCCCGGCGCGGGAGGGACGGAATCCCAGGATTGGGCTCAGATGCTCTTGCGCATGTACGTCCGCTGGGCGGAAGGGAAAGGCTTCAAGATCGAGACCCTCGATTTTCAGGCAGGCGATGAGGCCGGCGTCAAAAGCGCGACGATTTCCGTCACCGGCCCGTACGCCTACGGCTACCTGAAGGCGGAGGCCGGCGTGCATCGGCTCGTGCGGATCTCACCGTTCGACGCGAACAAGCGCCGCCACACGTCGTTCGCCTCGGTCTTCGTGTATCCGGAGCTGAACGACGATCTGGAAGTCGCAATCGAAGACAAAGATCTCAAGATCGACACCTTCAGGTCCGGCGGCGCGGGCGGTCAGAACGTCAACAAAGTGGAAACCGCGATCCGCATCACCCATCTCCCCACCGGCATCGTCGTCCAGTGCCAGAACGAGCGCTCCCAGCTTCAAAACCGGAACGGCGCAATGAAAATCTTGAAAGCTCGGCTCTATGAAGTGGAGCAGAAGAAGAAAGAGGCAGAGTTCAACGCGATCGTCGGAGAAAAAAAGGACATCGCGTGGGGGAGTCAAATCCGCTCCTATGTCTTCCAGCCCTATCAGATGGTCAAGGACCACCGGACGGGGCATGAAGTCGGACAGGTGGCTGCCGTCATGGACGGCGACGTGGACGGATTCATCGAGGCGTATCTGAAGAAGCAATTGACCAAAGGCGCCGGTCAACTGTCTCCCGCTCAGGGACCCGACGAAGTGTGATCATGGATGAACTGAACGAACAGCGGCAGCAGCGGATGAAAAAGCTTGACGTGCTGCGCGAGGCGGGCGTCGCGCCCTATGGTACACGCTTCGAAGTCAAAGACCGCGCCGGCGACGTGATCCGGCTCCACGGTGGCAAGACCAAAGAGGCGCTCGAGCAGGAGAAAATCGCCTGCACGGTGGCGGGCCGCATTGTCGCGCTCCGCCGTTTCGGCAAAGCCGCATTTGCCGTGCTCCAGGATGGATCCGACCGGCTGCAAACCTATCTGAAGAAGGATCTTTTGTCTGCGCAGGCCTATACGGTGACCGAGCAGCTGGATCTGGGAGACTGGATCGGCGTGACGGGGACGCTGTTCCGCACGAAGACCAACGAGTTCACTGTTGAAGTGCATGAACTGACCTTCTTGAGCAAGGCGCTCCGTCCGCTTCCCGAGAAATGGCACGGACTCACGGACGTCGAGACCCGATACCGGCAACGCTACGTGGATTTGATCGCCAATCCGGACGTCCACGGCATTTTCGCCATGCGCAGCCGCATCATTGCCGGCATCCGCGCGTTTTTGATCGAGCGCGGGTTTCTCGAAGTGGAGACGCCGATGATGCATCCAATTCCCGGCGGTGCCGCGGCGAAGCCGTTTGTCACTCATCACAACGCGCTCGGCGTGGACCTGTATCTGCGGATCGCGCCTGAATTGTATTTGAAGCGGTTGATCGTGGGCGGCTTTCCTCGCGTCTTCGAAATCAACCGGAATTTCAGGAACGAAGGCATCTCGACGATTCACAATCCCGAGTTTACGATGCTCGAGTTCTACGTGGCGTACGCCGATTATCAGGACCTGATCCGGCTGACCGAAGAGCTAATCTCCTCATTGGCGCGTCATGTGTCGGGCAGCGCGGTGATCGAGTATCAGGGCAAATCCATCGATCTCACACCGCCCTGGCGGCGCTGGTCGTACCATCAGGCGATCCTGGAAGTGAACAAGCTCGATGCGGCCGTCCTCACCGATCATGCTCAGGCCTTGGCGGCGGCCAAGCAGCTCAACGTGCCGGTCGATCCGAAATGGCCGCTGTTCAATGTCATCAATGAGATCTTCGAGGAGACCGTGGAGCCTACTCTTCAACAGCCGACCTTCATCACCGATTATCCGATCGAGATTTCACCCCTGGCCCGACGCAAAGATGCAGATCCCAAGCTGACCGACCGCTTCGAGTTGTACATCGCCGGGCGGGAGATCGCTAATGCCTTCTCGGAGTTGAATGACCCGCTCGATCAGCGAGGACGCTTCGAAGGCCAGGCGGCACAGCGCGAAGCAGGCGACGAAGAAGCGCACGTCGTCGACGAGGATTTTCTCCGCGCGCTCGAATACGGGATGCCGCCGACCGCCGGGGAAGGAATCGGCATCGACCGGTTGATCATGCTCTTCACGAACCAAGCGTCCATCCGCGACGTCGTTCTGTTCCCCCAGCTGCGTCCGGAGAAATAGCCTCTTGGCACTCCCATATGAAATCGTGGTCGGGCTTCGGTACCTTCGCGCCAAGCGGCGGAATCGTACGATTTCCTTGAACACCTTCGTCTCCGTCACTGGCATCACGCTCGGAGTAGCGGCCTTGATCGGCACCGTTGGCATCATGACCGGGTTCAAGGAAGACATCCAGGCCAAGATCCTGGGCACCACGGCGCACATCATCGTTCAGGACCGCATGAAGGACGGCATGAGCGACTACGACGCCACCGCAAAACAGGTCGAGACAGTGCCCGACGTCGTGGCGGCCACGCCGTTCATCCTGAAGCAGGTGATGCTCACCACGCCGAGCAGCGCCCAGGGCGTCGTGCTGCGAGGCGTCGATCCGGTGCGGGAAGGCAAGGTGACCGCGCTCGCCCAGAATCTGGTGTCCGGACGCCTCGAGGATCTTGCCAAGCCGCTTCCGGTGAGGTTGCCGCCGGCCGACGACCCCTCGGGTCCGCCGCAGGTGTCCGAAAAACCGGGGATTATCCTCGGAAAAGAGCTGGCCATGCGCCTCGGCGCGTTTCCCGGCGACACGATCAGCGTGGTATCGCCGACAGGAACGATCAGCGCCATGGGCATGGTCCCCAAAATCCGGGTCTTCGCCGTCGCCGGGATTTTTCATTCCGGCATGTACGAATACGATTCGTCCCTCGCCTACATCGATCTGGCGGAAGCACAGAAATTTTTCGGCATGGGAGACACGGTCACCGGTGTCGAAATCAAGGTCACGGACGTGTTCCGCGCCGCTGAAATTTCGCGCCAAGTGGAGCAGGCGCTTGGGTTCACCTACGGCGCCAGGGATTGGATGCAGATGAACCGCAACCTCTTTTCCGCACTCAAGCTCGAAAAGACGATGATGTTTCTGCTGCTCGTGCTGATCACGATCGTCGCCTCGTTCAACATCGTCAGTACTCTGACGATGATTGTCACGGAAAAGCAAAAGGAGATTGCCATTCTCAAGGCCATGGGCGCGACAAGACGGAGTATCCGGCGGATTTTCATGCTCAACGGCCTGATCATCGGCCTTTCCGGCACGGCCATCGGCATCCCGCTGGGCTATGCGTTTTTGTGGCTGATCGAGACGTTTTGGACTTTCGATCCGACCGTCTATTACATTTCAAAAATTCCGGTGCATGTGCTCGCCGAAGACGTCCTGCTCGTCGCAGGGTCAGCCATCTTGATCAGCTTTGCCGCCACCGTCTATCCCTCACTCCAGGCCGCCAAGCTCGAACCCGTGGCGGCGCTCCGCTATGAATAGTCCCGGTGACAGCACCCTTGCATCGTCCCGTTCTGGCATGATCACGGTGTCGGGTCTTCATAAGTCGTTTCCCATGGGCGAGCGGACGCTTTCCGTGTTGAAGGGCATCGATCTGTCCATTGCGCGCGGCGAACTCATCGCCGTCGTAGGCGCGTCCGGCGCGGGAAAAAGCACGCTGCTTCACATACTGGGACTCCTCGATCGACCCAGCAGCGGCACGGTCCACTTCGAGGGACAGGATCTCTTCCAGCTCTCGGAGGCTGCCCAGGCCGAGTTCCGGAATAAACGCATCGGCTTCGTGTTTCAGTTTCACCATCTGCTCCCCGAGTTTACGGCGCTGGAAAACGCCTGCATGCCGGCCTTAATCCAGCGGCGGCAGCCGGAAGACGTGCAGAGGGAAGCCATCGTGATTTTGAACGAGGTGGGACTCGGCGCGAGGCTCCATCACAAGCCTGGCGAACTGTCGGGGGGCGAACAGCAGCGTGTCGCCGTCGCGAGGGCACTGCTTCAAAAGCCCGATCTCGTACTCGCGGACGAACCGACCGGCAACCTCGACACGCATACCGGGGACGCCCTGTTCTCCTTGATGCGCGAACTGAACAAGGCGCGCGGCACCACCTTCGTCATCGTCACGCATAACGACAAACTCTCCGCCCAAGCCGACCGAATCATCCACATGCAGGACGGACAGATCATCTAAGGGTACCGGCTGGGCATGGCGGTGCCTGCGGCCTGCTTCCTCACCCTGCGCCGCCGGTGTCAATCAGGGATTCTCATCAACAGATAGTCGCCGACGACAGTCCTCAAATCCTTGACGGGCGCCGGCTCATCCAATAGACTCAGCAAGGCTTTTTAGGGAGGAGGCGTCGAGGCATGCGACTTCATCCGTTTCCCAGCGTCGCCCTTCTCGCATTCGTTCTGGGACTCAGCGGACAGGCGCTCGCCGCCGAGTTCGTCATCGTCGGTCCCCGCGCGATGGGAATGGGCGGCGCCGGCGTGGCCGTGACGACGGACGCCTTGGCGACCTATTGGAATCCGGCTGGGCTGGCAATGACGCAAACGGTCGATGTCCGGCTCGTCGGCGGAGGCCAGGTAATTGATCGCATGGGCATCGCCAATACCATCAAGGATATTGAAGATTTCAATACGAGCGACACCTCGCCCGCCAATATCGCGAAGGCACAGGACATCGTCAACCGCATCAATCAGCCCGGCGCCAACACCTCGTTCAATGGCGCTGCCGGCTTATATATCAAGGGCCATTTCGGCGAGCACGCCTTCGGCTTCAACATTTCGGACGTCCCCACAGGCGGCGGCTTTGTGTCGACCCCGGTCTCCCTCCGTTGCAGCCCGAATCCGGATTGCAGCGGCAGTCCGACGTCGGTGTCCGTGAGCGGCGCCATGGCCGTCCGCATGCTGGAAGCCAGGCAAGCCGCGTTCTCTTACGCCTATGCTTTCGCCGACAAAATGTTTTCCATCGGCGTGACCGCCAAAATTATTCAGGGCGCGGCGTATAACGGCACTCAGAATCTCTCTGGCGGACAAGACATTAAACTCTCCGACAGCCTGGGCAAAGCGACGCTCTCGACGACCTACGGGATTGACGTCGGAGCCATCTATCGTCCGTCTTCATGGCTCCGCTTTGGCGTGGTGGCCAAAGACCTCAATCAACCCGAATTCGATTCCCCGGACGGCACGAAGATCAAGCTTGGCCCTCAAGTGCGCGGCGGCATGGCGCTCAACCCGTATTCGTCGCTCACCTTATCGGCTGATGTGGATGTGACCTCGAACAAGACGCTCGTGCCGGGCGTGAAGAGCCAGGTGCTGAGCTTGGGGGCGGAGCAGACGATCCTGACCGAGTTCCTCTCGTTCCGAATCGGCGCATTCAAGAACATGCAGGATGCCGCGACACCGTTCACGCCCACGGCCGGGCTCGGTGTGCGGATTTTTGCATTTCGTCTCGACCTGGGCGGCGGCTACGATTTCCGCGAAAAGGGGGCGTTGGCATCCGGATCGCTGGCGCTGACGTTTTAGCCGCCGTCCCTATCGAGATTCACTAATGGTATACTGATTTTCATGCTGCTCAGGTCGTCGTCATGGCTTCGCGTGCTCTCTTGCTCGATGTGTCTGTTGTTGGCCGCCTGCGGCGGGCTGCAGGAAGTGTGGGAAGGCCCGGGAGCCAAACAGTTCAGGCCACAAGCGATCGCCGTCCTCCCCCCGATGGCCAGCCAATATGACAGTGCGCGCGAGGACATTCAGGACGTCCTGTCGGGGGCGCTCGCGAAGACGGCGAAGATTGAGCGTGTCGTGACGCCGGAAAGCGTCACCGACATTTTTCAAGCCTCGAAAGAAGCCTTCGATTCTCTCGTGTTCTATTTCTCCCGTCTGGAAATGACGGGTCAATCCGATAAAGAGGCCGCCATCAAGCTGGGGAAGGCGCTGAACGTCGATTCGTTTGTCGTGGTTCGCGTGAATTCATGGGAGTATGTCAGGAAGGAGGGAGACAACGTCGGCCGCGTCGGACTCAGCTTGCGGCTTGTTGATGCGACGACCGGCACCACCGTGTGGAAGGCGCGTCATGAAAAGTCCAGCAGTTATATGTTTTACCGGCCGAATCTGAAGGATGTAGCGAACGACCTGGCCAAGGAGATGATCGCCTACATGCCTCCGCAATATCAGAACCGGGCATCACTCTCCCAGGGGCTGGCGCGGAAGTAAACGATCCTGTCCTACACCACCCTCTGCGGCCCCATCGCACTCTTCAAGCTCTGGACGAAGCTGGAGACCCTGGCGACCATCCCTTGCTGCAGCTGACCGGCGGCGATCTGCTTCACGATCGCGCTGCCGACAATGACCCCGTCCGCGACGGCCGACACCTCCGCCGCGTCCTGCGGCGTCGCGATGCCGAACCCGACGGCGATCGGCGTCTTGGAAAGTTTCCGAATCTGGTCGACGTTTCGACCGATCTCCGACACCCGTCCGAGTGTCGCCCCTGTAATTCCCGTCAATGATACGTAGTACACGAAGCCGTGCGATTGCCGCGCGACGTACGCCCGGCGTTCCGCCGTGCTCGTTGGAGCGAGGAGGAAGATCAATTGCAGTCCCGCCGCCGCGGCAGGCCCTTGCAGAGGACCGGCTTCGTCCGGAGGCATGTCGGGCACGATGAGACCATCCAAGCCGGCGGCCGCGGCCTCACGGCAAAACCGTTCGGCTCCGAAGGCATGGATGCTGTTGTAATAGGCCATGAACACGAGCGGAATCTGCGACTGTATCCGGACCCGCGCGACCATGGAGAGGATGCCGCGCAGCGTCGTTCCGCTGCGAAGCGCACGTTCGGCCGCCTGCTGAATGACGGGACCATCGGCTATCGGATCCGAAAAGGGTACGCCGAGTTCGATGATGTCGGCGCCGGCTTGTTCCAATTCCAGCACCAGTTGTTCGGTTTCCGCCAAGCTCGGATCACCGGCCATTAAATAGGTAATGAGCGCTTTCTTGCCTTCGGCTTTCAGGCGCTGGAAGGTGAGATCCAAACGGTTTAATCGCAGCGGTGCTTGACCCGCCCGCAACGAAAGCTTTGAGCGGCGTTTACTTCGCACGTCATCACGCATGACTGATCTCCGTTCACCCGTCGCCGATCAGTTACAAACTGATGCCCCTCATGCGTGCCACCTGCTGCACGTCCTTGTCGCCCCTGCCCGACAGATTGACCAGCAAGATCTGCCGCTGTTTCATGGTCGGCGCGAGCTTGACGGTATGGGCAATGGCGTGTGCGCTTTCGAGCGCCGGGACGATGCCTTCTTCTGTCGCCAGCAAATCGAAGGCGGCCAGCGCTTCCTCGTCCGTCGCCGACGTGTAAGTGGTTCTGCCGACCTCGCGCAGGTAGCTATGCTCCGGCCCGACAGCTGCGTAATCAAGACCGGCTGACACCGAATGCGTGAGATTGATTTGACCGTCCTCGTTTTGCAGCAAATACGTCATCGTCCCTTGCAGTACGCCAGGCGATCCTCCCGAAAACCGAGCGGCATGTTTGCCGCTGCCTACGCCGAGACCACCGGCCTCGACGCCAACCATCTTGACTGGTTTGTCATTCAAAAAGGCGTGAAATAGGCCTATGGCATTGCTGCCTCCGCCCACGCAGGCGATGAGCACATCCGCCAGCCGACCCTCCGCGGCAAGAATCTGCTTACGCGCTTCCTTGCCGATGATGGATTGAAAATCGCGGATCATCATCGGATAGGGATGCGCGCCAAGCACGGAGCCGAGAATGTAGTGGGTGGTCCGGATGTTCGTGGTCCAATCGCGCATCGCTTCGCTGATGGCGTCCTTAAGCGTGCGGCTGCCGGCATCGACGCCGGTGACAGTCGATCCCAGAAGACGCATGCGAAACACGTTGAGAGCCTGCCGCTGCATGTCCTCCGTGCCCATGTAGATTTCACATTTCAGGCCGAACATCGCCGCGACGGTGGCGGTAGCGACGCCGTGCTGGCCGGCGCCGGTTTCCGCAATGATGCGGGGCTTCCCCATGCGCTTGGCAAGCAGCCCCTGCCCGATCGCATTATTGATTTTGTGCGCGCCCGTGTGACAAAGGTCCTCACGCTTCAAATAGATTTTGGCGCCGCCCAGGCGCTTCGTCAGCCGTTTGGCATAGTACAGCGGAGTCGGCCGTCCGACGTAGTGTTGCAGATAGTACGACAGCTCGGCCTGAAAGCGCGCATCCTTCTTGGCGCGCGCGTATTCCCGCTCCAATTCAAGCAGCGCGGGCATCAAGGTCTCCGGGACATAGCGCCCGCCGAAGGAGCCGAAGCGGCCTTGACGGTCGGGCAATGCCGTCGTTTTGCGGTTTGTCATGGTGCGGGCAGTATAAACAGGCTTACGAGGCAGAGACAACCCGTACGGCGTCGAGAAAGGCTCGGACTTTGGCATGGTCTTTCCTGCCTGGGACCGATTCCACGCCGCTGCTGACGTCGACGCCGTAGGGACCAACACAGCGGATCGCTTCCGTGACATTGTCGGGCGTCAAACCGCCGGCGAGAACGATCGGCGTGCTTTTCGCGGCTTCGGCCGCCAGGTCCCAATCGGTCACCTGACCGGTTCCTCCGTAGACGATTTCCGAAAAGGCGTCGAGAACGAACCCCCGCACGCCGCCGCGTCCTTGATACTCCGCCAGGGACAAAAGGCTGCCCCGGTCCTTGAGGCGCAGGGCTTTCAGCACCGGCCTCGACAACTCCTGACAGTAGGACGCATTTTCATCGCCATGGAGCTGCGCGATCCCCAGGCCATACGTATCCATGATCGATCGAACGGTCTGCAACTCTTCGTTCACGAAGACGCCGACGGGAGTGACAAAGGGCGGCAGGGCGGCGATGATCGGGCCGGCGGCGCCCGGGAGAATATACCGCGGGCTTTTCTTGTAGAAGATGAATCCCAACGCGTCCGCGCCTGCCTGGACGGCAGCCAGGGCGTCCTCGACATTGGTAATGCCGCAGATTTTGACTTTAATCCTCTCTCGCATGTCTATGTCCGTGCGGTGGAGCAAACAGCCCGAAGCTCCCTGATTTTTGCACCGCAGTCGTCGGCTTTGATCAGCGATTCGCCGATGAGCATGGCGTGGACACCGAGCTCCAGCAATTGCTCCACATGGCTGCGTGAGTGAATGCCGCTTTCGCTGACGATGAGTTTGTCCTTCGGGATCCGGGGGGCAAGACGTTTTGTCACTGTGAGATCGGTGCTGAAGGTCGTGAGGTCGCGGTTGTTGATGCCGATCATGCGGGCGTCGGGAATCCACTCGAGCACCCTGTCGAGCTCCCGCTCGTGATGAATTTCTATCAACACATCAAGGGACAGCTCGCGGGCGAGCGCGTGAAAATCAACGAGTTGGGCGCGCTCGAGCGCAGCCACGATCAGCAGGACGGCATCTGCGTCGTACGCGCGGGCCTCATAAAACTGCAGCGGGTCGACCATGAATTCCTTGTTGAGCGCCGGCAGAGGGACCGATCGCTTGATCGAGCGCAGATACTCCAAGCTGCCTTGAAAATAATCCTTGTCGGTCAGCACCGAGAGCGCCGACGCCCCTGCTTCCTCGTAGGCTTTGGCGAAGTCCACCGGATTGAAGCGCTCGGCGAATTCAGGGCGCAGCAGGCCGAGACTCGGCGAGGCCTTTTTGACCTCGGCAATCAATGCCGGGCTCGTCGACGACCTCGTCGCATCAAGCGCCACGGCGAAGCCAAGCGGCCGGGAGGTGTCGCGAATCTGCGCCTTGAGCTCGGAAAGATAGCCACGGCTTTGCTTGTGACGAAGTTCTGCCTTCTTGTGTTCCAGAATTCTCGACAGGATCATGTGTGCGGAGCCTTGCTGGTAAACGCAATGAGGCGTGCCAATTTCTCCACTGCGGCGCCGGAATCGATGACTTGGCCGGCCAGACGGAACCCTTCCTGCAAGGTCTTGGCTTTCCGTCCGGCGACCAAAGCCGGCGCCGCGTTGAGGCAGACGACATCGCGCTTCGGTCCTTTGCGCCCTTGCAAAATTTCTCGTGTGATTCTGGCATTATCCGCCGGTGCTCCGCCGGCCAACTCTTTTGGCGACACCTGCTCGAGGCCGAATTCATGAGGGGTCAGCACATAGGTGGACAGGACTCCGCCTTTCGCCTCTGAGACGAGCGTCCGATCAGCCAACGTAATCTCGTCCAGCCCGTCCATGCCATGCACGACGAAACAATGCTGGGACCCTAGATGCATGAACACCTTGCCCAAGAGTTCGGTCAGGCGTGGTTCATAGACGCCGACCACCTGCACCGTCGCGCCGGCGGGATTCGTCAGCGGTCCGAGCAAATTGAGCATGGTTCGGATCCCCATTTCCTGGCGGGGTCCGGCGCAGTGCTTCATAGCGCCGTGATACAGCGGCGCGAACAGAAAGCCGATGCCGACCTCGTTGATACATTCCGAGACCCGGTCGGGCGAAAGGGTAATATTCACACCCAGCTCGGAGAGCACGTCGGCACTGCCGGATTTCGAGGACACCGAGCGGTTCCCATGCTTGGCGACGGTCAGTCCTGCGCCTGCGACCACGAAGGCAGTGGTCGTCGAAATGTTGAAGCTATGCCGGCCGTCGCCGCCGGTGCCGCAGGTATCGACGAGAAGTGATGCACCGACGGCGATCCGAATGGCGTAATCGCGCATGGCCCGGACCGATCCCGCGAGCTCCTCGACGGTCTCGCCCTTTAAGCGAAGGCCCATCAGGTAGGCAGCGATCTGGGCCGGCGTCGCCGATCCCTCCATGATTTCGCGCATCACTTCCTCGGCTTCCTTTTCCGTCAGCGGAAGACCGTCGGCGAGTTTCGCGATGGCGTCTCGGATGGTAAGCATGTGAAGGGTTAAAGCTTGAGGAAATTGCCCAGCAAATCTTTCCCCGCCGTCGTCAGAATCGATTCGGGATGAAACTGCACCCCCTCAACACCAAGCGACGTGTGACGCATGCCCATAATCTCGCCGTCGTCGGTTTCAGCCGATATTTCAAAGCACGAAGGAAGGCTGCCGCGGTCGACGATCAGCGAGTGGTATCTGGTGGCGTCGAAGGGATTCGGAAGCTGGCGAAAAATCGTCCGACCGTCATGCCTGATGGCGGACGTCTTGCCGTGCATCAGCCGCGGGGCCCTGACAACACGGCCTCCAAACGCTACGGCCAGCGATTGATGGCCGAGACAGACGCCCAACAGCGGGAGGCGGCCGGCAAAATGCTTGATGACTTCCACCGAAACGCCGGCTTCGTTGGGCGTGCAGGGTCCTGGCGAGACGACGATGCGGCTGGGTTTCAGCGCCTCAATCTGTTCAAGCGTGATTTTGTCATTTCGATGGACACGGACGTCTTCCCCAAGCTCGCCGAAATATTGAACGAGATTGTAGGTGAACGAATCGTAGTTATCGATCATCAACAGCATAATCGATCACCGTGAACAGGGCGCGTCACCGCTTTGCTATTCCAATCCCTGCTCGGCCAGTTCAATGGCCTGCATCATCGCCCGCGCTTTATTACACGTCTCTTCATATTCATGTTCGGGATTGGAGTCGGCGACGATGCCCGCGCCGGCTTGAATGAAGGCTTGATGCTTCTTGATCACGACCGTCCGGATGTTGATACACATGTCCATGTTGCCGGAGAAACTGAAGTACCCGACGGCGCCGGCGTAGGGGCCGCGTCTGGTCGGCTCGAGCTCGTCGATAATTTCCATGGCCCGGATTTTCGGCGCTCCGGACACGGTACCGGCCGGAAAACAGGCACGCAGGACGTCGTAAGAAGTTTTTCCGGAATCGAGCCGCCCTGTGACGTTCGAGACGATGTGCATCACATGCGAATACCGTTCGACGTGCATGAGCGAGTCGACCGCAACGGAGCCGGCATGCGCGACGCGTCCGACGTCGTTACGACCAAGATCCACGAGCATGACGTGCTCGGCCCGCTCCTTGTCGTCGGCAAGCAGGCGGCGCTCGAATTGCTGGTCCTCGTCGGCCGTTCGGCCTCGGCGGCGTGTGCCGGCGATCGGCCTCACGGTAATCACGCCATCCTCGCAACGGACGAGCGTCTCGGGCGACGACCCGACCAATTCGACGCCGGCCACGCGCAGATAATACATGTAGGGAGAAGGGTTCACCACGCGCAGCGCCCTGTACAGCTGCGACGGCGGTGCCTGTACGCTCGTTTCCCATCGCTGCGAGAGCACCGTCTGCACCACATCGCCGGCCCGGATGTACTCTTTCGTTCGTACGACCATCTTTTCGAAGTCTGCCTTGCTCATGTTCGATGTAAAGCCGATCGGACGGCGTCGCCGGTGAGGCCGCATCCTTCGAAGCGGACGCTTGAGGCGAGCGATGATATGCTCGATGCGCTCGGTGGCCGCGCGATATTCTCGGGTCACGTCGCGCTGGTGAGTCGACCGGACGTGGGCGTTGGCGACGACTTTGATCTTTTGAGAGACGTTGTCGAAAATGACCAACGTATCGGTGAGCAGAAACGCAAAATCCGGCAGATTGATGTGCTCCTTCCGACGTCCAGGCAGGTCTTCGAACGTTCTGACCATGTCATAACCGAGATAGCCGACCGCGCCTCCGACGAAGCGCGGTAACCCTGGCACGACGACGGGGCGGTAGGCGGCCATGATTTCCTGGAGCCGCTCCAAGGGATTGCCACGGCTCGCAATACGCTTTCTGTGCTTCCCCCGTAAAAGCACGAGATCTCCGCGGTCTTCATAAATGACCACCGGGGAGCCGCTGCCGAGAAACGAGTAGCGGGCCCACTTTTCTCCTCCCTCGATGCTTTCCAAAAGATAGGCGGTCGGACCATGGTCGATCTTGGCGAAGGCTGAGACCGGCGTATCGTAATCGGCTAGTATTTCCCGGTAGAGCGGAATGAGGTTCCCCTCGCGGGCATAGCGCTGGAACTCTTCCAAACTCAGCGAGTAGGTGGGCGAAGGCACGTTCTATTGCTCCTGGCTCACGATCAATTTCTGTCCGACTTCAATGATGTCATCCGGGAGCTTGTTCCATTTCCGTAACGTGTCGACTTTCACGCCGTATCGCCGGCTGATGCGGTAGAGAGTTTCACCCGGCTTCACGACGTGGACGTTGGAACCTGATTTGACATCCATTTGCATGTCGGAGGGGACCGCCGATGACTCCGGCTGCGAGCCCGACGTCGTTCCCAAGAGCTCGCTGATGTTCGGCGACGGTTCCGGCGGAGCTGCTTTGGCGGCCGGCGCCGCACGCTTCATATCGGCTTTCGCCTTCCGGTCCAGGAGCGCCGCTTCCTTGATGGCTTCGTTCTCCTCCTGAGCGCGCCCGAGCTGCTCACGCACGGCCTGCACCTGAGCCGTCAATTCGCGGTTCCGCGTTTCATATTCCGCCAATTCCCTTTTCGTACGTTTCACTTCGTTGTCGAGCTCGCCCGTTCGCTTCTCTTCCTGGGCGAGGAGCCGCTGAAAATTAAGACTCCGCGCTTTCTCGGCTTCATATTTTTCCGACAACACGCAGCCGCTGACGGCCAAACCCCCGCAGATCAAGGCGACCACCCTGATGGCCGCCGTCGGGGAAGATGTTTTCGCACCTGCGTCCTGCTTCATGTCCTCCTCCTCATCGCACCCGGATGCGTGCCCGAGCGCGGTGTCAGACCCTCAATTGGATTGGATAGAATAATGGCCAAATGTGCGAAAGTCAAAGGGAAGTGGCCACGGCCGGCAGTTTGACCGTCCACCGTTTGCTATGATAACAACTCTTCTGACGCTCATATCTCCCTTGAGGCCCACGCATCGTCCAGCCGTTCGATGACGACGACAGACGTCCAGGCTCGGCTCGCAACCCTGCGAGATCAAATCAGGCGACACGACTACCTGTACTACGTCAAGGCGAAACCGGAAATCGCTGATTCGGCCTACGACAGCCTCTTCCGCGAACTCTCCGAACTCGAGCGGGCACACCCGGAATTGGTCACGCCCGATTCGCCCACCCAACGGGTGGGTGCGCCTCCGCTCGACTCCTTGAAAAAAGTCCGCCATGAGCAGGCGATGCTGAGCCTGGATTCCCTCGTCGACCGAACTGACGTCCAGGCGTTCGATCAACGGATGAAGCGGGAGCTCGAGGTCGGGGCTGTGGAGTACACCGCTGAGCCAAAATTCGACGGGCTCTCGGTCGAGCTGGTGTACGAAGGCGGAGTGTTTGTGCGGGGCGCAACCAGAGGCGACGGCACGACCGGCGAGGACGTGACCGTGAATCTCCGCACGATACGGGCACTGCCGCTTCAATTGATGACGCATACCGACTACCCACAGCGACTGGTCCTGCGGGGCGAAGTCTACATGCGGCTCGACGATTTTCAGACGTTGAACCGCACGATGACCGAGCTTGGGCAAGAAGGCTTTGCCAACCCCCGAAACGCCGCCTCCGGCACGCTTCGCCAGCTCGATTCCGCCATGACGGCGGCACGCCCGCTGGCGCTGACCTGTTATGAAATCATGGCGTCGACCGGAAAAGGGCTGCCGACCCATTGGGAGGAGCTCGACGCGTTGTCGCGGTGGGGATTCCCAGTGCCGCTCCATCGCCGTCTGTGCCCGTCCATCCAGGAGGCGATCGAATACCATCGCGATACGGAAACCATGCGTGACAGTCTTCCGTACGAGATTGACGGGGTGGTGATCAAGGTCAACCGTCGGGACTGGCAAGACCGGCTCGGATTCAAATCAAGAAGCCCGCGCTATGCCGTTGCACTTAAGTTCACTCCGCGCAAAGAGGTGACGAAGGTGGAGGACATCGTCGTCTCCGTCGGGCGCACCGGCACATTGACTCCCCTCGCGCTGCTTAAACCGGTGGAAGTCGGAGGCGTGACGATCAGCCGTGCGACGCTCCACAATGCCGATGAAATCGCGAGAAAAGACATCCGCGTCGGCGACACGGTCAAGGTGGAACGGGCCGGCGACGTCATCCCGGCAATTGCAGAGCGCGTTCCGGCGCCGGACGATGTCCGAAGCGAGCCGTTCCGCATGCCTGAGCATTGCCCCGTGTGCGGATCGAACGTCGCCAAGGAAGGCGCCTACTATTATTGCACGGGCCAGTCGGTGTGCCTCGCGCAGCTCAAGGGTGCCATTGAGCACTTCGCCTCGAAGAGCGCGCTCAACATTGAAGGATTGGGCAGAAAGACGGTGGCACAGCTCGTGGATACGGGACTCGTCCGTTCTCTCGCCGATCTCTACCGGCTCACGAAACCGGACTTGTTGATGCTCGATGGATTCGCCGACCGCTCGGCGAGCCTGCTGTTGGACGCCATTGAGCGTAGTAAAACGGTGGACCTTGACCGCTTCTTGATGGGACTCGGAATCCGTCAGGTCGGTCAGCACGTTGCTAAGATCCTTGCCGGCGAGTTTGGCTCATTGACGCGGCTCATGGAGGCAAATGAGGACAGGCTTTTGCAGATCAACGCGGTCGGGCCAGAAATCGCTTCGAGTCTGGTGTCTTACTTTTCGGAAGAGCACAACCGGCGTGTCATTCAAGATCTAACGGAGAAAGGTTTTATGATTGAAGCGCCGCCGCCTTCGGCGCAGACCGGCGCCCCACTCGCCGGCAAGACATTTGTCTTCACCGGCGGGCTCAGAGAATTCGCGAGAGAACAGGCCGCAGAGCTCGTGGAGATGCGGGGGGGCCGTGTCGCCTCGAGCGTCAGCAAAAAGACCTCGTATGTGGTGGCTGGAGAGGAGGCCGGCTCGAAGCTGGAGCAGGCAGCCAAGCTCGGGATTACCGTGCTCAGCGAGCAAGAGTTCCGAGCATTGCTGGAACGAGAAGAGTGATGTCCCCGGTCAACTGACCAGATTGAAATTGGGCGCTTCCACCGCCACAGGGCTTTTTTCCTCGCGGAAGATTTGCACGCTCCGAATCGAGCGCGGCTCGGCCTCATGAACGAGGATCCGGCAATTGCCGATCCGCAATTCTTCGCCGACTTTCGGAATGCGGCCGAGTTCCTGCTGAATCAACCCGCCGATCGTCACGGCTTCATCGCCGAGATCGACCTTGAGGAAGTCGTTCACCTTTCGCACTTCCGTGCGGCCGTGCACGAGGATGTGGTTCTTGCCAATGCGTTTGATCAGCTCTTCGGTGATATCCGTTTCGTCCATGATCTCGCCCACCACTTCTTCCAGCAGATCTTCCAACGTCACGATGCCCATGACTCCGCCGAATTCGTTGACGACCACCGCCATGTGGCGTTTTTCCTGCTGAAACTGCTTCATCAGGTCGTCCGCGGTTTTGCCGGCCGGCACGAAAATGGGCGGATACGCAATGTCTTTCAGTTTGGCATCCGTTTGATCTTTCGCCAATTCCGTCAAAGCCCGGCTCTTGTAGAGAATGCCCGTGATGTTGTCGAGTGTGCCATCGTACACGGGGATCCTCGAATATTTTGAGTTGTACAGGAGTTCCTGGGCGTCCTTCAGGCGAAGATTGCCGTCGAGCGAAAAGACATACAGCCGGGGGGTCATCGCATCTTCGGCAGTGATGTCCTTCAGTTGAAAGACGTTCTTGATCATTTTGACTTTCTCAACCTCGATGGCTCCTGTCTTTCCCCCTTCATCCAGCATGATCTTGAGCTCCTCTTCGGTGACGAGCGGCAGAGTCAGACCTTTGCCGCCTGTGACCTTGTGAATGAACGGGACCATGACGGCCAGAATGGGTTTGAGCAGAAATTGGACGCCGTAGACCGGATAGGACATGTTCAGCGTCACGGGTACGGCAAATTTGGCGGCCAATGTCTTGGGAACGACGTCTACAGAGACCAGAAGGACGAAGGTAAGCAATCCGACGACAACGGCGATCGTATCGTCGAAGAATGTGCGCTCTGCCCCATACGTGTTCAACGTCAGAAACGTCGCATACATCGGAATGGCCGTCCCGACCAGCCGGTCCCCCACCAATATTGTCGCCAGCAGCTTCTGCGGGTCGCTCCGCAGATGGAGGGCCATCTTCGCGCGGTGGTTATGGCTGTGAGCCAACGCCCGAAGCTTGGTTTCATTGACCGCGAAAAAGCCGATTTCCGCTGTCGAAATCACGGCAGAAAGAACAATAAGTCCTAGAAGAATCGCAATGTCCATAGAGATTCCCGGGTTAGGGACGGGTCACGAGCACGGTGGTCTCGCTGCGGGAACTCAGGCGGCGGCTACCGGCGATTGGACAGGAGAGACGCATGGGGGAAAGACCGAGTTCAATGCGAAAGGCGCCGTGGGGGGGTATGGTTTTCATGAGGTGTACATCTATCATAGGCAGGAATGAGGGGCAAGCACTTCAGCAAAACATGCCGTAAAATCATCGACTTATATTCTGAATCCAAATATCATCGCGAAAAACGAAGGATTGGACCGCTAAGTCCGCTTCAAGTCTGCCGGCCGCAGATTCGGCCTGCTGCTCGGTTTTAAACTCGCCGACTTGGACGCGGTACCTTCTGCCGTCAGGAAGGTCGACCGTCTGGATCCGTCCTCCTGGGTACAGCTGTTGGGCTCGTTCGAGGAGCGTTGTGGCATTTCGACGCTCCGCAAACGACCCGATTTGTACTCGCAACCATCCCATCTCCGCCGTTCGGCCTTGGAAGCCGATGACGCGAAGCTCGATGTGATCTGTACCCTGCCCTATCATGCCCAAGGTCCTGGCGCCAGCGTACGACAAATCAAGGATGCGTCCCCTCGCAAAGGGCCCCCGATCGTTGATCCGCACCGTCACCTCTTTGCCCGTGCTGGCTGAACGGACGACGGCAACGGATCCGAGCGGAAGCGTCCGATGGGCGGCCGTCAGCTTATGCATGTCGTATGGTTCGCCATTGGCCGTTTTGTTTCCCTGAAATCCAGGTCCATACCAGGAGGCCATCCCGCGTTCGACATAGCCAATGGGATAGCCGGGAAAGTAAACCGGTTTTGGGGCGGGACTACTGCAGCCGGTGATAAGAGCGACGACCGCGACAATGGCGAGTGGCTTCAGCAGCCCATCAAAACTCGTCAAGCGATTGATTCCGGAGGATGGAAAGCGCCTTGTCAATGCTCGAGACGGTGAGGACGACTATGGCACGTTTGCCTTCCCTGGAAGGCGTGCAATACCCGCACTTGATATTGATGCGCGCCTGGGTCAACAGGTCGGCCACCTCATTGAGTGCACCGGGTTTATTCTCCAGGCTGAGAATAAGCGCGGTTTCTTCTGTGAACTTGATTTTGGCGGTTCGCAAGGCGGTGCGCGCTCCCTCAAGGTCGGCGACGAGAAGCCTGAGCTTGCCCGTGCCGGTGACTTCGGGAGCGGAAAAGGCTTTGATGTTGACGCCAGCCTCGGCGAGGACGGAGGCAACTTGGGCCATGACGCCTGGCCGGCTTTGACCGCTGATGACCAGCTGTGTGGTGGTTGGCATGGGAGTCCTTACCTTCGGCCCTGTAACACCTATCACTTCCTTGAGGTCCACCGCAACTGCGGCATTACGTGCTGCTGCTGCCGGCCTTAGAGGACGTGGCAGACTCCATTGATGAACGTGAACTCGTAGATGCAGCTGAGCGCGACCGACTGCTCCTGGCTGAGCCTGAAGGCCAGCTCTTTCATTCCACGGGGCACCAGCAAATAAAAGGGAATGCCCCGCCGGATGGTCCTGTTCCATTTGTCGGCGATGTGGACGTCCGCCAGCGACTCCTCGGTCTCGACTTCGGCCATCCATTCCATCGTATTGCCGCCGGAGCTGACATACCAGCCGACGATATCGCAGGGCTGCATCGGCTCGACCCAAGGATTCTGGTCGTGGCCGGTTCTGATCGTCGTCTTGCAGACGAAAGCCTTGGCCCAGCGTTGCGCGACCAGGCTGACGACCTGATCGTGCACCGTTTCTAAGCTCCGTTCGCGTAAGGTTGCCGTCATGACGACCTCCCTTTAGGAGCATCCGCTCGTGGCGCCGCAACCCATGCACTTCAGACACGTGCCGTTTCTGACGAGCTTGAACTCGTTGCAGCTCTGGCACGGGTCTCCCTCATAGCCTTGAAGTCGCGCATACTTCACCGCTTCAGCGGTGTACGTCAGCGTTTCCCGCTTCACCTCGACTTTGTGGGTCACACTGCCATTTCCATTGCCATGGCCGTTGCCGGCATGACGCGGTTGAGCGCCCCGTCTCGAAGGAAACAATTCCGTGCTGATGGAGGATGAGGCCAGCGTTTGGGGATCCGCCACCTCGTCCGAGCATTCGGGGTCCGGTTCGTCCTTTTTCACCGAGTCCATCCGCAAATCCTCTTCTTTGACCTGAGCCAGATCGAATCGATCCAGATATGTGATGGCCAGCTCGCGGAAGATATAATCGATAATCGACGTGGACATCTTGATGCGATCATTCAGTTTGACGGGGCCATTGGGTTCAAACCGCGTGAAAACGAAGGCTTCGACAAATTCTTCGAGCGGAACGCCATGCTGGAGGCCCAACGAAATGGCGATCGCGAAGCAGTTCATCAAGCTTCGGAACGCGGCGCCTTCCTTGTGCATGTCCAAGAAGATTTCGCCCACTGTGCCGTCTTCGTATTCGCCGGTCCGCAAATAGAGCTTATGCCCGCCGATGACGGCCTTTTGCGTGTAACCGTTTCTTCGTGCCGGCAGCGGACGCCGCTTGGCCAAATACCGGTACCGTACAAGAACGCGTTCAGCCATTTTTTCGGCAATCTCGAGCACTTCGGGAGCTGCTTCGACAGCCTTTCCGCTGTCGGTTGAGGCCGAGAGCGGCTGACTCAGTTTTGACCCGTCACGATAAAGCGCCACGGCTTTCACCATGCTCTTCCAGGCGAAGAGATAGGCTGACTTGACTTCTTCCAGTGTAGCGTCCGCGGGCATGTTGATCGTTTTGCTGATCGCGCCGCTGATAAACGGCTGGGCGGCCGCCATCATGCGAATGTGTGCGTCGACCGCAATATAACGCTGGCCGATTCGGCCGCAACGATTGGCGCAGTCGAAGACCGGCAAATGTTCCGCTTTGAGATGAGGCGCCCCTTCGACGGTCATGGTGCCGCAGCAGTAGTCGTTGGCGGCCGCAATCTCTTCTTGGGTGAAGCCGAGCGCCTTGAGCATGTTGAAATTGGCTTCCGTCAGCTGGCCCTCCGTCAGGCCGAGCTTCGTGCGGCAGAATTCATCGCCCAGCACGTATTTATTAAATGCGAATTGGATCTCGAAGGCTTGCGAAAGCCCGCTTTCCATCCGAGCCAGAGCCGCGTCGTCGAAGCCCTTCTGCTTCAAGGTCTCGTGATTGATGAAGGGCGCGCCTTGCAGAGTTTGGCGCCCGACGCAATAGTTGACGATTTCCTGCACCTGCGTCGTCGTATACTCCAAGGTCTCCAGCGCGGGAGGCAGACTCTGGTTGATGATCTTGAAGTAGCCTCCGCCGGCCAGCTTTTTGAACTTCACCAAGGCAAAATCCGGCTCGATGCCCGTCGTATCGCAGTCCATCACAAGCCCGATCGTACCGGTCGGCGCGATGACGGTCACCTGCGCATTGCGGTATCCGTAGGCGGTTCCGAGCTCCAATGCCCGGTCCCAGGCCCGTCTCGCTGCAATCAAGAGATCCGGGGGACAGTGTTCGGCCTGGATGCCCGCCGGCGTAATCGTGAGCCCTTCGTATTCTTCTTTCGGCGCGTTGTATGCGGCGCGCCGGTGGTTGCGCATCACGCGGAGCATCGCGTCCCGGTTCTTGGCATACCCTGGAAACGGCCAGAGCTCGGCCGCCATTTCGGCCGAAGCGCTGTAGGCTTCGCCGGTCATGATGGCGGTCAGAGCACCGCAGATGGCCAGTGCCTTCTCAGAGTCGTAGGGGATACCCTGGCGCATGAGAACGGTGCCGAGGTTGGCGTATCCAAGGCCGAGCGTACGGAAGTGATAGCTCTTCTCCGCGATCGAGCGGCTCGGGAACGACGCCATGAGGACGCTGATCTCGAGGACGATCGTCCAGATGCGGACGGCATGGCGGAAGTGCTCGAGCTCGAAC
Organism: Nitrospira sp.; assembly: GCA_035495295.1. Taxonomy (GTDB): domain Bacteria; phylum Nitrospirota; class Nitrospiria; order Nitrospirales; family Nitrospiraceae; genus Nitrospira_C. Next base: position 14,842 of record DATJGE010000050.1, on the reverse strand, counting down.
TGGCCTGCCGGCGTGAAAAACTGCGCCAGATTCAAGGACGCCAGATTGCAGGCCGTGTCGTCGAGGAACATGTATTCGGAGCACGGATTCGAGGCATTGATGCGGCCGTCTTCGGGACAGGTATGCCACTCGTTGATCGTCGTGTCGTACTGCGTGCCGGGATCGGCGCAAATCCACGCAGCCCATGCGATGCGGTCCCACAGCTCGCGGGCTTTGATGGTCTTCGACACTTTGCCATCAGTCCGGCGCTTCAGTTGCCAGTCGCCATCGGCCTCCAGCGCGGAGAAAAACTCGTTTGGAATGCGCACGCTGTTGTTGGAATTTTGTCCGGAAACCGTCTGATAGGCTTTGCCGTCCCAATTTGTGTCGTACTCGTGAAACACGAAATGAGTAAAGCCTTGCTGCGCATAGGAATACATCCGTTGAATGTAAGCTTCCGGCACGTTGTCGCGTCGGGCTGCCGTCAGTGCCTCTCTCAAGATCGAATTCTGCTTGGGATCGATCGAGACGTGTGGCGTTCCTTCGTCGTCGACGATATGGCAGGCCTTGAGTACGGCGTTCAGGCGCTGGGCGCAAATCTTGGAGCCGGTCACCATTGCGGCCACTTTTTGTTCCTCGACCACCTTCCAATCAATGAACTCCTCGATGTCAGGATGGTCCAAATCGAGACAGACCATTTTCGCGGCACGGCGTGTCGTGCCGCCGGACTTAATGGCGCCGGCCGCACGGTCTCCGATGCGCAGAAACGACATGAGGCCCGACGATCGTCCGCCGCCGGACAGTGGCTCAGCGTCGCCGCGCAGTTTTGAGAAATTGGTCCCTGTTCCCGACCCGTATTTGAAAAGGCGGGCTTCCCGGACCCATAAATCCATGATGCCGTTCTCGTTGACGAGATCGTCTTCAATCGATTGAATGAAGCAGGCATGTGGCTGCGGATGCTCGAAGGCGTTGGTGGCTTTTACGACTTCCCGAGTTTTCGGATCGACGTAGAAATGGCCTTGGGCCGGGCCCGACAAACCGTACGCGTAGTGGAGGCCGGTGTTAAACCACTGCGGGGAATTAGGGGCGGCCATTTGATGCGCCAGCATGTAACACAACTCGTCATGAAATGCGGCGCTGTCCTCGACGGTCTTGAAGTAGCCGTAGGCTTTACCCCAGTGGGTCCAGCAGCCGGCAAGTCGTTCGAAGACCTGCCTGCCGTCGCGCTCTCCCCCGAGGAGAGGCTTGCCTTCTGGACCGAGTACGGGATTGCCGGCCTCATCGCGCTGCGGGACGCCGGCTTTCCGAAAGTACTTCTGGGCGAGAATGTCGATGGCTAGCTGGGACCAGGACTCTGGGATATCGATCTGATCCAACTTGAAGACGGTCGATCCATCAGGATTGCGTATCTCGGATGAGCGTTTCACGAACTTCAACCCTTCATAGGGACTCTGTCCGGAACGTGTGAATCGCCGTTCTATTCTCACGATGTCTCCTCCCTGGATTCCGAGCTAATTGCAGCTCCCTTTAGACCCGAATTCTGGCGTAGGAGTAAAGGGTACCCTTCGATCGCCGATCCCCGCTCTAGAAATGCCGTCGCCATCACGGGCGATGACTACATATAGCTATTGCCAGGAATTGTCAACACTAAATATTGTGGCTGTCCTGTGGATTCGGAGGAAAGCCTGTGGATAGCAGGGGGCCCTTGATCAAGGCCGTTTTGGTGGGAAAAAAGACAGGTTATCCACAGCTGTGGAGAGCGGCACTCAAGTCTCCAGTCAAAACGCAAGCCGGCCAAGGCGGATGATGGCCTCGTCAATTCCCTTAAGTGGAATAAAGTACCCCCCGATGCCAAGAACCGAGATGCGTGATTCGAACACAGACGTTTCATACAGACTCATCACACCCCAATTGCGCCGGATCGTATGCGGTCGAACCGCTGTATTCATGAGTTCATGGCTATGCGAGCGGTAGATCGATTTGAGCATGCTCTTTTCGCGTGAATCGCCCCGGTCGCTGCGATCCATGGCCTTTGCGAGTTGAGCTTCGACGAAGGCGAGGTAGTCCTCCATTGTCGGATTTGAGAGCACGAGCCCGATGCTCACGCTCAGCAGAATGATCACGATGGTGAGTTGAACGATCCTCATAATCATTGCCCTTTGACAAATGTCGAAGGCATCTTTAGCCTACCGCCGACATCAATTCGCTCTGAACCTTGCCGCCGGAGGGAATCTTCTCATGTTCGTATGGAGCAAAAAGCTCGTCGCGGTGCTCTTGGGATTATTCGTGCTCATTTTAGGCGCGTTTCTCGTACACGGCACCCCTGACAGCGCCAGCGGCCTGAAGATCCATACGACGAGGTGGATGGCACTCAATTACATCGGCCTTATGATTTGGGTCTTCGTGTGGATGATCGATCAAACGCGCATGAGAGCGAAGAACATCTGGGTCTGGCTGGTGCCATTTGCGCTTGCCCCCTTGCCGACCTTGCTTCTGTTCGTGCTCTTCCTTCAGCGTCGTCTCACGCCGGTTTCATGAGCGGAGAGCTCCGGGGGACAGCATCCGAGGCCTGGGGGTTGAGCAGCCCGCGGTAGTGCCAGACAAGCCAACACCCAGGCAAGGCCAACAGGAACGAGAGGAGAAAGAACCATCCCCATCCGACGAGGCTTACCACTTCGGCCGATGGACGCCCCGAAAACACCCGCCCCAAGGCCTCCAACGACGACAGCAAGGCAAATTGAGTCGCGGTATAGCGATGGTCGCATAGGGACATCACCAGCGCGACAAAGGCGGCCGTGCCCATCCCTCCTGTGACGTTTTCGATGACGACCGAAGCCGCGAGCGCTTCGTAACTCTTTCCGATCCAGGCGAGCAACATAAAGGACAGATTGGACAGCGCCTGGAGAATGCCGAACAAGAAGAGAGATCGCACCGGTCCAGTTTTGGCCATTACCATGCCCCCGGCCAACGCACCGATCAACGTGGCGGCGATGCCAAGACCTTTGACATAGCCGACCTCCCCAGTAGTGAAGCCGAGGCCGCCGATGAAGAATGCGGTCTGCAACGATCCAGCGACAGCGTCGCCCAGCTTGTAAAGAACCACCAGGCCCAATAACCCAAAAATGCCGGGCCGCGAAAAGAGTTCGCACAGCGGCAGGCCGATCGCTTCGGCAAAAGTTTTCGGCACGGCTCCGACGGGAGGAGGGTCGGGACTGAGAAGAACCGTCACGACGCCCGCGGCCATCAGACCCGAGAGCGTCAGGTAGGTTCCTCGCCAACCAATATAATCCGCCAAGACCAAGGCGCCTGCGCTCGCCAGCAAGAGGGCCAGCCGATAGCCGTTGACCCAGACCGCGGCTCCGAATCCCCGCTCGGGCGCAAGCAGGACGTCGGTACGGTACGCATCGAACACGATATCCAGCGATGCGGACATGAACGCCACCGCAACAGCGATGATTCCCAACCACTGAGGGCCCTCATCGGTTCCGACCAATGCCATCATTGCCAGGCCGACCGCCACGGCGATTTCAGCGAGTACCATCCACCCGCGTCGGCGTCCCAGCCACGGAGGTGCCACCCGATCCATGACCGGCGCCCATAGAAATTTCAGGCTGTAGGGAAGTCCGACCAGCGTGAAAATGCCGATCGTTTTGAGATCGACGCCTGCCACCGTCAACCAGGCCTGGAGGGTTCCGGATGTGAGCGCCAAGGGTAATCCGGAGATAAAGCCCAGCGGCAGCATCAAGGCGATGCGCTTGTTTCCAAGAATTTGTGCAAGAGTCGCAGCCATGGGAAGTGTCCGTTGTACGCCGGTTCAGGATAGCATTAGACCGCTGTCGCTCTTAGGAGAATCGGCAATTAATACGGTGAGCCCGGTTGGGATGCGCGGACGGGTCCGAGAAGCTCAGCAGGGCTGTCCGTTGAACGTGCAGGGCTTGTAGCGGGTAACGTCGAATTCGACGTTCTCCTGGTAGACGCGTTCGTTGCCGTTGACGCCATCCTGTTCAGGATCGTTCCACATAATGTGGTTCCACCAGTAGAACAACGGATGAACTTCCGTGTGGTAAACGGGATTTCCAAAGTTGCTTCGCGCGTATTCCTGGACCATGCGCCCCGTGACATAGTCGATCTGGCCGTCGCCTTTCAACGAATACAACATCAGGAATAGCCGCGCCTCGTGGTCGTACAGCTCATCGACGCGGGTATTGAGGTCCGGTTCAATGGGCAGCACATCCTTGGCAGAAGCCTGATGATGAGACAGGAGCAGGGTCAAGATATAGCTGCATGCGATGAGGAGCCGAATCGCCACGGGACCTCGCATGGGGCTCTGCGCGTGATGTTTCTGATGGGCATGCTACCATGGTGATGAGGCCCCTTCAACCCGGAAGGTGTCTTTTTCGCGTGGACGCCGCACTTGCCCCTCCCGTGACCAGGTCTCTATAATCCCCGGCTCATGAAAAAACGCGCGTCCCTTCACAGCTTGGGCTGCCGTCTCAACCAAGCGGAAACATCCGTGATCGAGTCCCAGCTGCGTCGACGCGGGTATACGGTCGTCGAGTGGGGGCAGCCGACGGATCTCCTTGTCGTCAATACCTGCTCCGTGACGGTCGAGGCCGAACGGACGTGCCGGTATGTGATACGCAAAACCTTGAAACATTCCCCTGATGCGTTCGTGGCGGTCACTGGCTGCTACGCCCAGACCGGCGCGCAGCACCTGCGGACCATACCGGGAATCGACATGATCGTGGGCAACCAGTTCAAGTCGGAGCTGCCCTCGTTTCTTCCGCCGCCGGAACTCCTCAAGAAACAGCCCTCCCCCGACGTGTTGCACACGAAGACGATCAGCCGCGATGATTTCGTTCTTCCGGAGCTTGGCGACTCCGACACAACAACCCGCGCGCTACTAAAGATCCAGGACGGGTGCAACGTCATGTGCAGTTTCTGTCTCATTCCGTTTGCGAGAGGGCACGAACGCAGCCGCGTTCTCGAGGACGTTCTCGAAGAGGCGAGGCAGCAGGCAGTCCGCGGTCATCGGGAAGTCGTCCTCACCGGAGTGAACATCGGCCAATTTCGGTCGCAGGGCGTCGGCCTGACCGGCCTCATCGAGCGACTCGAGGCAATCGAGGGCATCGAGCGGATCAGACTGTCGTCGATCGAGCCTACGACGGTTTCCGACGCGTTATTGGAGCTAATGGCTTCATCACGAAAACTTTGTCCGTACCTCCACGTTCCTCTGCAGAGCGGCGACGACACTGTCCTTTCTGCCATGAACCGTCCTTATAACGTGGAGTCGTTCCTGTCGCTCATCGATCGGGCGACCGCGCGGATCTCCGGTCTGGGGCTCGGAACGGATGTAATGGTGGGCTTTCCGGGCGAATCCGAGCAGGCGTTTGACCACACCGCTGACCTCTGCCGCCGTCTCCCGTTCTCCTATCTGCATGTCTTTACGTACTCGAAACGGCCGGGCACCGCCGCCGCCAAGCTATCGCACGAGGTGCCAGTGGACATTGCCCGCGGGCGTGCGCAGAGGCTGGCTGAGCTCTCGCGCCAAAAGCGACTAGCCTTTGCAGAACGAGCGATCGGCAGCTCGGTCGTCGTGCTCTTCGAAGGGGGCCGCACGGAAGGCTTGCGCCTAGGAACCACCGCCCAATACCTGAGAGTCGGAGTCCCTGGCGAAGACGAGCTGGCAAAACAGATGCATCGCGTCAAAATAACCGGTGCGTCCGACAGGTGGGCGGTCGGTCAACTGATCCCCACCGAGGCGGAAGGAATGAAGTCATGAGCGCCGGCTCGGGTCCCCCACGCCACGTGCACATCGAAACGTTCGGGTGCCAAATGAACGAATATGACTCCGAACTGGTTCGTGCACTGCTCAAGCGTGAGGGCTTCCTGCTCACGGAAGATCGCGAGCGCGCCGATGTCATTCTCATGAACACATGCGCCATCCGCGAGAACGCCCATACGAAGGTGTATACCCATCTGGCCGATCTGAAGGCCCTCAAGAAGACCAGGCCACTCGTCGTCGGCGTGCTGGGTTGCATGGCGCAAAATCTCAAGGAAGAACTGACCAAACAGGAACCGTTGGTCGATCTGTTGGCAGGACCGGACAGCTATCGCCAGCTCCCGATGCTGATCCGCAACGCCGCTGACGCTCAGGAACTGGGCGAGCACGTGAAGAGCCTGGCCGTCGATCTCTCAGAATATGAAACCTACGACGACATCGTGCCGTCGCGCATTCCAGGCGTGAATGCCTGGATCGCCGTCATGCGCGGTTGCGACAACTTCTGTAGTTTCTGCGTTGTGCCCTACACGCGCGGACGGGAGCGGTCGCGGGAACCGCAGGGCATTCTCGAGGAAGCGTCGCGAGTCGCCGCAGAAGGCTTCAAGCAGATCACGTTGCTTGGCCAGAATGTCAATTCGTACCGTTCGGGCGACTGGGACTTTGCCCGACTCTTGACCGCCGTCGCCGACATTCGCGGGATCGAGCGGGTTCGGTTCACTTCTCCCCATCCCAAGGATTTTCCGGCGTCGTTGCTGGAAGCCGTGGTTTTTCACCCGAACATCTGCAAGCACATTCATCTGCCCGTGCAATCCGGGAATGACCGGATTCTCGCCATGATGAATCGGACCTATACCAGAGCTGAATATTTGACGCTGGTGGAGCGAATACGGTCGATGAATTCGCGCATCGTGCTTACGACCGATATCATCGCAGGATTTTGTTCCGAGACCGACGAGGAGTTTGCCCATACCTATCGCCTGCTAGAAGAAGTTCGGTACCATTCCGCGTTCATTTTTCTCTACTCCGAACGCACGAACACCATCGCCGCGCGAAAGTACGCCGATGACGTTGCCCAAGAGATCAAATCACGTCGAGTGACTGCGCTGGTCGAGTTGCAGCGTCGCATTTCGACGGAACGCAACCGCGAATATCTGGGTGAGACGCTCCCCGTTCTTGTGGAGGGCGACGCCAAGAAATCGCACTTGCAAGCCATGGGCAAAAGTGACGGCAATATCACCGTGGTATGGGAGAAGGGCAATGTTCCGTGCCGTCCTGGTCAGATGGTGGCTTGCTCGATTTATGACGCGTCGGCGTCGACGCTGTATGCCCGCGTCACGGACCTGTCGCAACATTCAACGCCGAAAAACGCACAATCCTGCACGAAAATCGTTCAGCCGTAGCCGCCTTCCTTCAGTACGTAGTTCTTCGCTTCTCAGACTCTCCTCATTTGCTACCGGCTCTCGCCTAAGGAATGCACGCCAGAAACGTCGTCCAGAGCGTATACGCTGTTGCCCGGCACAATTCGGGAAATCAAGGCCTTACAGTAAGACATGACAGCTGAAACTTGAGCATTGTTATCGAGACCTTTGAGCCACGCAGGACTCGTGTTTGGAAAGGCTTTACATGCTCCGACTGTGTCAACCATGAGGGCATGGTCTTTGCTTTGAAAAATGGACGACTCCCACGACGTCCACCCATTTGACACCGGAGCGACGAAATGAACTCCTCCCAAAATCAATCGGAGAAGCGATCCGAGTCCACGATGAGCCTTGAGACGCTGATTGCGGTGGGTCTGTTTGGCTGGCTCGCACTCAGTATGACGCTGATGGGTCTTGGGATCTGGTAACCCCTGTTCGCGAGGGGATCCGTCTAGCGCCCCTATCGCACTTCTGTAAAGGAGAGAACAATGTCGACCCATCCAGGCGCCACGCGGCTGATCACCGCAGTCATGTTCGGATTCGCCGGCCTGGCGATGATTGTCACCGGATGCAGTAGCACTTCCAAGGTCGCGCAGAACGCAAAGGGCAGCGTCTTTCTCGAAGAAATCATGGATTGGTCGTTCGAAGCGAGCCATCCGGCCGTCATCGACCAGACCACCCTTTTAAAGATCGTCAAAGGCGTCTACACCGCGGAGGATCAGAACGGATCTACAAGAATGTCCGCCGCTGGCAGCAAGCCGATGAGAGTATTCAGCGATGAGGATGCGGAGTTTCTAGCTCCCCTGCTCGCACAAGGTTTATCGAAAGCAAAACCCGAACAGCTCGTTGGGTTTCGCGTGTCCTCATCGGCAGGGTCAGGCTCTGAACCCACGGCGGGCAGCATATACCTGCATCAGGGTGCGATTCATTTCACGATTTCCAAGGGACCCGGCGCGACCACGTTCATACCCGAATCGGCGGCACGCAGCGAGCAGGCTCCGACCTACGCATCAGGCGGAAAAGCCGGTGTCATTACCCAGGTCATCGACTACCATGCCCTTGCGAACACGCCAATGCCGGCCGCCGTCCCGGTAACGAAGACGACGATGACCCAGAGTAGTGCGGCAAAGGTTCCTGCTGCCGCGTACGTAGGAGCCGAGGCTGTGGGACCGGTGGAGGCGCAGGCCCAACTCACTCGGGCGAAAGAGATGCTGTCCAAGAAGGATACCGAGATCAGCGTGCTTCGCAAAGAGTCCGATTGGATGAAGCGCGAATTGCGCGAGCGCGATGAAGAGATCAAAGCGCTGAAGGCTACCGTCAAAGCTCCGCCGAAAAAGAAAAAGGCGGAGGCACGGCCGACCCGACCCGCTGGCGGATCACCCAACGTCGAGCAGTTCGGGCTGCAGTAGTACGACCTCGCGCGACAGCGGCTGCCGGAAGTTCATCCGGCAGTAGCAGGCGTATGTAACATACGTGTCCTGTAGGCAGTATTGCGCGAGTTCGAGACCTTTTCCCTGCTCCCACATCCTCGCCACTTGATCGCCGCTTCCCGATTTCGTTTCCACATTCAACGCACGCGCGAGCACGTCGAGCTTGATCCAGCCCCGCGTATCCCAATTGCTCCAGATCGCCATCGTGTCGTAGACGGGCTCGGTCCTGAACTTGGCGAGGTTGACCTCCAGACTGGGCTTGATCTGTTGAATGACCGATCGTTTCTTAATGAAGGGCAAATCGAATCCGAGGCCGTTGTGCGTGATGAACAAGGACGGCTTCGCTTGAGCCAGTCGGGTCCAGAACTGGCGAAGCAGTTCCCGTTCGTTGCCTCCATACCAGGCGACCGCTCCGCGCGGCTCCATCTGATCCGAGAACTCCAGCAGGCCGATGCAGACGATCGAACTATACGTGCCGTCGAACGCCGACTTGGCGTATTGTTCCTCTTCGGCCTGACGCCGGCTTTCTGCCTCGCCGGCTGCGAACAGATCGAATTCTGGCGGCTCGGCTTCGATTGACCTGCACTTTCCTGCCAACCGAGCCCAATCCTCGCGAGGACATTGAATGGTTTCGATATCGAGCACGACTTTCATGTCGCTGTTCCTCTGATGTCACGCTGCAGCGCTTCGATGACGGGTCGATCGGCGGGGGGAAACTGATAGTGTTCCATCTCCGAAGGGTGCACCCACCGAATTTCGGCGCAATCGACGGCCGTCGCGCGCCCCGCCCCGATGGTGCAGCGGAAGAAATGGAGCTCGACGGTTTTTTCGGGATACTCGTGGCGGATCATCTGAAACGGAACCGGACGATCGATTCGAATGTTCAATTCCTCGAACAGCTCCCGCGCTAGGCATTCCTCTAACGTTTCTCCCTGCTCCCGTTTGCCGCCGGGAAATTCCCACAGACCCGCCAGGTGCACGCCTGTGCGGCGCTTCGCGATGAGGTACCGGCCGTCATGACAGATCAGGCCGGCCGCGACTTCGACGACTTTCGCCATGCAGCCTTTCTGCCGGGAGCGAACGGAAATGTCTTACAGATCGTCGTCATCGGACATCCCTGGCATGACGGGCTCCTCGCCGTGCAACACACAGCGCCAAAGTCCATCAGCGCTTGATTGAAGTCATATGCTTTGCCGGGGGGGATCAGCGCTTCCGCCAATTTCCACAACTTCGGAACGTGTTTCTTCGGATCTCCCTTGCCGAGAAAGACCCGGTACAGGACCCGGATGACGTTCGTATCGAGAATGGGGGCGTCCTCGTTGAAGGCGAAGGAGCGAATCGCGCCCGCCGTATACCGGCCGATGCCTTTAAACGACAAGAGTTGGTCGTGATCGTTGGGTAGTCGGCCGCCATACCGTTCGACCGTCTCGCAGGCGATGCTATGAAGCCGTTCCGGGCGGATGTTGTACCCCAAGGGGTACCAAATTTTCTTTACCTCTTTGACCGGCGCCGAGGCCAATGACTCGAAGCTTGGATAGCGCGACAAAAATTGATGATACTTCGGGATCACGCGGTCGACCTGTGTTTGCTGGAGCATCACTTCCGAGACGAGGATGTGATACGGATCGGCCGTGTTTCGCCAGGGCAAATCACGGCCATGACTGGCATACCATCGTAGAAGTCGCGATTGGAACCGACGTTTCAACGGGCCCGCCGGCCACGATTTCCGCCGCGAAGCCTTGCGCGGAACTGTTGCGACATGGGACGCTGAAAGGGTAGAGGACGCCATGAGATCGTCTAAGTGCGGCGGCATTGTAGGATTCTAAGACGATAAAAGCAAACGCTTGGCTTGTGGCGAAACAGAAAATCGCATGTTAAGTTGTAGGGTGTCTCTGCAAGGAGGTGATCTCATGATCATTCGCTCCATGACATCGTCTCTCGGCTTAGCCTCTCGATCCTTTCTCCTCGGCACGCTCATGATTGGAATGCATATGGTTTCCCAGCCTGCTGATTCAGCAGCGGCTCAAGTGCCTTGGGAGTGTTCGAACTATTCGGATGAAGCGCAGACGCGATGTTTGAACGCGTTTATCGAGCGTCAGCAGGAACAAATCGGCCAACTTGAAGGCCGGTTACAGAGCCAGCAGGAGGCACTCGGACAGCTGAGGGGACAGATCGACCGTCAGAGTGCGGCCGTGGCCCAACTCCAGCAGCCGCCCTTGCAGCCGCCGGTGGCGACGGGCGTCGTGCCGGCGCCCTATCTTTATCCTTACGGCTATGCGTATCCGCCGGTGGGGTTCGGACTGTATTTGGGGCGCCCCTGGATCGGTCCGCGCATCTACGGTTACTACGGCGGGCCCTACTGGGGGCCGCGCTTCTACAGACATTACGGCCGACACTGGTGAGCGCAGGCCGGCAGGTGCATCACCAGTCGGCGCCTAACCGGTCAACCACTATGTCGTGAACGGTCGCAAACTTGCCCAGCGTGGCAAGAAACACGGCCGTCTCCGCAATATCGAACGGACTGATCTTTTCGCTGCGCAGAATCTCTTCCGGCGTCCCATCGACCAACTCATCCGCGACTCCCCCAGGGCAAATGGCGGACACCTTGATATTGAAAGCGCGTCCTTCGTCCGCCAACGCTTTCGACAGCGCCATGACGCCGTGCTTTGAAGCGCTGTAGACGCCTGTTCCCGACCAGGCCTGCACGCCGGCAACGCTCGACATGTTGATGATGACGCCGCCTCCGCGGACTTTCATGTGCTTGAAGGCCGCCCGGCAGCAGAAAAACGTACCCCGCAGATTCACGCTCATCACCTCGTCGAAGGCTTTCGTCGTCGTCTCTGCCAACCGCCTGCCGCCGAACATGCCGGCGTTGTTGACCGCGATGTCGAGGCGCCCATAATGCCCGATGGCGTGGTCAAACAACGCTTCGACTTGTGATTCCTCGCTCACATCCGTCTGAATCACGAAGGCCTCCCCGCCTTTGCCCAAGATGTGCTGTGCGGTCTGCTCGCAGAGAGCTTTCCGCCGCGCGGCCACCACCACTTTTGCACCTTCCTCGCCAAATCGAAGTGCGATGGCTTTGCCGATGCCGCTGCTGGCGCCGGTCACGACGGCGACTTTTCCGGCTAAACGCATTATTTCACCCCAGTCTTATCAAACTAACGAAACATCCGGTTTACTTTGACAAAAGCGTCGAACCCTCGTAGCCTCATTGAGAGGATAACTCAAGCCGCAGGCTCAAATGCTGTCGCCTTGCGGCAGATTGTGAAAACGGCGGTATGAACAGGCGTGAGTATGACCGATACATCGCCGAATTTCCCGCTCGGTTCGTCGGAGACTGTGAAGGCTCCGGCATCGTATACAACTTGGGGATGGGCGGGTGCAAGATTGTCACCGACCGTCCACTCACAACGGACCTGATGGTGGCCCTTTCTCTCGACATACCTGGACAATCGACGGCCATCCGGGTTCGGATGGCCGTCGTCCGCTGGATGCTGCACTATGAATTTGGCATCGAATTTTTAGGCATGGAAGAATCGGAACGCGAGCGGCTGGCTCAGTATCTGCAAAGACTGGCGGCCGCCGCGGCTGCGTAACGTCTGAGAAGGACCCACGCGTGGTTACCCGCAAGCACCGGCGATTTCTCGTCAGCATGCCCAGTACGCTGGTTCAGCGGGACCAGTTCCGGCACAAAGGCTCTGTCCGAGATCTTTCGGCCAAGGGGTGCAGAGTCGAGAGCCTTCTCACGCCCTTCACGGGCATGCAGGTCACTCTCCTCCTGCATCTTCCCGGAGACACCGTTCCCTTGAAAATTGAGAATGCCGCCATCCGGTGGTGCGGGTCCCAGGGTATCGGCATGGAATTTCTCGTTGTGGCGGAGCCGGAACAGGTTCGACTAGGCCAATTCATTCAGCAATTGGAACGGACCGCACCGGCAAACTAGACCGCCTACGAATTGCATTTTGCACCAGCCCTCCGTATTCTCTCCCTCCCATGGATTTGTCGTCGTTGTCGCCCGAACAATTCAAGGAACTCGTGCGGGGATTGGTCGATGATCGTTTACGCGAATTGATCGGCGATCCCGATCTCGGGCTGGAACTTGGGGAGGCCCTGCGCGCCAGGCTGAAAGCTTCGCTCGAACACGGCAAGCGGCTGTCCGGCGAGGAACTGGCTGAAAAACTCGGACTTCGTTGGTAGCGCATGCCCTGGTATCGCCTCACGTATCAGGCGGGCGTCGTTCAGGATCTCGCCGGTGTGAGTACGCCTATGGCTCAGCGTCTACTGGAAAAAACAAAGTGGATCGCCTCGAACGTCGAGAACCTACGTCACGAATCAATTCATGGTCTCCCCCGTTTGCACAAATATGCGGTGGGCGAATGGCGCATCTTTTATGCAATCGATCCGGAAGAAGCGTTCGTGGAGATACACGCCGTCATCCACAGGAACGCCCTTGGGCGGTAATCACGCGAGGCGGTCCGGGAGATCGGCCACGTGCAGGCTGAATTCACCGCGGCCGATATCGTAGACATAGCGCCGCAACGCGTCTTTCACGACGGGGAACGCGATGGCATCCCAGGGAATGTCCTTCCGGTCGAACATCCGCACGTCGAGGCTTTCCTGCCCCGCCTCAAATTCTTCCGCAGCCAGCCGGCCGATGAACGTCAGGTAGACCTGGCCGATATGAGGAAGGCTGAGCACTGAATGCAGTCTCTCGATCGTTACCTTCGCGCCGGCTTCCTCAAACGTTTCGCGCCTCGCCGCTTCCTCTGTTCCTTCGCCGATTTCCATGAAGCCAGCCGGATACGTCCACAGGCCCGACTTCGGTTCAATCGCCCGCCGGCACAAGAGGATTCGGCCCTCCCATTCAGGGATGCAACCCGCCACGATCTTGGGGTTATGGTAGTGAACGGCCTCGCACGAGTCGCACACGAACCGGGGAAGATTGTCGCCGTGTGGGATTCTGTGAGAAACGGATTTGCCGCACTCGCCGCAAAACTTCATGGCCATGCCGCTAAAAAGGTGTCAGCGCATGGATAGCATAAAGTGCCGATTCTTTGCACCCTGCCCGCGAGGACTGGAGCAGGTGTTGGATCAGGAACTTCGAGCGCTTGGAATCCCGGCGACCGAGCCCACGCCGGCAGGCGTGCGTTTCAAAGCACCTTGGCCGACGATGTATTGGGTGAATCTCTGGAGTCACATCGCAAGCAGGGTGCTCTGGGAAGTCGGTCATCGACCGTATCAGACCGAGCAGGACATCTATCGAGCCGCCTTCGATCTCGCTTGGCCGGACTGGTTCGCCGCTGTCCACACGATCAAAGTGCGTGTGACTGCCCACCGGTGCCGGCTCCCGAGCCTTGAATTTGTGACGCTCCGCATCAAGGACGCTATTTGCGACAAGTTCAGAACGGTCAACGGCAAGCGCCCCTCCGTCGATACCGCGCATCCCGATGTCCGAATCGATGCGTTTCTCGACGCCGCATCCGTGACATTTTATCTCGACACCTCCGGGGAACCGTTGTTCAAACGGGGCTTTCGCCTCGCTGCAGTGGAGGCGCCCCTCCGGGAAAATCTGGCGGCAGGTCTTCTACGGCTGGCCGGTTGGACGCCGGACCAAGTGCTGCTGGATCCGATGTGCGGAACTGGTACCATTCCCCTTGAAGCCGCGATGATGGCGCGGCAGATCGCGCCAGGGCTTGCACGATCCTTCGGCTTTGAACGATTACGCATCCACGATGCGAAGCGGTGGGCTCAACTTCGGGAGACGGCGAGACTGAAACAACGGAATCACACTCCGGCTCCAATCTATGCCTCGGATCACGATGCCGCGGCCGTAAAAACGGCACAACGGCTCTTTCAAGGGGCAGGCGTTGGGATCGATATTCGGTTGAGGCAACAGGACATCCTGTCGATCGAGCCGCCTGCCGCGACGGGCACAGTCCTGATCAACCCTCCCTACGGCGTGCGAATGGGCCAAGCTCACAACATGAAGACTTTTTATCCAAGCCTGGGCGATTGGCTCAAGCAGCGATTCGCGGGATGGCGCGCCTACGTTCTCACAGCCGATTCCCATTTTCGGGAAACGATCGGTCTATCCGCCTCACGAAGGATCCCTCTGTTTAACGGCGGATTGGAATGCCGCCTTTACGAGTTCAAGATCGTACAGGGCAGCGCCCGGCGAAACCTCAAGCATGATTCGGCGGGCCGAACAGGCTAGCGGACCATCTTGCCGC
>DATJGE010000049.1:0-2509 GCA_035495295.1 Nitrospira sp. | reverse complement strand
CACGCGATGCGTCTTGCTCTCCACACGGGAGATGCCATGCCGCATCGTGAAGAGGAGCGTCCGGTCCGCCAGATCGCGAGGCAGCAGCCAGAAGCGGTCGTCGCCCAGATCGAGCACGATGCGCCCCTCCGCGAGTTGAGGGGTGAGCTGGAGACGCGGCACGATCGCGACCGGCCGGCGGTGAGCAGGCTTGAGTACGGATCCGATCGGCGCACGCAGCAGAGGTTGCATCGCCCCTTCCGCCACCAAGCGGTTCCAGGCGGCGTAGAAGACGAGTTCATCGCCGCCGCAGGCTTCTTCGAGGACTGCGCGGCGCGCCGCGCGGTAGGCCGCGGCACCTGTAAATCCGCTTTGCGCCTCCTGCACAAAACGCCGGAGACGGTCCATGGCTGCGTGCGCCAACTTGATCCGGTCTTCCGTGGAAGGCGGCGGAGCGGGTGGTTTCACATCGGCGGCGGGAGGACGCCCCGCGAAGTCTTTCGCATAGGCCAAAAGTCCTTCAATCGTCACGAAATCGAGTTGATTTGTGGTAATCTGCATGCTCCCTCACTAATGCGCCGGCTGCGGTCTGCTCCGGCGAGAATGGAAGGTTCGTGTAGCATCTTTTGGACCTCTGTGCTTCTCTTGTCAATACCTGAGGAACTCAGATGCGTAAAGCAAAAATCGTCTGTACGATCGGGCCCGCCAGCGATCATCTGGACACATTGATCCGGCTGATCGAACAGGGCATGAATGCCGCCCGCTTGAACTTTTCCCACGGCACGCACGCCTCGCATGCCGCTGCCATTAAGACCATTCGCGAAGCGGCAGACCGCTGTCGGGCTCCCGTCGCGATCATTCAAGATCTCCAAGGACCGAGGATCCGTGTCGGCGAGGTCGCCGAGGGGGGAATCGTATTGCGTGAACACCAGCCCGTGCGGTTGCAGACAGTACTGGCGCGATCCGGCGGACAACTTGGCCATCAATCGATTTCCTCTTCCAGCGTTCAGGAAATTCCCGTCACCTATCAGCACCTGGCCAGGGATGTGAGGCCTGGCGCCCGGATCCTCATCAATGACGGCCTCATCGAGCTGGCCGTCGAACAGATCAGTGGAGGTCATTTGGATTGCCATGTGGTCGTCGGAGGGACGGTCACGTCTCACAAAGGCATCAATCTGCCCGGCACGCGCGTCAGCGCACCGACACTGACCGACAAGGACCGGGAGGACATTCGATTCGGGGTCGAGCAAGGAGTCGATTATATCGCGCTGTCCTTTGTCCGCGGGGCCGACGACGTTCGTGCATCGAAGACACTCATCGCGGGATGCGGCGGCAGCATTCCAGTCATCGCAAAAGTGGAACGACAGGAGGCCATCACTTGTCTTGAGGCCATTTTGGAAGAGGCCGACGGCGTGATGATCGCGCGCGGCGACCTCGGTGTCGAAATGGGACCCGAAGCCGTTCCGCTGCTACAGAAACGCATCATCGCGGAGGCCAATCGCCGCCGACGGCTGGTCATCACGGCCACCCAAATGTTGGAGTCCATGACGCAGCATTTGCGTCCGACGCGAGCGGAAGCGTCCGATGTCGCCAATGCGGTCTTCGACGGCACAGACGCCGTCATGTTGTCGGCTGAAACGGCGATCGGCGCCCATCCGATGGAAACGGTCCAAGTGATGGATCGCATCATTCGAGCGGCCGAAGAGGGGTGCGAGCCGGGCGTCGTGCGAAAACGTCAGGGTGACTTCGGCGATATGACCCTTCCGGAAGCGATCTGCACCGCCGCAGCGTCCGCCGCCGCGGCGACGACAGCCACTGCGATTGTGGCCTTCAGTGAACTTGGAAACACCGCCCGCTTAATCTCCAAGCAGCGCCCCGCAGCACCAATCATCGCCTTTACGCCGTTTGAACCCGTGCGCCGGCAGATGGCACTCTATTGGGGCGTGCAGCCCCATACGATGCAGCAGATCGCTCAAACCGATGAGCGCGTGCACGAAGCCGAACGCCGGCTCAAGGCAGAAGGATTGGCCAAGACCGGAGAGCGCATCGTCATTCTCTCGGGCACGAGCATTGGAAAGCCTGGAGGAACGAATCTCATCAAGCTGCAGGAAGTCGAATAGCCGACCAGGCTTCCGCTTGACGCCATGTTGAATCAATTCAAAGCTTCATTGAGAAGATGTGCCAGACGAATGCCGGCCAGGGCTATTCGGCGCTCAGCCACTTCTCTTGCCGTCGCCTTGTAGGTCTCGTTCAGATTGTACGGTCCTTCATCGGGACCAATGGGTGTGGCATACGCGGCCTGCTTTGCCGCTCGGAAACTTTCCTGAACCCAGATGGCTTCGTCAGAGATCGCGGCAAGTTTAGGCTCAGCAGGCGCCAGAGTCTTAGCTTGAGCCATCGCCGCCTTGTAATCTTCGCTCGTTCCTAACAAGTCATCCCAAAAGCGATGTAATTTCCCTCCACAGTCTGTTGCCGTGGTACACACCCTGACATCGTTGCCTCCTTTGTCACCATTGGGTTGCTTTTGACT
>DATJGE010000048.1:0-7451 GCA_035495295.1 Nitrospira sp. | reverse complement strand
GCTGATCGACCGGCCGTTCCTGATCTATTGCGACGATGAGGCGGGCACCCATCGTTCCTACACCTATGCGGAATTCGGCAGAGCGGTAGATCACGCGGCGACATTGCTCCATGACCGAGTGGGCCTGCGGCGCGGCGACCGGCTTGCGACGATTCTGTTCAATCATGACGCGACCGTCATTCTTTATTTCGCCGCCTGGGTGTCGGGGATTACGGTCGTCCCGATCAACGTCGAGGAACCGCACGGCAAGAAACGGTTTATCCTCGACCATTCGGAAGCCGCCGCCGTCTGTTGCTGGCAGACATGCCTCGACGAAATCATGGACATCCAGCCGATGGTGCCCTCGCTGCGGGCGGTGATCGCCGTCAGCGAGAATGGCTTTCACGAAGCAGCTATCCCTCACAGCAATGGAAATGCGCGGTTCACGCCGTTCGGCTCCGCCGATTCTTCATTCTCCGGTTCGTTGGAGGACGAAGCGCTGATTGTCTATACATCCGGCACCACAGGTCCACCGAAAGGCGTCGTGCTGACCGCCGCCAATCTCTTGGCCGACGCCGATGCGATCTCGGACTGGCATGGATTCGGGATCGAGGACCGTCTGATGTGCGTTCTGCCGATACATCATGTGAATGGAACGGTGGTCACGCTTATCACGCCGTTCTACTTCAAGGGCAGTGTAGCGCTCAGTCGCCGATTCAGGAGCGCCTCGTTCTGGCGAAAGCTGGCCGAGGAGCGCGTTACCTGCATCAGCGTCGTTCCCACGCTGCTGGAATTCCTCATCGACGCCGATGAAGATGCGACCCTGCACGAATTGCGGCACTTCCGGGGCTTCATCTGCGGCGCCGGTCCTTTGCTGAAAGACACGGCCGTTCGATTCGAGGACCGATTCGGGTTTCCTATCCGCCATGGCTACGGATTGTCGGAAACGACCTGTTACTCTTGCTTTCTGCCCAATGAGCTGCTGCCAGATGAGCACCGGCATTGGTTGAGAGATTTCGACTTCCCTTCCATCGGCGCCGCGCTCCGGCACACTGAGATGGCCATCCTAGACGATAATGGCCGACCGCTTCCGGAATTCTCACGCGGGGAAATTTGCATCCGAGGAGCCACGGTATGCGCCGGCTACTATAAACGCGAGGATGCCAATGAGGGGGCATTCCGATGGGGATGGTTTCGGTCAGGCGATGAAGGCTTTTACGTGGGCGACGGCCAGGGCAGACCGTTCTTCTTCATTTCCGGGCGGCTCAAAGAATTGATCATTCGAGGCGGCGTCAATATCTCTCCGCTTGAGATTGACGATGTGTTGAAAAGCCATCCTCTGGTCCGGTTCGCAATGGCCGTGCCCTTCGATCACCGCTACTACGGGGAGGAGATCGCCGGGTACGTCGTGCTGCGGGATCCAAACGTGGTACTTGAGGCAACGGAGTTGCTCACCCACTGCCGCCGCATGCTGCCGTTTTCCAAGTGCCCGAAAGTGATTGTCTTTGGGCAGGACATTCCTTACACCTCCACAGGCAAACCCAAGCGGCTCGAGCTCAAAACATTGCTTGCCGTCAAGCTTGAGGGCTACCGGCAGCACCAATTCAAAGAAGAATCTTCGACATAAGCAACGGCTTTGGGAGGAACGCCATGTCGGAACACAGGATTGCGCTGGAATGGAAGCGAGAATCCGAGCAGTTCACATACGATACGTACAACCGCGATCACGCCGTGGTCTTTGAAGGGGGCGCCCGGCTTGCCGCTTCGGCTGCTCCGGCCTACCGCGGCAACCCTGCGTTGATTAATCCAGAGGACGCGTTCGTGGCCGCGCTTTCCAGTTGCCATATGCTCACATTCTTGGCGGTGGCCGCGAAGAAGCGCTTCGTCGTCGATCGGTACAGCGACCATGCGGTGGGATACCTTGAAAAAAACGACAAGGGCAAAATGGCCATCACGCGCGTCGTGTTACACCCTCGAATCGAATTCGGCGGCGACACAGTGCCGACTGCCGCCGACATTGCCCAGCTGCACGAGCAGTCGCACAACGGATGCTTCATTGCCAACTCCGTGACGACGGACGTCCTGATAGACGCCGAATGACAACCCGCACATCGGTGTGCGAGCATGCCCACGGACCTCTCTCCGGACCAAACAGCATGATCAAGAGTCCCATAAGTCTGTCAGCGATGGCCTACGTTCGTCTCATCGCGATTAGGACAAGATATACGTCATAACAGTGCCTTCCCCAGGGCCTTGTTTGCTCTCGACTGAGGTACGCTGACGTCAGGTTCTAGGAGACCAAATCATGGAACATGACAGCCCTGTGCGGGTGCTCATCGTCGATGACCTCTTCATCGTTCGACAGACTTTGCGCTGTATTCTTCAGCCCTATCTCAACATTGAAGTGGTGGGTGAAGCGGGCGACGGTGACGAGGCAGTTAAATACGTCGCACGGTTGCAACCAGACGTGGTCGTCATGGATGTAAACATGACGAAAATGGATGGGATCACCGCAGCCCGATTGATCAAGGCGCAGTATCCTCACGTTCTTGTGCTGGGATTTTCGGCAGATCTGAAAGATTACGATGTCTGTGCGATGCAGCAGGCAGGCGCCTGTGAAGTCCTACGGAAGGAAGATGCCATGAAGGACTTGTACGGCGCGATACAAAGGGCCGTCACCGCACTTCACACAAATCCCACGCCTTAAGAGGCCTCCGTTCACGCCAGACCGACGTCATCGCGGTGTTCTGCAGATAAGTTCCCGACAGAGCCAGGGTAATCCCTAGTCTCTTGGCCTCATGGTTCTGGCTATCCTGGGTGAAACCCGAGTAATCATCGTTGGAACAAAGGCCAAGCTGAAGCGGCCGGCTCTTTGCACGGCGAGAAACGCGTCGAAGGGAAACCAAAGATCATGGCTGCCAGAGCATTCTTCCCCTCTTACCTGAAAATCGCTTGGTTGAAGGGTCTCCAGGCAAAGGATTGTGCAGACGGTGATCAATGCCAAGATCACGGCGTCATGGCGCAGCCTGTCCGGGCCTCGACAGCCGCTGTCTCCGATGTCCGCATTCTCGAACTCGACGGATTTCGCGCTGCCGCAGTGTTGATGGTGCTCGTGCATCATCTGTTTTACGGCTGGCCGCTCGATGCGGCTGCGTTTTCATGGATGCCGAATGCCTTGGTGTTCGCAATCGGACACGGGTGGTTCGGTGTGGATCTCTTCTTTATCCTCTCCGGTTTCCTCATTACGGGCATACTGCTCGACTCGAGAGAGAACGCGCATTACTTTCGAAATTTCTACATCCGCCGCACACTTCGTATCGTCCCATTGTACTTCACCTGTATCCTGGTGATGTATTTCGCATACCCGGGAGCCGGCCCGTACTTCGCCCTTTCGTTGCTCTTTCTGGCCAACTTCTCTCATCCGTTCGGCGTGTTCACGCCGCACGGTCCAGGCGTGTTTTGGTCGTTGGCGATCGAGGAGCACTTCTATCTTCTCTGGCCGCTGCTGGTGCGGCTCTTTAACCGCATCTCATTGCTTGTCGTCACAGTTGTCGTCGTATTGGGGACGCCGATTCTTCGCGGCATCTGCGCCTACCAGGGAATGGATCCCGAATCGGAGATTTATGTCTACTCCTTCTTCCGTTTCGACGGCCTTGCGTTAGGAGCCATTCTGGCGCTCTGGGTGCGATCGCCTTTCTACTCTCGCAGCTCCGCATGGACGCTTGCAGGGGGGCTTGCCGGACTCTCTCTGCTGGTGACCGCGATCGGCTTGCCTTATGGCATCATGGGCACGAGAACCGTAGCCAGCTCTGCTCTTCGATACACTCAAGCTGAGCTAATGTTTGCTGCCGCCATGGCACTTGCCCTTGCATACCAAGGCAGCAGCATCACGGGAATACTGCGATCTCGTGTGGCCAGGGTCATTGCTGATTTAAGCTTCTGCATTTACCTCACGCATCTCGCCTTGGGCGACGGGTATTACTTCGTCCTTCATTCCATCGATCTCAATGACGTGGAATATTTTGGGGCCGTCGGCGCCTTGGCCGTACGCTGTGTCGTGATCGGAGCTTTGACTTTCGGTGTGGCAGCGCTATCAAGGCGATATCTCGAGAAACCGTTTCTTCGCCTTAAGCGGTACTTTCCCGATCGGCCTGAGAAAACAGTGCTCAAACCCTCCGCTCTCATTCGGGGGCAGACCGTTACCGGGCAAGCGCTCGCAAGAGCGAATTCGGATTGAATTCCAACTCTTGCACGTTTCCGCCAAATCGCTACAATGCACCGTTTGCTTTGCGGGCGCACTCGCTCGCCCGTAATCTCCATCGTTAGGCAACGAGGACAACTGTTGGCACTGGATAGATTGGCGCAGCCTGGAGCGGCACGTTCCCTGTCTGCCTGGACGGGGCTTTTACGAGAGTGGCAGACGCGAGCTGTCGCGGCTGTGCTGTCGCATCCCACCGCAGATTTCTTAACCATGGCAACGCCCGCAGCTGGCAAGACGCGCTTTGCCCTCCGCGTGGCACATGAGTTTGTGCGAACAGGCAGAGCACAACGGCTGTTAGTCGTCTGTCCCACGAATCATTTGCGAAGTCAGTGGGCAGGCGCGGCGGGAACGGTCGGTTTGCAACTGGATCCCGATCTCACCAATGGGCAGACACGCGAAGCGCAGGACTATCATGGAGCGGTCGTCACATACCAGCAAGTGGCCCTCGCGCCCCAAGTATTCCAACGAGGCTGCGCCGCACGGACGACTCTCGTGATCTTGGACGAGCTGCATCACGCGGCCGACGGACGGCATTGGGGCACGGCGTTGCGTCAGGCGTTCGATGGGGCGGTGTTCCGCCTCGTTTTATCGGGCACACCGTTCCGCTCTGACAATCATCCTATTCCGTTTGTGCGATACGAACAGGGCGAGAGTCGGGCGGACTTTACGTACGGTTATACGGATGCGATCAAAGACAGGGTGTGCCGTCCGATTCTTTTTCCAAGCTACGAAGGGGAAGTCAGCTGGCTCTCGGATGGGCGCGAACATCAGGCGACCTTTGAAGACGGTCTTACCTTTGAACGGCAGCGCGAACGCTTAAAAACGGCGTTGCTCCAGGAAAGTTGGCTCGGCCCGGTGATCGGGGATGCGCACCAGCAGTTGGCGCGGCTTCGAAAGCAGGAGCAGCCGGACGCGGCGGGTCTTATCGTCAGCATGGATCAAGACCATGCGCGCTGGGTGGCTGGCCTCGTGGGAAAGTGGACGGGAGTGAAAGCCGCCGTCGCCGTTTCTGATGATCCTGCGGCCAGCCAGACCATCGAGGCATTCGCCCAGCAGCGACAGCAGCAGTGGCTTGTCGCGGTCAACATGGTTAGTGAAGGCGTCGACATTCCTCGTTTGCGAGTCGGCGTATACGGGACCAACGTGCTGACTGAAATGTATTTCCGTCAGGTGGTAGGGCGGTTTGTTCGCATGCAACCGCACCTGCCAACGCCACAGCGGGCATGGCTTTACGTTCCCAAGGACCCGGCGTTGGTCCGTTACGCCAAACACATCAAAGCTGAACGCGATCATGTCCTCGAGGAAATCTTGCCGGCTGGTCAGCGGGACCTTTTCGGACAGGGGAGGGTTTTAGTCAAAGAATATGCCCCATTGCATGCCGTCGCCCGCGTTGATTCGCTTATCGGCGAAGAAGACGCACAGGCAGATGAGATCGCCACCGCAATTCCTGACGTCCCGCTACATGATCGCAAGCGGGATCTCCGGGATCTTCATCGTCTGCTTGTGGGAAGCGTGGCTCGTGCGGCCGGCATTGATCACAGACGCTTAAACGCGGAACTCATCTCGCGCACCGGCAGCCGGGTAGATCAAGCCACATTGGAACAGCTCGAAAAGCGTATCGAGCTCTTGCAGCGGTGGCGTGATCGAGGTTATGACGGGAAACGCTAATATCACATCCCTAGCCAATCGGACCAGCCAAGCCTACTACACGCGGACCAGCCAAGCCTGCCGCACCCACCCGCCAAAGCAACAACTCGACCCTCGTGCCTCGCGGTTACCACTCAGCTCGTTATGCAGCACTCAGTTCTGCCGGTTGTTGCTTTCCCGCTAAACCCATGTGGTCTACATGGCCTGAACGATAGACTGTAGCCATGTGCCGCCCGGCCTCATGAACCGCCGCACTGTTTAGAGGACCGATGGTAAACAAGCCTAGAAAACCGCGAGCCATCACCATAATGGGCTCTGCCTCGTAGACCGCTAGAAGCCTTGCCGCCTGCAATGCCATGTCCTCTCTTCGGAACTGATACATAAGAATCCTCGCTTTGGCTAATGGTTCGCGCTGGGAGTATCCAATCGGTTGTTAAGACCCGTGTTCTGAAATACGGGACGCGTAGCGCCCCGCCCATCCTATTTCTTGACACCCTTGAACTTTTTGTACTTCGCCAACCGCCGGTCGATGTTCTCTTCGTTATCCGTCAACCAGGCATGGCAAATATGGACGATTACGTCCGACAACGAGGTCCCATACGTGCCAATCAGCTCCTTGAGTTCATGTTGGAGAAACGAAGGGACGGTAATGCTGAAGTGCTCGGTTCGAGAATGGTCCGGAGATGCCGACTTGCCCATAGCTCACTTAAGGGTATAGGATATGCTGGTGGTTCAATTTAGAACCAATATTGAACCAAGTCAAGTCAAACATCACTCGCAGAGAGAGACGTGGTCGGAAACAGACAAGAGGCGTGATCGCAACGGGCCATGATGAGAGGACGCTATGAGGCGTGAAGAAATCATCCGAATCTTGTTGGTGGACGACGTCGAGCTCGTCCGGCAGACGTTGTGGACGATTCTCTCGGCGCATCCGCGTGTGGCAATTGTGGGAGAGGCCTGTGACGGAGAGGAGGCTCTCGCATGGGTGCAACGATGTGAACCCTCAGTAGTCGTCATGGACATCCACATGCCGCGGCTCAACGGCATCCAGGCCACGGCGCTCATTAAAAGGTTTTTCCCTCACGTGATCGTTGTGGGCCTGTCCGTCCATGCCACGCAGGACCTACGCGAAGAGATGATGACTGCCGGCGCCACCAGCGTACTCAATAAAGACCATGCCGGCGCACGACTGTATGACGAAATCACGAAAGCCGTGGATGACCGGTCCGTAATGCTATCCTAATGGCATTCCCGCGATGGGAGGGTGATCATGCGATATCAGGAAGCCTGCCCAGGGAGATTCGTTAGGCTCCTTTCGGACTGGCACGGCATCCCCAAGGGCACGGTGGGAAGCATCGATACGGTGGAGACAGAGGTAGATGGTTCATGGAGTTTTACGATTTTTTGGGAAGTGCATCGGCCCTTGCGTTCAACGATACCAGGCCGGACGCGGACGCGAACCGGTTTGCAATCCGGAAGCCTCGGCTTGCGGCTATGGGAAGAGGATCTTCCGCGGTTTGAAGTCATCACTCAGGAGCAGAAGGCCGTGATCGCCTCGCACATT
>DATJGE010000047.1:0-2321 GCA_035495295.1 Nitrospira sp. | reverse complement strand
GGTATCGGCACATGGAAATGGGCAGCCGGCCCGGCCTGCCCGGAAGTGTTGTGGTTGCTTGGGCCGGAGGGACTTGAAGCGTATGACCGCCTGGCACCGGTCGAACCGGACAGCGTCATCAAGCGGTTTCCGACGAGCGGGGTTGTCGTGCTTCGGGACGGATGGAACGAGCGATCGAGCTATGTCTTCGTGGATGCCGGCGCGCACGGGGCCATGAACTAAGTCCATGCGCATGCCGACGCCTTGTCGTTCGAATATGCGTCGAACGGGGTCACATGGATGGTCGATCCGGGAACCTACACCTATACGAAGGATCCGGAGCTGCGTGACCAGTTCCGGTCCTCTTCCGCCCACAACACGGTGGTTGTGGAAGGACAGTCTCAATCCCAGTCCAGCGGACCGTTTTCATGGGCACAGGTCGCTGAGACCACCTTGCAAGAGTTGACCGCGACCGCTGAGGCCGCAACGTGCCGGGCGGTGCACAACGGCTATGAACGGTTCGATCCTCCAGTGCGACATCAGCGGTCTATTCAGCTCGTCAAGAGATCGGGTCGCCCGGCGAGCTCGTATCTCTTGATAGAAGATCGGATCATCACAGTCGGCTCGTATCGTTATCAGCTCAGATTTCATCTTGCGCCAGACTGCAAGCCCACGCGCGGCAACGGTCGGTGCATTGTCCACCATCCCAATGGACCTCAACTTGCGGTGGGCATCTGGCTGGTCAATCCGCAGCGCGCGGGCACGGCGATTCCCATCGGCGTGGAAGAGGGATGGGTCTCTCCCGAGTACGCGCGAAAGCTGCCGGCATCGATCCTTGTCGCCAATGCCGAAGGGGCGGGGGAGCAAATGTTCGTGACGGTCCTCGCGCCACTCGACGGGGAAGCGGCGGTTGACTTGGAATGCCTCGCACGTCTGGCCACCGACCGGGATGTGCAGTACGCCGCCTGAACCCGATCTCGAATCCCAGATCTCAAATTTCATTCCAGGACTCCGATGCGCCTGCTCTGGCTCAAGACCAACTTGCTGCATCCTGTCGATACGGGCGGGAAGATCCGCACGTATTTCATGTTGCGCGAACTCAAACAGCGTCATCATGTGACCTATCTGGCTCTCGACGACGGGACGGGGGCCCCTGACGCGGTCGAGCGAGCCGTTGAGTATTGTCATGACCTGATCCGTGTTCCTCATCGCACCTCCTCAAAGTTCTCGCTCCGGTTTTTTGCCGAACTGGCGAAGAATGTTGGATCGCCGTTGCCCTACGCCGTCGAGAAATATCGGTCGTCCGAGTTTGGGCGGGTTATCGCGCGCGAACAGGAACATGCTGATGTCGTGGTGTGTGATTTCCTATTTCCCAGCGTGAACGTCCTGCAACCGCTCTCCCGTCCGGCGCTCTTGTTCCAACACAACGTCGAGGCGCTGATTTGGCGGCGTCATGCCGAGACGCAACGCAACCCGCTTGCACGCCTGCTGTTCCAGCATCAATGGCGCCGCATGCAGGCCTTCGAGCGTACGGCCTGCCATCGATACGACGCCATTGTGGCCGTCTCGCCGCAGGATCGCGCCATTATGGAGCGCGAGTATGACGCCCCTTTCGTCCGTGAGATCCCGACTGGCGTGGATACGAACTACTTTCGGCCCTCCGGGTCCGTAAAACCCGATCCGTATCATCTGGTCTTCAGCGGCTCGATGGACTGGCTGCCCAACGACGATGCAATGAAATACTTTGTGCGTGCCATGCTTCCGAGAATCCGTGCGTCGTGTCCGGAAGTGTCGTTGACCATTGTCGGCCGCAAGCCCTTTCCAAGTTTGACGGCGTTAGGACGGAACGACCCCAACATCCGCGTCACGGGCGAGGTTGACGATGTGCGCCCGTATCTTGAACGGGCCGCCGTGTATGTCATCCCGCTCCGAATTGGCGGAGGCACCCGACTGAAAGTCTTCGAAGCCATGGCGATGGAAAAAGCCGTCGTCTCCACCTCGATCGGCGTCGAGGGACTGCCGATCGTCAACGGAACGGACGCCCTCGTAGCGGACGAGCCGGACGCGTTTGCGGACGCCGTCGTGCAGCTTCTCCGTGATCGACCCCGTGTTTGCCGACTCGGCGAGGCGGCTGCGGAAAAAGTCAGGACGCAGTTCGGGTGGGCACCCGTCGCCGCCTCATTCATCCAGGCTTGTGAGGCGGCCCGCACGCGGTGGAAGGACAAGCGTGAACACCCGGATGCGCGATCGGCCGATGTGGCGGCTGGGGAAGCGTCCTATGTCAATGCACAGCAACTCGGCATTTCTTGAGGAGGCTCGAATGCGAATAAGCGTGTTTGGTC